>DATFWL010000088.1:0-104592 GCA_035259385.1 Vicinamibacterales bacterium | reverse complement strand
TGATGCGATCGACCTCGTAATACAGGTCCGTCGATTCCTCGGCCGGACCCGAAATGATCAGCGGCGTCCGCGCTTCGTCGATGAGGATGCTGTCGACCTCGTCGACGATCGCGAAGTGATGCCCGCGCTGGACGTAGTACGTCAGCTCGAACTTCATGTTGTCGCGGAGGTAGTCGAAGCCGAACTCGTTGTTGGTGCCGTAGGTGATGTCGGCCGCGTAGGCCACCTGGCGCTCGGCGTCGTTGAGATCGTGCTGGATGACGCCGACCGACATCCCGAGGAACCGGTAGATCTTGCCCATCCACTCCGAGTCGCGGCGGGCGAGATAGTCGTTCACGGTGACGACGTGGACGCCTTTGCCTTCGAGCGCGTTCAGGTACGCGGGCAGGGTCGCGACGAGGGTCTTGCCCTCGCCGGTCTTCATCTCCGCAATCCGGCCTTTGTGGAGGACCGCGCCGCCGATGAGCTGCACGTCGAAGTGCCGCATGTTGAGCACGCGGCGGCCCGCTTCTCGCACGACGGCGAACGCTTCGGACAGCAGGTCGTCGAGGGTTTCACCCTTGCTGAGCCGGTCACGGAATTCCGTCGTCTTGCGCCGCAGCTGCTCGTCGCTGAGCGACTGCACGGTTCCCTCGAGCGCGTTCACCTGCGCGACGACGGGGCGCAAACGTTTCAGTTCACGTTCGTTCTGTGTTCCGACGACTTTGGCGAGAAGAGTGTCCAGCATCAGGGGCGGCGCGGCGCGGGTATCCAAGGATTGTAACGCACAAGGCAGGAGGGCAGAAGGCAGGACGGCAGGAATGCAAGGCCGGGAGCTTCCGCCTTCCTGCCTTGCAGTGTATCAGTGCGCCGGCTGCGTCAGGAGTTGCATCGGGTTGATCAGCTGCCCGTTTGCGAGGATTTCGTAGTGCACGTGCGCGCCGGTCGCGCGTCCGGTGGCCCCGACATAGCCGATGACGTCGCCGCGTTTCACCGTGGCGCCCGGCTTCACGTTGTACCGGCTCAGGTGGCCGTACCGGGTGACGAGACCGAAACCGTGCTTGATGACGACCAGGTTGCCGTAGTCGCCGGTGTACGAGGCAGTCTCTACGGTGCCGTCGGCGGTCGCGAACACCGGCTGTCCCTTCTCGGTGGAGATGTCGAGCCCCTGATGGAACGCCGGCTCGCCGCTGAACGGATCGCTGCGACCACCAAAGGTTCCGGTGAGCCAGCCGTGCGCCGGCCAGATCGACGGCGTGGACGAGGCGAGCGCCTCGCGCCGCTCGACGTTGCTGCGGACCGATCGCAGCCGCGACTCGAGGCCCTGCAGGAGCTCGCGCAGGACGCCGAACGTGTCTTCCGGCGTCGCGAACGCGGCCCTCGCTACTTCCGCGACCGTCGAGTTCGCCGGGATGTTCGCCCCGCCGGCGGCGCGCGCCTTCACCACCGCGGGCAGCTTCTGCATCGCCCGCGCCTGCGCCGGATCGAGCCGGCTGCGGACGCCGAGGTCGTTGATGACGGTCTCGAGCGACTGGATTTGTCCCGTCAGCTCACCAGTCGCGAGGCGGTAGCTGCCGTTCTCGACGAGGAGGGCGGAATTCGAGGTTCGAAGCAGATCGATCTCGCTGCGTGCGCTCCATTTCGCGCCGAGGCCGATCAGGATGGGAAGCGCGATGACCGCGAAGACGATTCCTGAAGCGATTCGAAGATTGACCGTGAGCTGGCGGATGACACCGCTCGTACGGTCCGCGATTACAACGGTATAGCGTCGTCCGGACATTGGGGGATGTGGGCGGACGCGACACCGTTCGCGTCCGAAGTCGCGTGACTCTATCACACGCTTGTACTTTCGGCTACTATTCGGCCACGCTCTGGTCGAGTTTCCACTGCGAATTCCCATGGCCCTGCCGCTGAAAACCGTCTTATCGGCCTCGGCCCTCGCGGCCACTATGACGTCGAAGGACCCGTCTCAACAGGCTCAGCAGTACGAGACTGCAGGCATCGTGAGCAACGAGCTGCGGAGGGGCTTCGGACCTCGTCCCAAATCAGGTTCGTAGCGGACGACCTTCAGGGCGTCCCTCGGCGGTCGGGCCTCAAAAGCGCGGCCCCGCGGAAGTCATTCCTGAAGCTATCTGTAAGGAGCGTCAGATGCGCATTGGGGCACTCGGGTTCGCATTCGTCACCGCAGCACTCGCTGTCGCAGCCTCGGAGCGACCCCGCGCGGAGATCGGGAAGCCCGGCGTCACGCCGGTGCCGTGCCCCTCGCAGGAGTGGCAGGTTGGCGACGCTGCGTTCGAGGCGCTGCCCGGCGCGACGGTGCACTTCGGCAAGTACGACGGCGGGCTGTACAGGATCGAAATACCTGACAACTGGAACGGCGACCTCGTGCTCTTCGCGCACGGCTTCGTGTCGAACGCCGGAACCAACGGATCGATGCTGCGCGTCGGAACCCATCGGTTCCGCGAGCATCTCGTCAAGGACGGCTACGCCTGGGCCGCCTCCAGCTATCGCTGCAACGGCTACGTGCCGGGCCAGGGGCTGCTCGACACCGTGGCGCTGATGGATCTCTTCAAGCAGGCCACCGGCGGCCGTGCGCCGGCGCGCACCTACCTCACCGGCGAGTCGATGGGCGGCCACATCACGCTGCTCGGCATGCAGGAGTTCCCGACGACGTTTGCCGGCGGCCTCGCGATGTGTCCGGCGGGATCGGAGTTGTTCGACTTCTTCGCCGCGTCGAGCGCGGCGGCGGAAGTCATCACCGGCCTCCAGTTCCATGCGGACACGATTCCGCAGGACATCGCGAAGATGAGCGAGATCCTCGGCAAGCCTCCGGACTACACCGACAAAGGCCGTCAGCTCGCGAGCGTCGAGATCCAGATCAGCGGCGGCCCGCGTCCCTTCGCGATGGAGGGCCTGTCGGGCCGTTTCCTCGCCAACGCCGCCACGAGTCAGGGCGCGCTGCTCGGCAGCACCACGCCCGGCAACCGCGCCGTCGACACTGCGCACATCAAGTACTCCGTCGCTGACGGCGTCGGATTGAGCGCCGACACGCTCAACGCGAAGGCGCGCCGCAAGACCGGCGACCCTGAGTACCGCGGCGCCAGCAGTCCGTTCGAAGAAGTCGCGCCGTTCGACGGGAAGATTCAGCGGCCGGTGATGACCATGCACGGGACCGGCGATCTGTTCGTGCCAATCTTCCTGGAGCAATCGCTGAAGCGCGCGGTGAAGGCGGCGGGCAACGAGCAGCTGCTCACGCAGCGGATCTATCGCATCGGCGCGCACTGCCAGTTCAGCCAGCCCGAGATGATCAGGGCGTTCGACGATCTCGTCACGTGGGTCAGGACCGGCACGAAGCCGCAGGGCGACAACGTGGACGGCGACCTGACGAACGCCGGCATGACGTTCACCAACCCGCTTCGCCCCAACGATCCGGGCGGGCGCACCGTGACGACGTCGTCGTCGAGGCAGCAGTAGGGGTGTTACACCGCCACCAGCCGCTGACCGACGACGATCTGGTCGGGCGGCGGAATCGCGCCATCCGGGAAGGCGCCGATGTCGAACGTGCGCGCAGGATTCAGCACGCTGATGGTCAGCATCGCCGAGGGGTGGGCCGCCATTGCCGGATCGAGGGTGCGGGCGGCCTCGACGAACACTGATTGCGCGATCGGTCTGAACGCCGGCCCGACGAACACCGTCTTTCCGGCGAGCGTGTTGAACGCGCGCGTGATGTCGCTCGCGAAGTCGGCGAGGCGATCGAGCGCATCCGCCGGGTTGTCCTTGCGCAGGAACGACTGCGCGTCCTCGTAGGCGTCGGTCGCGCTTCGCACCAGCGCGCGCTCGAACGACAACAGGTTGTCGAGCAGCAGCCGGCCGGCGCCGGCGCGGAGCGCCGCTGCCACAATCAGCGGCGCCTGATCGTTCGCGTAGAACTGCATCGTGCCATCCATGCCGGCGTCGTGGAGCCGCTGCTGCAGCACCGGCAGGCGCGCGGCCAGGTGCGCGACCGCGAGGTTGGTCAGCGCCGTCAACTGCGCGGCATCGCGGTTGTCCCAGATCACATCGTCGCCGACGACGGCGTTGGCTGGCGGGATGGAGGCCCAGGTCAGCAGCGCGGCGCTCGATCCGAGGGTCCGGAGGCGCGACGTGTCCGTCAGGTAATAGAACGAGACCACGTCCTTCAAGGCCTTTTGGATCCCGATCGCCAGCGCTTTGCTGGACGCGTGCACGCTCTTGGCCGGCACCGGATGGAACCAGGCGGCGAGCGCGGCGCTCGGCACGGTCAGCTCGTACGACAGGCAGACGTCGCCGAACGCGTTCGGACCGTTGTGGAGCCTGCTCTCGATCGAGTCGTCGAACAGGCGGTACCAGTCTTCCAGCTTCGTCGCGCCCGCGAACTGATCCAGCATGAACTTCTCGATGAACGGCCGCGTCGTGGCTTCGAAGTCGGCGCGGCGCATCGCCGCGTTCGACTGCAGCAGCTCGTAGGACCAGGTGCCGTCGAACGAGTGAATGGCGACGTCGCCGGCGCCGTCCGGTGTCGCGGCGATCGCGGCGGCCACGCCGACCGACAGGCTGCTGCGGAAGCGGTTCTTCGACGTCTCGACGTCCTTCCCGGTCGCCTGGTACGCCAGCACGCCGGGACCCGAGGCATCGACCTCGACGCGCGACAGCGCCTGGTTGATGGTCTGCTTCTGCAGATCGACGTGCGGCAGGGAAATGTTCACCGTCGTCTTGCGCGTGACTTCGTGGGTGAGGACGCCGGTGCGGATACGCGCCGCGGCGCTGGTGGCTTTCAGGATCCGGCCGAAGTCGGATTGCTGGAGCAGCGCGGCGAGCAGATCCCGGCCGTCCTGAAGCACGGTGTCGAACTCGACGTCGAACACCGCCGTATCGGCGGTCGTGCGCTCCCACGTCGCGGCGAGATCGAAGCCGTAGCGCGAGTTCAGCGCCTGCTTCGCCTTGTCGTAGATCTTCTGGCGCGACGTCAGCGCCAGGTTGATCGCGTTCTTGATGTCGTTCAGGTCCTCGAAGCGCAGCGTCTTGTCGAAGAACACGCCGAGTCGTCCGACCAGCCAGCCGTCGAGCGTGTCGAAGTCCGCCTTGTTGACGACGGCGATCACTTTGTCCAGCCGCAGCTTCTCGTCGACGTACTGCTGCAGCCTGGTGATCACGCCGCCGTCGAGCACCCCCTTGACGTTCGTGGCGAGCGCGCGGACTTCGTTCGGCCGGTTGATCAGCGCGAGCAACCCCTGATCGGCAGCGGCATTCAGCAGCAGCGCGAGCGGGGAAGTCGTGAACCCGGCGTCGCGCAACAGCGACTCGTACGCCGTCTGCAACGCGCCGTCGTCGGTCGCCGAGAGCAGCGTCAGGCTGTCGTTCAACACCTGCATTTCCTGATCGGAGAGGCGTCGGCCGATCAATTTCCACAGCTCCGCCGAGACCCGCGGCCCGAGGTTTTCCCATTGCTGGACCGCGTTCAGGATCCTGCCGCGCACCGCGTCGAATTCCTGTCTGAAGTCCTTGCCGGTGAGATCCTTGAACAGGTCCTGCGCCTTCTCGTTGGCGAGGCCGGCGACGATTTCGCCAACGCTCTTCGTCGGGTCGGTCCAGCTGTCGAGGCGCTTCAGCGCCGAGACGATCTGGGCGCCGTGGACGCCGAACACGGCGGCGATGAAATCGTCGATCTTGTCGGGCGCGACGTTCTCGACGCCGATGACGCCGACCCGGAGGTTCAGGCCGAAACTGAGCCCCTTGCGCGCGAGCTTGAACATCTGCACGCGCACACGTTCGTCGGAGGTTTCGCGTCCGACGACGACGACGTAACGGCCGCTCACGTCCAGCCCGAAGGTCGCGCTGACGGCTGCGTCCACCTTCAAGCCGACGTCGCCGGCGAGCGTGCCCGCCCGCACCGTGCGGACGAAATCCAAGTTGTAGCCGAGCGCCGCCGCGACGTTCAACGCGAGCGTGCCATCCACCTCTGCGACGAGCCAGGTGCCGACGCCGAGATCGGTCGCCGTCGTGATGTGGCGGGGCAGTGCCCAGCTCGCGATCGTCTGCTCGAGAACCGTCCGGGCGCCGTCCGACTTCAGAAAGCGATGCAGCACCGCGATCGCACCGTTGCTCGCGCCCGACCCGGTGAAGGTCAGCGAGCCGACCGCGCCGATCGGATGCCGGCCGTTCACGCTCCCGCTCGCCGTGTACGAGCTGGACAGCAGCGCGAACCGCGTGTCGGGGCTTGCCGGGACGGACAGATCGAGGCCGGGCGTCTCACCAAGGTTCAATGCGCCGATCGCCGCGGCGTGATCGGGGAACACGCCGAGCGACGCGGCCACGCCGGCGGAGAACTCCGCGCTCACGGTGGTCCCGAGTGCATCGAACGTCACGGGCGTGCCGCCCTTGGTCGCAAAGCCGATATGACCGAGCTCGATCGTGTTGCCCGGCCGATCGGGAAACGGCGTGTCGGCCTCGATCGCCTTGGCCACGTCCAGATCCGTCGTGCCATGCAGATCGAGATCGCCCGGAAACGCTGCGGCAATCTTCATGGAATCCTCCGTGCTGTTCTCGCGGGGCGCGGGTTCGCGTTATACCTCATTCGACGGACGCGCTTGCAGGAATTCGGCGACCAGCCCGGTTCAGCCGAGGGATGCGCTCCGGAGGCTTCAGCCGGCGCAGCGCGCAGGCTTCAGCCGAGCGATCCGTTACCCGCTGCGGAACTGAAGCGCCTCGGCCACATGCTCGGCGCGGATGCGCTCCTCGTTCGCGAGATCGGCGATCGTGCGCGCCACCTTGCGCACGCGATCGTAACCGCGCGCGCTCAGCGACAGCTTTCGTACTGCCGCTCTCAAGATCGACATCCCAGCCTGATCGACCGCGCAATAACGCGCCATCAGCGGCGTCGTCAGCTCCGCGTTCGTGCCGATGTGGTAGCGCGCGTACCGATCGGCCTGTCGTGAGCGCGCGGCGACGACGCGGGCGCGAACCGCGGCGGACGACTCGGCCGGCGCCGGGTCGCCGAGCGCGTCGATCGGCAGCGCCGGCACCTCGACGGTGAGATCGAGGCGATCGCGCAGCGGTCCCGACAGGCGATCGCGGTAGCGCGCGAGCTGCATCGGCGTGCAGCGGCATTCGCGCGTGGCGTCGCCGGCGTACCCGCACGGGCACGGATTCATGGCGCCGACGAGCATGAACCGCGCCGGAAAGGCGGCGGTCCGCGCCGCGCGGGCGATGGTGACCCGGCCCTCCTCGAGCGGCTGCCGCAGCACTTCGAGCACATGCCGGTTGAACTCGAGCATCTCGTCGAGGAACAGGACGCCGTGGTGGGCAAGGCTCACCTCGCCAGGCCGCGGCTGCGGGCCGCCGCCGATGAGCGCGGCGTTCGAGATCGTGTGATGCGGCGCACGGAACGGTCTGGTCGTCTGCAGGCCGGCGTTCGGCGGCAGAAGGCCGGCCACCGAATGCACCGACGTCACCTCGAGCGCTTCGTCGAAGGTGAGCGGCGGAAGGATCCCGGGCAGCCGCCGGGCCATCATCGTCTTGCCGCCGCCAGGCGGCCCGACGAGCAGGAGATTGTGGCTGCCGGACGCGGCGATCTCGAGCGCGCGACGCGCGAGCAACTGGCCGCGGACGTCACTGAGGTCGGGTGGGACAGATAGGAGGGATGGGAAGGATAGGAGGGATGGGAAAGATGGGAAGGATAGGAGGGATGGGAAGCATGGGAGGGATGGGAAGGATGAGGAGGCGACGGATGGGACCGATGGGTGCGAAGGGACGGCTCGAAGCGGCGAAGAATGGGCGGAAGGCACGGAAACAAGTGACGCGCGATAGCCCGCCGGATCGTTCAGCGCGCGGACTGCATCGGCGAGCGAGGACACCGCGATCAGATCGAGGTCCGTGACGATCGCGGCCTCGCCGGCGTTGGCGGACGGCAGCAGCAGGCCCGCCAGGCCGTCGCGGCGCGCAGCGGCTGCGATCGGAAGCACACCGCGCGTCGGCTGAATCCCGCCGTCGAGCGACAGCTCGCCGACGAGCACGCGATCGGCAATGTGGCGCTGTTCGACGACGCCCGTCGCCGCCAGGATTCCGAGCGCGATGGGCAGATCGAACGCCGTGCCGGCCTTGGGCACGTCCGCGGGCGACAGGTTGACCGTGATCCGATGCGGCGGGTATTCGAAACCCGAGTTGCGGATCGCGAGCCGGACGCGCTCACGGCTCTCCCGAATCGTCGTGTCCGGCAGGCCGACCATCACGAAATTGGGCAGGCCGAACGACACGTCCACTTCGACGTGAACGGGGCAGGCATCGATGCCAAACACGGCAGCGGTGCGCAGACTGGCAAGCATGCCGAGGCGGACTGCAAACGACGGGCGAGCAACCGCCGATCGTGTTTTCAACGACTTAGCGCGAGCGCACCACAACGACGTGGCAGATCCTGCGATGCAGGCCCGCGCACGCGCGTGCAGATACTCACCCTTCCGGAAGTTGCGCCGATAACACCACCGGAGAGAAGAACCACATGTTGGACGCCTTCAAGACAATCACCGGCACGAAGGGCAAGCTGGCGCAGCAGCAGACCGACGAGCTCGAGACGCTCATCGCGACCGCGCGCGAAGAACGCAGCGCCATCAGCGCGATGCTCACCGCGCTGACCACCCGCAGCGCGAAGCTGACTCCGCTCGGCAAGTCGCTCGAGCAGGTCTCCGAGAAGGCCGGCGCCGTCACCGCGCGGCTCGACGAGATCGCCAAACGTCTCGAATCGCTCGACGAGCGGACCCGGGAGCTCGACGCGATCGACGAACGGATTCGAGCGCTCAAGGAGTCAGCGCTGCAGGCCGAGCAGACGACGCAGACGGCGCTCGGACCGGACGGCGAGCTGCAGAAGCATCGTGACGCCGTGCAACAGCTGTCGTTTCAGGTGCTCGCCACGCAGACGGCACTCGAGACGTTGAAAGGAGAGCGTGCCGCGCTCGACGAGCTCCGCACGCAGCTGCAGAAAACGGACACCGAGGTCAAGGAGTCGATCGACCAGTCGGCCGCACTCAGGGATGATCTCGAGCAGATCCAGAAGACCGCGGCGGCGCTGACGGTGGACTACGCGACGATCTCCGACACCTCGCGCCAGGCGCGCGAAGACACGACCGCGGCGATGGCCATGGTCACGGAAATGGAGGGGAAGCTTGGTCCGCTGGCGCGGCTCCACGAGTTGAGCCAAGGCACCGAAGAGCGGCTGACCACGCTGAACGCGCTGGCCGAGCATGTCTCGCACAAGGCCAAGGCGCTGGAATCGCAGCAGCAGGCCGTCGAGCACGCGGTCGTCCAGGCGAACCGCGTAACCGAGATGGTCTGGGCGATGGACCAGCAGATCGCGAAGCTCAACGAAGGCATGAAGCAGGTGGCGCGCGCCGACGACACCATCGCCCGCACCGAAAAGCTTGCCGCCGACGCTGACGCGCAGCTCGAGACTGCGACCAGGCTCCGGCAGGACGCCGAGCGCGAGACCGCCAGGCTGAAGCAGGACGCCACGTCACTGCTCGACGCCGTCCGCGACCACGTCGATACGCTGGCTGTGAAGAAGAACGAGTTCGACGCCTTCGACGAGCGGTTGCGCACGCTCCACGCGGGCGTCGGCGACGCCGAGTCACGAATGGAAGCGCTCGCGTCCAAGGACCTTCACCTGGACGAGCTGTCACAGAAAGTCGACGGCCTGACCAAGCGCTTCGAATCGCTCCTGGTCGAGGCCGACGAGCTCGCCCAGAAACAGCTCGCGCTCGAATCGCTGCACGAGCGCCTCTCCCAGGTGGACGATCTCGCGAAGAAGACGACATGGCAGATGGATGCGCTGCAACAGAGCCGTCAGGATCTCGACGCGCTGCGCAAGGACATCCAGGACTTCTACGCCGCCCACGCAGAAGCAGCGGCACTCGGCGACAGGCTGAGCGGCGACCGCGGGCGCCTCGAGGCGTTCGGCGAGCGGATGACGGCCTTCTCGGCGCAGGCGCCGGAGCTCGAAGCCAGGATGGAGGCAGTCCTGGACAAGATGAAGCTGGTCGACGACGGCGCACAGAAGGCGACGCGGCTGCGCGAATCGGTCGCCGCGCTCGACGAGCAGATCTCGCGCGTGAGCGAGCGCATGCCGTTCGTCGAGAAGCTCGAGGCGCGCCTGAACGGGCTGAACGCCGTCAGCGCCGACGTCGATCAGAAACTGAGCGAGCAGCTGGCACGACGCACCGAGCTCGAAACGCTGAAGGCGTCGGTCGACGGCCTCGCCGAGCAGATGGTGGACGCGCAGCACAAGCTCGACGCCGTTCGCGCGCTGCAGACGTCGCTGCTGCCACTCGTGGAGCAGGTGGCGCAGTTGCAGCACGAGATTGGGGCGGCCGAGCAGCGTCTCGACGGCACGCAGTTCACCGAGGCTGCTGTCATCGAGCAGCAGAAGCGATACGTCGAGCTGGTTGCCGCGAGTCAGGCGGTCGCAACCGAGGTCGCCGAGCGGTCGCGCCAGATGCAGACGCTCGCTGAAGAGCTCTCGCGCTCGGCGAAAGTGAAAGACGAGCTCGTCGGCGAGCTCGATCGTGTGCAGTGCCGCCAGCGCGACGCGGTCAGCCAGCTTCAGGCGTCGGAAGATCAGCTGGCCCGCGCCGAGAACATCTTCAAACAGCTCGAGGCGCGCCGTTCGCAGGTCGCCTTCGGCGAGAAAAAGCTCTCGGCAGTCGAATCGCGCCTCGCCGAGATCAAGCAGATCACGACCGACCTCGACAGGAACATCACCGCGATCGCCAACCGCGAGCAGCTGGTGAGCGCGGTGAAGGCGGAGGTCGACAAAGTCCATCAGATCAGCGCCCGCAGCAAGGCGGATCTGGCCTACGTCGCCGAACACCGCGGCGAGGTCGCCGCGCTCAAGAGCCAGGTCGAGGTCCTGCTGTCACGCATCGCCGACACCGACGATCGGATCGCGCACATCGACGCGCGCCGCAGGATGGTCGACGAGGTGCAGACGAAGACCAACGCCATCGTCCACGTGCTCGACGATGTGCGCATCAACCTCGAGACGCTCGGCGAGCAGAAGGCGGTCGTCGATCACGTCGCCGAGAAAGTCGCGCAGCTCGAGTTCATGCTGCAGGAAGCCCGCAACGTGCTCCGGACCTTGCAGCACGAGCGCGAGCTCGCCGAGCGGATCCAGAAGGGCATCAAGGGGCTGCGGGCCAGGACCCAGAAGAACGAGGACGGGCAGGCGCGGTCAGTACAGGTCGGGTAGGTCGGGTAGGTCGGGTAGGTCGGGTGGGTCGGGTGGGTCAGGTAGGTCGGGAGGGTCAGGTGCGTCGGATTTTGTAGGTCCGACTTACCTGGCCCACCTGGCCTACGCGGCCTACGCGACCTAACGCAGCATCTTGAGCGTGAGCGAGACGCGCTGCCCCTCGCCAAGCGTCACGCGCGTTGCTCCCGCAACCAGCGATTCGAGGAACTCCGGGTTTTCGACCTCTCCGCGCACGTCGGCGTAACGCCGCTTGTCCACGGCGGCGACATAGTAATCCGTCGGCGCGAGGCCGCGCATCGCGAACGTCGCGTCGCGTGACGCATCGACCCACGAGACGAACCGCGAGCCGGCGTAGCGAAGCTCGCGATCGCAGGCGAAGGTGACGATCGCCGAGTCGTCGTAGGCGGCACCGCTGTCGTCGGTGACGGCACCGCTGAGGTCGGTCACACGGCTCGTCATCAGGACGATGACATCGGTGAGCGACTGATCCGGCGTGCCGAACGCCAGCGGCCGATCGGTGACATCGAGTCCCGAGGCGAGAATCGACTTCACCATCCAGCCATCGGGCGCGTGGACGACTTGCAGGCGCCGCGGTCCGGCAATGCCGCGCATCTCGAACGTCCAGTCCTCACGGACATCGGCGCGCGCGACCGGATCGCTGCCGAGCGAGACGGAGTCCGGATCGCTCGCGACCGGCGCCAGCTCGAACGCGTCGGTTGTCGACGGCGCGTCCGCGTCCTCGAACACGATCCGGCCGGAAATCGTCGAGCCCGCGGACATCGCCAGCACGACGTCGCTGACGTCAGCACGGCTGACGGTGACGAACCTCGCCGTGAACTCGCCCTCTGTCGACGGATTCACCCGGGACTTCGCCGCCTGGAGGACGTATTCGCCTGGCGGCACGTCGGTGAACGCGAAGACGCCATCGGCCTTCATCGAGCGCACGCCCACGGCGACGCTGCCGGAACGGTAGCTTGGTGCGAGCGACACGGTCGCGAACGCGTGCTCGCCGTCCGCACCCATGACGCGACCCGCGACGCGTGACGTCCCGCCCTTCACCAGCGTGATGTCCACGTTCAGCCGATCCTCACCGTCGCGGACCTCGACGCGCGCCGCCTCGGTCGGTGTGAGCGTCGCGGGGTAGTAGCTGCGTGTGTAACCCGGAAGATCGATCGTCGGCCTGTCGACGTCCTGCTGGCCGACCGTTGCCGACACGATGTATTCGCCGGGAGCGAGGGCGAAGATCCGATAGCGGCCACGATCGTCGGTGCGAGTGCCTGCTCGAATCGCCGTGCGTGGCGCCGAGACGAGCTGCGGCCGTCCCGCGACGATGCGGATCACCGATGCTGAGACCGCGACGTTCTCGACCGGATCGCCGTACTCGTCGATGACCCGGCCCTCGATCGCGCTGCCGCGCCGCAATGCGAGATTGACGCGAACCTCCGCACGATCCGCACCCATCGTCACGAGGTCGCCGCGCTCCCAGGGAGTTCGCTGGCCGGGAACCGACCGGCGGTACCCGGGCATGTCCGAGCCGAGGAGATATCTGCCCGGCGGGACGTCGTGAAAGGCATACCAGCCGTCTTCGTCCGCCTGCGCCGAGGCTGGTGAAAAGAGACGGTCGCTCGACTCGAGTTGCACGCGCGCGTGCGGCATGGGGAGCCCATCCGGTCCGATCACGCGACCGCGGACCGTTCCGGGTGGTCCCGCCTCGGATGCCGGAGGCGCGACGTTCGCACCCGCGTCCACGTTCGACACGATGAGTCCGGACGCATTGCGCACGGGCGGCTGAATGAACTTCAGGATCAGGTCGACGCCGCCCACTTCGTCCCCGGCGGCGACATGAATCGGCTGCGCCTGCAACGGGAACGATACGCCAGGGTAGTACGTCGGCTGACCGACCGCTCCGCCGCTGCCGCGGGAACCGCCGATCGACACGGCATAGTCCGCCGCCGCCAGTCCGTAGACCCGGTACTCGCCGCGGTCGTCCGCTTCAACCGCCGCCGCACGCCGGAGGGCGACATGGCCTGCCTCGCGAACGAAGAGATCCGCGGCGACAGAAGCCATGGGCAGCGGCGTGCCGCGCTCGTCGGTGACGCGTCCGGTGATCACGCCGCCGCGCGGCAGCCGGATCTCGACGCCGTCAACGGGTGCGGTCTCGGATGTCGCAGTCGCATATCCAGTCTTGGAGATCGTCAGCCGGTGCGACCGGCTCGGAATCGCGATCGCGAAGCGGCCTTCCGCGTCGGCGATCACCGGATCCACGCCGGCGGCCGACTCCCAGGCAATCCGCGCGTTGCGAAGCGGCTGCCCGGTGTCGTCTGCGACCACGCAGCCGTACACGGCGAGTCCGCCGGGCGCCGGCGCCTGCCCCTGCAAGGCTGTCGCGGCGAAGAGCAACGCGCACGTCAACGCGGCGGCCCGGCGCATTACGTCACCGCCCGGTCACGGTGATCGGCACGGTCATCTGACCGGCGTCGCCCAGCAGGATCCGCGCCGCGCCCGGCACGAGCGATTCCAGGAAGTCCGGATCGCCGAGTTCCCGACCCGGGTTGACACGGCTGCGATCGATCGCAGCCACGTAGTAATCGGCCGGCGGCAACGCCTCGAAATGATATCGGCCCCGGGGATCGGCTGACGCGCTGGCGACGAAGCGAGACCCCGCATAACGTCGTTCCACGTCGGCGGGGAAGACGACGACGGCGGCGCCGTCGACAACGTGGCCGTGGCCGTCGCCGACGACACCGCTCAGCGCGGTGACGTGCGTCGTGAGCAGCACCTCGACATCGTCCAGCGATTGATCCGCCCGCCCCAGCGGCAGCACCGCGTCGGTCGCGTCCGCGCCGTTGATGCGAATCGACTCGAGCCCGAGGCCCGGCGGCAGCCGCGTGACGCGAAGACGGCGCGGCCCGCGCAGTCCGCGTAGCTCGAAGTGCTGGTCGGCTCCAATCAGCGCGCGCGCGGACGGACCGGCAAAGACTGGCGACAAATCGGGATCGACCGGCTGCGCCACGAGTTCGACCTGGCCCGGCGTCACGGGACGATCGTCGCTGACGATCCGGCCCTGGACCGTGCTGCCGGCCGACGTCCGCAGCTCGAGGTCGGAGACGTCGCTGCCGGTCACCGTCACGAACTGCATTGCCGATTCGCCCTCGTTCCAGTCGCCCTGGCGGTGCCGCGACGCCTGGAGGACATATTCCCCGGGCGCCACATTGGTGAACTCGAAGCGGCCGTCGCGTTCGATCCGGGCGCCGATCATCGGTAGAATCGCGCCCGATCGGCGGCTCGGCATCATCACGATGCCGCCGGTGATCGGCTCGCCGCTGGCGTCGAATGCCTGTCCCGACACCCGGGCCGTCCTGACGCGAACGAGCGACAAATCAATGCCCGACAGGTCTTGACCGGCGCTCACCGCCACCGGCTGACTCTCGCGGGCGTCGATGGTTCCAGGGAAAAAGGTCGTCGTGTATCCCGGGAGCCCGACCGACGGCAGGGTGCCGATGATCTGACCAACGAACGCGGCGAGCATGTACTCGCCGGGCGCCAGCCCCGCGATCCGAAAGTGCCCGAGGTCGTCGGTCCGGCCCGGCGCGTTGCGCGCGAACACCAGCTTTCGCTGGCCATCTACGGTCTGCAGGGTGAAGGCGCCTGCGATCGCCCCCTCAATCGGATCGCCGTTCTCGTCGAATAGCGTACCGGTGATGGCGGCCGGGCGGAGCAAGGTCACGTCGAGGTTCGTTCTCGACTCGTGCGGCGCAATGGCGATCTCGTCGCCGGGATCGGTTGGCCCGCGCTGCCCGAACGTCGCCGGCAGGTACCCGTCCCGCCGCGCCGAAATCCTGACCGTCGCCCTGTCATCCTGCGTCAGCGTGAATTGATACGCGCCGTTGCGATCGGTGATCGCGAAACGCGCATGGTTGAAGCCAGTGGCCGTCGGGACGACCGCCACCTGCGCGCCCGGAATCGGGCGGCCATCGCTGGTGAGGACGCGTCCGGCGATTACCGGGCGGTCCTGCGTCATCGGCTCCACCTGCGGGCCGACTCTTTGTCTAGCAGGAACAGCGAAGTCCACGCCGCGCTTGTCGTCTCCGGGCTGCAGCGCGATGGGCTCGCCCTGGCTCGCTTTCGCGCCGCCCGGGTAAAAGATGCGATCTCTGAGATTGCCGGGGGCGTTCAACGCGATGCTGCCATTCGGCGTCAGCACCACGTCGTTCGGGTTCGCGGACACGCTGACGAGCACGCGACCTTCCGGAAGGCTGCCGATGCGGTACTGTCCGAGGTCGTCAGTGGGGCTGACGCGGGTCGCCGGTGCAGCGGCGGCGCCTGATTGGCCTGCGCGCTCGACCATCACGAATGCGCCGGCGACCGGCTCGCCCGCGGCGTCTACGACGACGCCCGAGACGGCGGCGCCCCTGGCCAATTCGATGGTCACGTCATCGACGACCTGGCCGGCCGCGACGGCAATCGGCCGTCCTGGCGCGCCCGGCGCACCTGCGCCGGCGGCCGCTTCAGCGAAACCTGCCTTTGTCGCAGCGACGTGGAACTCTCCAGGAGGGAGGCCGGCGACAACGAAGCGGCCTTCGCTGTCCGTCACCACCGCGGGCCATTCGCGTTCGCTGGTGGCCGCGACGCGCGCGTTACGAATCGGATCGCGGGTCGCCGCCGTGAGCACGCGGCCGCGAATCACGCCGCTGGCTGTCGGTTCGGTCTGCGTGGCGGGACGATCGCGGGGAGGTTGCGCGAGGACGAACGCGGCGAAAAGAACGCCGGCCGCGCGGGTCATGACGTATCAATCCTACAGCCGGACCGCATGGGAACGGGTCGGGTGCTCAGGCCCTACGTCGATTGTGAAACGCGCTCTTAATTCGCGACGTAGACGGTCAGATGCTGCCCGGCTGTGAGCTGACCGCTGGCGAGACGCGGATTCCAGGTCTTCAGCGATGCGATGCTCGTCCTGTACACGCGGGCGATCGATGCGAGCGTGTCCCCGCGCTTGACTTCGTAGCTGACCCTCACGAGGTTCGAAGTCTCGGAGGCCTGTGCGAGCTGTCCGGCTTCGGCCACTGTCTTCCGTGCCTCGGTCGCCGGTACTGGACGATCGGCATTCGCGGCCATCAGCACGGTTGCCTCGGCAGGTACGATCAACTTCTGGCCGGCGGTCACGCGCGTGGTGACGGGGAGATCGTTCGCCTCGGCCAGGTCGCCCTTGCTGACGTGCAGCTTGCGCGCGATGAGCAGGAGCGTATCGCCGCGCTTCACCGTGTAGTACTTCAGCGACGCGAGATCGATTGGCGGCGCGTCCGCCAGTCTCGCCTGGACGATACCCGCGGTCCCGACCGGGACCTTCAGCTCGTAGTTGGTCGACTTGACGGGAGTGGTCCAGCGGCGAAGCTCGGGATTGAGCGCCTGAATCTCGTCCACCGGCGCGTCGGCCCATTCGGCCACGCGGCGGAGATCGACCGGACGGGGCAGCGTGACCGTCTCATATGTGTGCGGCGATTCCGGCTGGAAGTCGAATCCGTACTGTGCCGGGTTCCGCGCGATGACGATCGCAGCGAGGATCATCGGCACGTACTCGCGCGTCTCGCGGGGGAGCACTTTCGGCTTCTCGGCCAGCTTCCAGAAGTCGTCGGCGCGCGCGACTTTCATCGCGCGCTGCAAGCGTCCCGGCCCGCCGTTGTACGACGCAAGCGCCAGGTGCCAGTCGCCGTCGAAGATGTTGCTGAGCGTGTGCAGGTATTTCGCCGCCGCGACCGTCGCCTTCTCGGGATCGGAGCGCTCGTCGATATACCAGTCGCGGTGCAGGCCGTTTTCGGCCGCGGTGCCGGTCATGAACTGCCAGACGCCCTTGGCCTTGGCGCGCGACAGCGCGTTCGGCTTGAACGCGCTTTCCACCAGCGGCACATACGCCAGGTCGAGCGGCAATCCTTCGGCGCGGAAGACGTTCTGGATCATCGGCAGGTACTTGCTGCCGCGCCGCATGCCTTCCTCGATGAACTCGTGGAGCCGGCCCTGAAACAACTCGATGTAGGAGAGCACCCGCTGGTTGAGCGGAATCGGGATGTCGTGGTTCGCGTTCTGGAGATCGGACTGCACCGCGTCCTTGAGTTCAGGCGTGGCCGACGGCGTTCCGATGGTCGTCGACAGCGCGAGCAGCTCGTCGATGGTGGCCGGCTCGTATTTTTTTTCCGTAAACCCGTCGCCGGTTGCGAGCGCCCGCACTTCGTAGGCGCTGATCCGGTCGACGAGGCGGTCGAAATGCTCGCGGATGCGCGGCTCGGTGCGCGCGCCGTACGGCGACTCGAGGAGCACGTCTACCGCGCGGTTGAATTCCTGTTTTGCAGCCTCGACGTGCCCCTGCTCGAGCTCCCGCTGGCCCGCCTTGAAGTGACGATCCGACGTCGCGATGAGCGTGAGGACAGGGTCTTCGATGGCCGCCGGCGCGACCGGCGTCGCCGGAACGGCGTCAGCGCGAGTCTGAACGGCAGTTTGCTTCGGTGTAACAGCGGGCGCTTTGGATTTGAGACTTGAACCGCAGGCGGCGACGAGTGGAACCAGGGCCGATAAAAGGAGAACGTGGCGCTGCCTGCGAATTCCCATCATCCGGGCGCTCCGCGATATCGACCGGCAACAGACGTCCTGCCGCCGTTCGCATCGTAAGTCGCCCCCACCGCGGGGGCTCCGTGTTCTTCACGCGGGGAGGGCTGGGGGGCCCCCGCACCATGGTTGAGGCAGTCTAACAAACCCCTCAGGGTCGGTCAACAATAAGTCCAGCCCGCTCAGCAATAGCAGCCTCACCGTTGCCAAGAAGTGATCGAAAATACACGATGTTGCTCACCAAGGTCACGCGCCGCTGGCGTCACGATCGCCCGCTCGGAGAGCAGCAACTTCCTTCCAGCCTGAATCGCGCGCCGGACGTCTTCCTCACAGACGAAATCGAGTGGCGTCTGGTCGGCGACCGGCGGCACAGATCTCCCCGCCGCCGAACTCTCCGCGCGATCACCTGGTGACGACCTGGTAAACGCCTCGTGATCGCCAGGTGACGGTCGGAAGCCGCGTGTACCGAGGAACGCGTCGATTCGACGCGAGAGCGCGTCGGCGCTGATCCCGACGGGCGCAGGTGGACGCGGAGGTGCGGACGGCAGCCGCACGCTCCCAGTCGGCGGTGTGGATGCCGCCACCCGGTTTGCCGATCCCATCCGGTCCCAGCGGCTGACGGTTGGCGCCACCTCGTAGGCCAGTCGTTTGATGTTCAGGAGATGGCGCGGCGAGATGTTGTCCGACGTGATGTTTCCGCCGTAGCCGCCGCAGCCCAGCGTCATCGCTGGATCCAGGCCCGTCGACAGACCAACCGACCCGTGCGTCGTCGGGGTGTTGACGACGATCCGGAATGCCGGCTTGTGGAGTCCGAATTCGAGGATGACCTGCTCGTTCTGCGAGTGGATGGCCATCGTGTGGCCCATGCCGCCGTACCGCAGAATCTGCTTGCAGCGCTCGCAGCCCTCCTGCCAGTCCTTGACGACGTAATACGAGAGAACCGGGCAGAGCTTTTCGATCGACAGCGGATAGTCGCGGCCGACACCGTCCAGCGGCGCGAGAAGCACCCGTGTTTCCGCCGGGACGGCGATCCCGCATTTCTCCGCGATGAACACCGCCGTCTTTCCGACCAGCGCGGGATTCGGCAACCGCTGTGGCGTCACGAGCATCCTGGCCAGCGCGTCCATCTGCGCGCTGTGCATGAAATAGCCGCCCTGCGCCTCGAACTCCCGCTTCACGGCGTCTGCAACCGGCGCGTCGACGACCACTGAGTTCTCAGACGAGCAGAGCACGCCGTTGTCGAACGTCTTGCCGGTGATGATGTCGTGAACCGCCTTCCTGATGTCGGCGGTCCGCTCGATGAACGCCGGCGCGTTGCCGGGGCCGACACCGTACGCGGGCTTGCCGGCGCTGTAAGCCGCGCGGACCAGGCCCATGCCGCCGGTGGCGAGGATGACGGCGACATCGCGCTGTTTCATCAGCTCTTGCGTGCCCTCGAGCGTCACCGTGGTCATCCAGTTGATCGACCCGGCCGGCGCTCCTGCGCGGCGCGCCGCCTCCTCCATCACCTCGGCGACACGGGTGATGCACCGCACGGCCTGCGGGTGCGGGCTGATCACGATCGTGCAACGCGCCTTCAGCGCGATCAGGATCTTGTAAATCGCTGTCGACGTCGGGTTGGTGGTCGGGATGATGGCGGCGACCACGCCGAACGGCTCGGCGATCTCGACGACCTTTCGATCGTCGTAGCGCGCGATCACGCCGACGGTCTTCATCGGGCGGATGAAGTCGTAAACCTTCTGCGAGCTGAAGAGATTCTTCTGGATCTTGTCTTCGACGACCCCGTAGCCGGTTTCTTCGACAGCGAGGCGCGCAAACGCCTCTGCCTGGGAGGTCGCCGACGCGGCCATCGCGTCGACGATCGCGTCGATTCGCTCCTGGCTGAACTCGGCCAGCTGCAGCCAGGCCTGCTTCGCGCGGCGCGCGAGCGCGCGGGCCTCGGCGATCGAGGCGAGGTCGCGGTCGGTTTGAGGGGAGGTTGCCGCTTCGGCCATCAGTGCTGACGCATGCAGCGGAGAGTGCTAGGTGCCTTTCGGGAGAATCCGTTCGACCTCGCCATGAGGCCGCGGGATCACGTGGACCGAAACGAGCTCGCCGACGCGCCGCGCAGCAGCAGCGCCGGCGTCAGTCGCGGCCTTGACCGCGCCGACGTCGCCCCGCACCATGACGGTGACGTAGCCGGCGCCGATGTATTCCTTGCCGATCAAGGTGACGTTGGCGGCTTTCACCATCGCGTCCGCCGCCTCGACGCTCCCGATCAGGCCCCGGGTTTCGACGAGGCCGAGTGCTTCCTGGCTCATAGTAATAAGGTGTGTCCCTGTCCCGGCCGACACATGAAGCGCAACCGCGGGAAGGGCGCAAATCTAACAGATTGCGTCAGATGCGGCAAGAACGCTATAATTGCGCCTCGCATCCTTCACCATAGCTTCGACCTCAACAGCGCTTACGTTGTCTATGATTTTGTGTCCTCGGGTCCGAACGGTCGGTATGGGTCTGGCCGCGCTCGCAGTACTGACAGGCGTCATGGCCGGATGCCGGAAGAAGGAGACCCCGGCGCCGCCAGTGGCTACGCCCAGCCTGACGCTGAACCACGACAAGGCGCCGCTCGGCAGCCCGCTCGACATTCATTACAAATTCGTCGTCGCCAACGACGCGCATTTCGCGGAAGACTACCGCGTGATGGTGCATGTTGTGGACGCCGACGAGGAGCTGATCTTCGCCTTCGACCACAACCCGCCGGTGCCGACCAAGCAATGGAAGCCAGGCCAGACGATCGAATACACGAGGACGGAGTTCATCCCCATCTATCCATACGTCGGCGAGGCGTCGATTCAGATCGGTCTGCATTCAACAATCAACCAGAAGCGGCTGCCGCTCGCCGGACAGGACGCCGGCCAGAAGGCCTACAAAGTCGCGCGGATCCAGCTGCAGCCCCAGACCGAGAACGTGTTCACCGTCTTCAAGGACGGCTGGCACCCCGCGGAAGTCGCAGAACATAACTCGACGGTGGAGTGGCAGTGGACGAAGAAGGAAGCGACGCTGTCGTTCAAGAACCCGAAAAAAGACTGTTTGTTCTATCTGGACGTCGATAATCCTGGCAGCGCGTTCAACGAGGCACAGCAAGTGCAGGTGAGCCTGGGCGGGCAGCCCGTGGATCAGTTCACGCTCGAACCGAAGGAGCCGCAGCTGCGGAAGATCCCGCTGAAAGCGGCTCAGCTCGGGTCGGCGGACGTTGCGGAAATCGTCATCTCGGTGGACAAGACTTATGTGCCGGCGGTGATCAACGTCGGCAGCAAGGATCCACGGGAACTCGGGATCCGCGTGTTCCACGCCTTCGTGGATCCGCGTTAGAGACAAGGGCACAAGGGGAAAGCAGAAAGGCCGCGGAGCAAGACGTACCGGAAGGACGCTGAGGACCGGTTGCGGATGAAGGACACGGGACCCGTCGGAATGAACCGCGGAGCACGGCGGCGCGCTGCGTGTGCCGGCCATGCGTCGGTACGCATGCTGCCCTCTGCGTCCTCTGTTCTTTCGTTTGTATCCTTGACTGGATTGCTGCTCGCGCTGAGCGTCAGCGACGCGCGAGCGGAAATCGTCTTCTTCAGCACGGGCCGGACGCTGTCGATCAAGGAGCACATGGTCGACCCGGCCGACGACGGGAAGCTGATTCTCACGTTGCGGAGCGGCGGAGAGATCGTGTGCGAGCCGTCGATCATCGATCGCATCGTGCCGGACGAGGTGCCGTACCCCGAGCCGGAAGAGGACAAACCGGTCGTTGTCGCGGCGGTGCCGCTTCCGGCGGTGAAATACGGCGAGATCATCGACAAGGTTTCGGCGGAGCAGGACGTGCCGGCGAACCTCGTGCGCGCGCTGATTCAGGTGGAGTCGGCGTATCACGAACGCGCGCGGTCGCCGAAGGGCGCGATGGGGCTGATGCAGCTGATGCCGGCCACCGCGAAGCAGTATGCGGTGGCCGATCCGTATGATCCGGCCGCCAATATCGAGGGCGGCGTGAAGTACCTGAAGTCGCTGCTGCAGCGCTTGCCGGTCGCGTTGGCGCTCGCGGCCTACAACGCCGGAGAAGCGGCTGTCGAGCGGTTCAACGGCATTCCGCCGTACCGCGAGACACAGGACTACGTCGCGCGGATCCTGCGGCTCGCGGGTCGCTAGCCAAACCGCGCAAATCCGCCCGCCCTTTCGCGTCCGTGCACGGTCTTAACGTTCACGAGCAACGCACCATAAGTTGATACAATCATTGGCAGTTCCGATGGAGTTTCGCTGCCGTCTCGCGTCACCGAACGGGGAGATTGTCGAAGGCGTGTACGCCGCCGAGAGCGAGTCGCGCCTGCGTCACGAACTGGAAGAGAAGGGACTCTATGTCCTCTCGTTGCAGCCCAAGCACGCGATTGCCGGCGTGTCGCTGCATCTGCCGCAGCGCAAGGGCATCGCGACCCGCGAGTTCCTGGTCTTCAACCAGGAACTGGCGACGCTGCTGAAGGCCGGGATGCCGCTGGTCCAGTCGCTCGACCTGTTGAAGCGCCGCGTCACCTCGCCAACCTTCCGATCGGTCCTCGACGACATCCACGAGAAAGTCCGATCCGGCACAGCGCTGTCCGACGCGTTCGGCATGCACGGCGACCTCTTCCCGAGCGTCTACACCGCGTCGCTCCTCGCCGGCGAGCGGAGCGGCAACCTGGACGCGGTCCTCAGACGCTACGTCGAATACACGAAGATCATCCAGACGGTGAAGAGCAAGACGATCTCGGCGCTCGTCTACCCGGCGATCCTGATCACGCTCGCCGTGGGGCTGGTGACGGTGATCGTGCTGAAGGTGGTGCCGGCGTTCTCGGACTTCTACGCGAGCTTCGGCGCCGAGCTGCCGCTGATCACCCGGATCATCGTCCGTGTCTCCGACGTCCTGCGGGCGCAGTTTCTGCTGATTCTCCTCGTGATTGTCGTCGCCGTCGCGGTGGTCCTCAGCTGGATCCGCCAGCCGGGCCAGAAGGCGCGCTTCGACCACCTGCTGCTCGGGCTGCCGATGCTCGGCCAGGTTGCGCGCAAGTTTTCGACCTCGCAGATGTCGCGCACGCTGGCGACGCTGCTCGGCGGCGGCCTTCCGCTGGTGAACGCCCTCGACATCGCGGCGCGCTCGATCGGCAACCAGTACATGGCGCAGCAGCTCGACGTGGTCAGCGGCCGGGTCCGCGAGGGCGAGTCGTTCGCCGCCGCGCTCGAGGCGCGCAAAGTGTTTCCGGAAGTCGCGGTGAAGATGGCGGAGGTCGGCGAGTCGACCGGCGCGCTGCAGGACATGCTCAACACGGTCGCCGACTTCTACGACGAAGAGATCTCCACGACGATGGATCGGTTCGTCACGCTCGTCGAGCCGGTCCTGCTCGTGGTCATGGGCTTGGTCATCGCGGGCCTGCTGCTCGCCTTGTACATGCCGCTGTTCCAGTTGACTTCAGTGCTCGGCTAATGGCTACGCAGAACACACGGTTTCACGATCCCACCACCGACATCGGACCGCTCTACGGCAGCGACGAGCATCGCGCCGAGCTCGAGCAGGCACGGCGGCTGGCGGAGCGCTACCGGCTCGAGTTCATCGACATGGACACGTTCCGGATCGATCAGGACCTGTTCCGATCGATTCCGGCCGATCTGATGCTCCGCTACAACTTCGTGCCCTACCGCCGCGTCGGCAAGACGCTCGAGATCGTCGTCTCCGATCCGACGAACCTGCCGATGATCGACGAGCTCGGCGTCCTGCTGTCGACGCCGATCCGCGCGGTGGTCGGGCCGAAATCGGCGATCGAGTCGATCCTGAAGAAGAGCGAGAGCTCGCAGCGCGTGCTCGAGGAAGCGACCGAGAGCTTCCAGCTGCAGGTGCTGAAGGAAGACGAGAACGGCGACGAGAGCCTCACCGTCGAGAAGCTCACCAGCGACGCCAGCCCGATCATCCGCCTGGTCGACTCGACGATCTACACCGCGATCCAGCGGCGGGCGAGCGACATCCACATCGAAACGCAGGACGACGCGGTCCACGTGAAGTACCGGATCGACGGCGTGCTGCAGCCGGCGATGCGTCCGATCGCCAAGCAGTTCCACAGCTCGATCATCTCGCGCATCAAGGTGATGGCCGAGCTCGACATCGCCGAGAAGCGCGTGCCGCAGGACGGCCGCTTCAAGATGCGCACCCCCGGCAAGACGATCGACTTCCGCGTCTCGATCATGCCGAGCGTCCACGGCGAGGATTCCGTCATCCGCATCCTCGACAAGGAGTCGATCAGCGAGCAGTTCACCGAACTGCGGCTCGACATCCTCGGCTTCCCCGACGCGGAACTGAAGCGGTTCCGCAAGTACATCGCCGAGCCCTACGGGATGGTGCTCGTCACCGGGCCGACCGGCAGCGGCAAGACGACGACGCTGTACGCCGCGCTCTCGGAGATCAAGTCGGTCGAGGACAAGATCGTCACGATCGAAGACCCGGTCGAGTACCAGCTGAAGGGCATCACCCAGATCCCGATCAACGAGAAGAAGGGGCTGACCTTCGCGCGCGGGCTGCGATCGATCCTCCGTCACGATCCCGACAAGATCATGGTGGGCGAGATCCGCGACAACGAGACGGCGCAGATCGCGATCAACTCGGCGCTGACCGGGCACCTGGTGTTCACGACGGTTCACGCCAACAACGTGCTCGACGTGCTGGGACGGTTCCTGAACATGGGCGTCGAGGCGTACCAGTTCGTGTCGGCGCTCAACTGCGTGCTGGCGCAGCGGCTGGTGCGGAACATCTGCCACCACTGCAAGCGGCCGGTGAAGGTGTCGCGGGCGCTGCTCGAGGAGTCCGGACTGGATCCGTCGCTCGAGTTCAACCACACGTTCTACGAAGGGATCGGCTGCATCGAATGCGGCGGCACCGGCTACAAGGGGCGGACCGCGATCTGCGAGCTGCTCGACCTGACCGACCGCATCCGCGAAATGATTCTCGAGAAGCGCCCGACGTCGGAGATCAAGAAGGCGGCGCGTGAAGAAGGGATGCGCTTCCTCCGCGAGTCGGCCGTGGAGCAGGTGATGAACGGGGTCACCACGCTCCGCGAGATCAACAAGGTCACATTCGTCGAATGAGCTTCCTGTCTACACTTCGCGACAGCCCGGCGCCGGCCGTGGCGGTGGAAATCGCGGCGGATCGGGTCGCCGCCGCGAGCCTCGAGTGGCGGGGCGGCCAGCCGTGTGTCTCGGCGCATGCGGCCGAGCCGCTGCCGCCCGGTGCGCTGGTGCCGGCGCTCACGGCGACGAACACGCACGATCGGCCGAGCGTCGTGGACGCGCTCGGACGCGTGCTCGAGCGGGTCGGACGGCCGCGCCGCGTCGGCCTGGTCGTGCCCGACGTCGTCGCCAAGGTGTCGCTGGTGAAGTTCGAGACCGTGCCCGCCAAGGCCCAGGATCTCGATCAGCTGATCCGCTGGCAGGTGCGCAAGACGGCGCCGTTCGGCATCGACGAGGCGCAGGTCAGCTACGTCCCGGGGCTGCGCAGCGACGATGGCCGGGAGTACATCGTGTCGCTGGCGCGCCGGACCGTCGTCGAGGAGTACGAGAACCTGTGCGCCGACGCCGGCGCGCATGCCGGCATCGTCGATCTCTGCACGTTCAACGTCGTGAACGCCGTCCTCGCCGGATCGGGTGCGCCGACCGCCGACTGGCTGCTGGTCAACATCGCGGCGGACTACACCTCGATCGCGCTGCTGCGCGGACGCGACCTGATTTTTTTCCGCAACCGGGCGGCGGACACCGAGGGGACGCTCGCGGACCTCGTGCATCAGACCGCGATGTACTACGAAGATCGGCTGAAGGGCGCCGGCTTCGCGCGCGTGATCCTCGCCGGCGCCGGCGCCGCGCCGCTCGACCAGTCGACCGACATCGACGCCGCGCGCCGCAGCCTCGAGGAGCGTCTGCGGACCGCGGTCGACACGGTCGATCCGCGCGCGGCCGCGGCGCTCACCGATCGCATTGGCGCCGCTCCGGCCCTGCTCGACACGCTGGCCCCGCTGGTCGGCCTGCTGCTGCGCGATCGCGACAAGGTGCCGGCGTGATTCGCACCAACCTCGCCACCCGGCCGTTCTACAACGAGCGCAGCGTTCAGATGATCCTGCTGCTCGTCGCGGTGCTCGCGGTCGCGTTCACGGCCTTCAACGTCTCGCGCGTCCTGCGCTACTCGCGCAGCGACACGCGGCTGGCCACGCAGGCGTCGCGCGACGAAGCGCGCGCCGCCGATCTGCGGCAGCAGGCGGTGCGGCTGCGCGGCACCGTCGACGCCAGGCAGATCGACTTCGCGTCGATCGACGCCCGCGAGGCGAACGACCTGATCGATCGCCGCACGTTCTCGTGGACCGACCTGTTCAACCGGTTCGAGGCGACGCTGCCCGACGACGTGCGGATTACGACGGTGCGCCCGAGCATCCAGGACCAGGGGTTCGGCCTCAGGATCGGCGTCATCGCGAGGACTCCCGACGACATCAACATGTTCCTCGAGAACCTGGACGCGACCGGCGCGTTCAGGAACACGTTCTCAGCGGAAGAGCACACCGACGAGCAGAATCAGCTGAACGCGACGCTGGAGTGCGTGTATCTGCCCGAGGTCGGACACGCGACCGGCAACCGGCGCGTCACGAGGCCGCAGCGATGATGCCGCTCTGGAAGCGGATTCTGATCGAGAAGCGCGCGGTGATCATCCCGCTCGCGATCCTGATCCTCGCCAACATCGCGGCCTATGCGCTGTGGGTCTACCCGCTCGGGGTCAAGTCGGCGGGAGCCGTCGATCGTGCCGTGGCGGCCGAGCGGGCGGTGAAGGCGGCCGAACAGGATCTCGCCGCAGCGCGCGCGCTGGTCGCCGGCAAGACCCGCGCCGAGCAGGAACTCTCGACGTTCTACAACAGCGTGCTGCCGGCCGACTTCGCCTCGGCGCGTCGTCTGACCTACGCGACGCTGCCGGCGCTCGCCCGCAAGGCGAACGTGAAGCTCGTCGAGCGCCGCGCCGACATCGACCCGCCGGAGAAGGGCGCGCGCCTCGGCCTGCTTCGCATCCGTACGCAGTGGCAGGGCGACTACGAGAGCCTGCGCCAATTCATCTACCAGGTCGAGAGCGATCCGGCGTTCGTGATCATCGACGACGTCGAGCTGGCCCAGGCCGATCCGACCAAACCGCTGACCCTGCAGCTCCAGCTCTCGACCTATTACCGCCTGTCGGCCAATGGCAACTGAACGCGGGCGGAAAATCGTGCTCGGCGTCCTCGCGGTGGTGCTGCTCGTGGTGGCCTACCGCCTGGTGTCCACGACGTCTGCGCCGCCGGCCTCGACGTCTAACCGGCAGGCGGGCACGCATGCGCCGGCGGCGACGGCGGAGAGAGCGGAGCCGCAGCAACCCACCGCGCCCGACGTGCACCTGGACGCGTTGAACGCCGACAAGCCGAAGCCCGCCGGATCGGATCGGGATCTGTTCCGGTTCAAGCCGAAGGCGCCGCCGGCACCGCCGCCCTCGACCACGAAGCCGGCGGAAGGCGCGGCGCCGCCGATCATCCAGACGGGACCGCCGCCGCCGCCTCCGCTCCCGCCGATTCCGCTGAAGTTCATCGGAATCATGGGGCCGGAGAATGACAAGATCGCAGTGCTGAGCGACGGCCGTGGCGGACCGATTCCCGGGAAGGAAGGCGATCTGGTGCTCGGCCAGTATCGGATCTTGAAGATCGGTGTAGAGTCCGTGGAAGTCGCCTACGCGGACGGGCGCGGTCGGATCACGCTCCGGCTGTCCGGACAACCATAGGATTTGACTTTGCAGATCGCTCATTGCAGATGGCTGGGTACGGTCCTGATCCTCGCCGCCGCGGTGTCGGCAGGCGGATGCGCGGCGAGCAAGGCGTTCGGCCAGGCCGAGGATGCGATGAAAGCCGGCAACCTGGACGAAGCGGTTGCCAACTATCGCAAGGCGTCGCAGGCTGCGCCGGACAACGTGAACTATCAGATCGCGCTGCAGCGCGCGCTGCAGGCGGCCTCGCGCCAGCACCTCGAAAAGGCGCGGGACTTCGAGCAGAAGGACCAGCTCGAAGCGGCCCTCGGGGAGTACAAGCAGGCGAGCGACTACGACCCGAGCAACCGCACCGCGACCGCCAAGGTGACCGAGCTCGATCGCATCATCCGCGACCGGATCGAGGCGGCGCGCCCGAAGCCGGCGATCACCCAGATGCGCGAGCGTGCACGCCAGGCATCCGCCGAGCCGATCCTCAACCCGGCATCGCGTGAGCCGCTGAACTTCCGCTTCAACAACGTCAGCGTCCGCGACATCCTCACCACGATTGCCAACGCGGCCGGCTTCAGCGTCAGCTTCGATCGCGAGTTCGCGGACCGGCCGGCGACCGTGCAGCTCGACGGGGTCACGCTCGAGCAGGCGCTCAACCAGATCATGACGATGAACCAGCTCTCGTACAAGGTGTTGAGCGAGCGGTCCATCTTCGTGTTCCAGGACACGCCGCCCAAGCACGCGCAGTACGACGAGCAGGTGGTGCGCACGTTCTATCTGTCGCACGCGGACGCGACCGAGATGTCGCAGATCCTCAGCACGATCATCCGCCTGCCGGGTATCGCCGTGCAGCCGGCGATCGCGCCGAACCGGACGACGAACACGCTGACCGTGCGCGGCACCAGCTCGGTCGTGCAGATTCTCGAGAAGATCATCGAGCAGAACGACAAGCCGCGCGCCGAGATCGTCATCGACGTCGAGATCCTCGAAGTGGATCGCTCCCGCACCAAGAACTACGGGCTGGAGCTCTCGAATTACGCGATCGGCACCATTTTCTCGCCGGAGACCAACCCGTTCGCCGGGTCGGCGAGCGGAGGGACCGGTACTGGTGGCACGGGCACGACTCCTCCCACCACCAATACCGGGGCGGCCGCGGCGGCGGTTCAGCCCTCGTTCAATCTCAACACGATCTCGCGCGGCATCAGCACGACCGACTTCTACCTGACCGTGCCTCAGGCCGTCGTCCGCTTCCTCGAATCCGACAACCATACTCGAATCATCGCGAAGCCGCAGTTGCGAGGTGCGGAAGGCGGGAAGCTCAGTCTACGCCTCGGCCAGCGCATTCCGGTGATCTCGACGAGCTACACGCCGATCGCGACTGGCGGCGCCGGCGTCAACCCGCTCAGTTCGTATCAGTACCAGGACGTCGGCGTGAACATCGACATGACCCCGACGGTCACGCTCGAAGGCGACATCCGTCTCGACGTCACGCTCGACAACAGCCAGGTCGGACAGGATCGGTCGGTCGCCGGCGTCTCGGTGCCGACCTTCGTGCAGCGCACGGTCACCACGAGGCTGCGACTGCGCGACGGCGAGTCGAACCTGCTCGCGGGGTTGTTTCAGGAAACGGAGCAGAACGGCGTCAAGGGATTTCCGGGTGCCATTCACGTGCCGGTGTTGAAGCAGCTGTTTTCCAGCAACACGTCGACAGTCGATCAGACCGACATCGTGATGCTGCTGACACCGCACATCGTGCGGACGCACGAGATCACCGAAAGCGACCTCAAGCCAATCTATATCGGCTCGCAGCAGAATCTCGGTGTTGGCGGCCCGCCGCCTCTCATCGCGGTGCCCGAGCCGCCGCGGCCCGAAGCGCCACCTGCTGCCGGCGCTGCACCCGGTGCCCCGGCCGCTGGCGCACCTGGCGCGGCGCAGCCACCAGGCACGGGCAACGCCACGGTGATCCAGCGCACGCCAGGGAGCGTCGTCATTCTGCCGCCGGGCAGTACGCCGGTGCCGGCCGCCGGCACGCCTCCGCCTGGCAGTACGCCGGTGCCGGGCACCGTCGCCGTGCCGGTCGCTCCGCCCGGTCAGCCGCCGCAGCCGGCGGCGCCTCCAGCGACTCCGGAGCCCATTCCCGGAATCGCGGCGCCGCCACCGGGTGCGGCAACGAATCCGCCGGGCGCAGCCGCGCCGGCGGCAGGAGCGACGCCGCCTGCGGCAACGCCGACGCCTGAGGCGAATCCTCCGGCGGCAACGCCCCCGGCGGCTGCCGGCGCCACGCCCGCTGCGCCGACGGCGCCGTCACAGTCATCGGGCATTGGATCGGCGCAGGTGCTGATCTCGGGTCCGACGACGTTCCGCGTCGGCGGTGGACCGTACACGGTGCCGCTGCTCGTCGCCGACGCGTCGCGGCTCTCGACGGTGACGCTCACGCTGATCTTCGATCCGACCAAGCTGCGCGTCCGCAGCGTGCAGGAGGGCAGCTTCCTGCGAGCCGGCGGCGTGTCAGTGACGTTCTCGCAGCAGGTCAGCGGCAACCGGATCGATATCACGCTGGCCCGCGGCGCCGATGCGACCGGCGCCTCTGGTACCGGAGTGCTCGCCGCGATTCTGTTCGATGCGATTGCGGCAGGGCCGGCGACGCTGACCCTGAGCGGCACGGCGACCGGTCCCGGCGGCGCGGCGATGGGACTTCGGTTTACTCCAGTCACGATCACTGTGCAGTGAGGGGATTGGGGATTGGCGACCGGGGATTGGCAAAGTTGGACCGCGGTGGAACTGAACGAGGGATGGGACAGTGGCAATGGGTAACTGGCGGCGCAGGGTGAACGGCTCCAGGGGAACCGCGTCCGCCGGCTACACGTTCGTCGAGCTGCTGGTCGTGACTTCGATCGTGATGGTGCTCGCGTCGGCGATCATGCCGCTCGCGAAGGTGACGTCACGCCGCACGCGCGAGGCCGAGCTGCGGCGTTCGCTGCGCGAGATGCGCACGGCGATCGACAAGTACAAGGATGCGGCCGACCTCGGACAGATCGGCTCGCTCGACCTCAAGGTCGGCAGCGAGAACTACCCGCCGGATCTCCAGACGCTGGTCGACGGCGTGACCGCCGCGAACGACGCGACCGGTCGCAAGCTGAAATTCCTGCGCCGCATTCCGGTCGATCCGATGACCCACAGCACCGAGTGGGGGATGCGCTCGTACCAGGACAAGCCGGACGCGACGCGCTGGGGCGGGCAGAACGTCTTCGACGTCTACACGACGTTCGGGGGAACGGCGCTGGACGGGTCGAAGTACAGGGACTGGTAGGGAAGGCCGTGAACGCTCACCATCTGCGCGACATCGAATCGGGTTTCACGATGATCGAGCTCGTCGTCGTGATGATGCTGATCGTCATCCTGGCGACAATGGGCATGACTCAGTACAAGACCTCGCAGACGTATGCCAAGGAGGCGGTGCTGAAAGAGGATCTGTTCCGCCTGCGCGACGCGATCGATCAGTACTACGCCGACAAGGGACAGTATCCCAGCACGCTCGACACGCTGGTCAGCGACGGCTACCTGCGCAAGCTGCCGGAGGATCCGTTTACCAAGAACACCAGCAGCTGGCAGACGGTGCCCGCCGAACCCGATCCCGCCAATCCGACCGCCGAGCCCGGCGTCTACGACGTCAAGAGCGGCTCGGATGCGACCGCGCTCGACGGCAGCAAGTACGGTGAGTGGGACTGACAGCGAGTCTCGCATCGTCGCCGCCGGAATCCCGCTGAAGCCGGACAGTCCTTCCCGTCTTCGCTGGCCTCGATGGCCGCGAGGTTCGCCGAGACTCGACGCAGATGCAGCGGCGTGTCGACGGCAGCCAGGCATCGGCCGACTCGCGCGAGCGTAACGCTCGCGCGGACCGGCTGCGATTGACCCTCCGACGCCTACGAGATCGTCACCTGTTTGCTGATGGTCGCCTTTTGACCTGCCGAGTCGGTGATGGTGAGCGTGACGTTGAACGTGCCTGCGGCCGCATACACGTTCGACTGCGTCGGGCTCGTGCCTGACGCGGTGTGCCCGTCTCCGAAATCGAACGAGTAATCGACGATCGTCGCGCCTCGCGTCGGAGCGGTCGAGCTCGTGGCGTTGAAGAACGTCGGCTGACCGTGCGTCGTGCCCGTGAACGTGAACGACGCCGGTGATCCGCTGCCGATGACGACCGGCAGCGACGATGTGCCCGTCGCGCCGCTCGAATCGGTGACCGTCGCAGTCACGATGACAATCCCCGAATTGCTGTAGATGTGCGACGCGCTCAACGAGTTGCCCGGCAGCGTGAACGGCGGCGTGCCGTCTCCGAAGTCCCACGTCACCGATTGCGTCGTCGCGCCCGTCGTTCCCTGCGTGACCGCCGCCGTGAACGTGACCGCCTGGCCCGGCTGTGGATTCGCCGGCGTCGCCGTGATCGTGACCGTCGGCGTCGGTCGCGGCGAGACCGTAACCGCCGTCGTCGTCGTCGTCATGTCGCCGAGCGCATCGACTCCGGTGATGACCACGAGGTACGAGCCGGCGCGGCCGTACGAGTGCGACACCGCCGCGGGCTGTCCGGTGATCGTCGCGTTGACGCCGTCGCCCCAGTCGACCCTGACGCTCGTGACCGGACTCGCGGTCGTGCTCGCCGCGTAGGTGAGCGGCAGCGTGACGGTCTGATTGACCGTCGGCGTCGCCGGCGTCGGCGCTCCAACGGTGATCGACGCCGTCGTGTTGACGTTGACGACGACCTTGGCCGTCTGCGCGGTGGTGGGAGTAGTCGTACCGGTTCCGCCGCCACCATTTGACGTCGGCACGCCGGCGCTTGCCGTCACCGTTGTCGTTCGGTTGGTCGAGAACTGCGTCGTCGCCCGGCCGTTGCCGTCGGTGTTCGCGACGGTAGCGCTGAACGTTCCGGTGCCGCCGGCCACGGTCGTGTCGATGGCGAACGTGACCGGAACGCCTGGCAGTGCGTTTCCGCTCGTGTCGAGGACCGACGCCGTGAGCAACGTCGTGCCACCCGTTGCGGGCAGAGTCGCCGGGCTCGCCGCGAGGCCAACGCTGCCAACCGCTGCGGCGCCGATGCGAATCTGCAACGCGTTCCCCGTATTCGTCGCCGCTGGTGTCGTAGACGATGCCGGCGGCGGTGTCGTAGCCGCGGCGCCGGAGAATGCAGTGATCGAGGCGACGCCCGACTGATTTCCAGCGATGAAGGTCGTGACGGCGCGGCCGGTCACGTCCGTATCGACGTCCGGCGGGTCAAAACGTCCGAGGGTGGTCGTAAAGGTGACGCGTGTGCCGGAATGCGGCGGGTTCCCACCTTGTTCGACCACCTGGGCGATGATCTGCGTGGTTCCATTCAGCGGCAGCACGTTCGCCGCAGCGACCAGCGTCATGGTCGACCCGGCCGGCGCGAGCAGCGGCACGCTCTGACAGGCGGCCGACAGCACAGCAACCGTCGCGATAACTGCGAGTGTTATGAGGCGCGATGAGCGTGATACCATGAAGGCGGTAACCATCTTAATTGCCATGAACTTAGCGGGTCAAGGAAAGAAGCCGTCGGAGCACGGTTGCACCAATCAGCACGGATACGCGATGGCGGCCTTGATTGTTGCCATGGGCATCATGGCGCTCATGATGACCGTCGTGATGCCCGTCTGGAAGCAGACGGCGCAGCGCGAGAAGGAAGAAGAGCTCGTCTTCCGCGGCATGCAGTACGTTCACGCCATCGGCATGTACCAGCGCAAGTTCGCCAACGCCTACCCGCCGAACGTCGACCTGCTGGTCGAGCAGCGCTACCTGCGAAAGAAATACAAGGACCCGATCACGAACGACGACTTCGTCGTGCTTCCGCCGGGACAAAACCTCCCCGGGGCGCCGGCGGGTCGAGGCCAGCGCGGCGCAGCGACGCCGGGCGCCCCGACCGGCATCGGGGCCGGATCCGGCGCCGGATCGACAACCGGGCCCGGAACAAGCCGCGGAAGCCAGTCCACGACTGCGCCGCAGCCGTCCACGTCTCAGCCGAGCAGCCGCGGCGGCCTGCAGCCGATCGGATCGCAGCCGGGCGGCGTCGGCGGTTCGCTGGCCGGGGTGGCCGGCGTGACGAGCAAGAGCAAGGAACAATCGATTCGCCTCTACAACGGTCGCAATCATTACAACGAGTGGGCGTTCATCTACACGCCGCAGCTGCAGGCCGGCCAGACCGGAACGTCGCCGCCCGGCGTGATCAACGGTCCGCAGCGCGGTCAGCAGCCTGGCGTGGGGCCCGGGCGAGGTCAACAACCTGGCACCGATCCGTTTGGGCGTGGACGCGGCAACGAGCCTGGTCAGCGAGGCCAGAGTCCGTTCGGTCCGCCGCAGAGTCCGTTCGGTCCGAACAACCCGCCCGGTGGACGCGGCTTCGGTCCCGGCAACGCGCAACCGATCTTTCCGCCGAATCCACGCGGACGCTGAGCCGCCGCCTGCGAGTACGCCCTTAAGACGAGAGGTTGCGCGCGATGGCCGCGGCCGCAAGACCGGAGACGGCAAGAAGCGCGAAACCGAACGGGGCGCTACCCAGCAGCAGGTCACCAACGCCGAACAGCGCGCCGTAGATCATCACACAGCCCAGCAGCGCGCTCAGGAGATCGCGCTGCGGTGAGCCGGGAGGCGTTACCGGCGGCCTGACGCGCGCGGCGACCGGCTTCCAGCCTGGCCCGTACGGCTGCACGCGCACATAAAACCTCCGCAGCGTCTCGTCCGGTTCGGGGCGCGTGAGCCACGTGACCGCGAGCCATGCGATCGTCGTCAGGGCCACCGTCACGATCATCAGGTACGCGAAGTCGCGCGGCCGATCGCTGTCCCACTTCATCACGATCTGAAGATACAGCGAGACGGCGGCGGCAACCGCCATCGCAACGACTTCGGACCAGGCGTTGATCCGCCACCAGAACCATCGCAGCAGCAGCACGGCTCCAGTGCCGGCGCCGGTGACGATCAGCAGCTTCCACGCCTGCTCGATCGACGCCAGGTGCAGCGTCACGTAGATCGACACGAGCATCAGCGCCACCGTCATTGCCTGCGAGACGACAACGTACTCCGTTTCCGTCGCGATTGGGCGCAGGAAGCGCCGGTAGAAATCGTTGACGACGTACGACGCGCCCCAATTGAGCTGGGTGCCAATGGTCGACATGTACGCGGCGGCGAAGGCCGCGAGCATCACGCCGCGGAAGGCCGGTGGAAACACGGCGGGATCCATCAGCGTGCGCACGTAGCCCGACTCCTTGTCGGTGAGAGTCGGGTAGAGCACCAGTGAGGCGAGCGCGGTCAGGATCCATGGCCACGGCCGCACCGCGTAATGTGCGATGTTGAACCAGAGCGTGGCGAACACGCCGTCGCGTTCGGTGCGCGCCGAGAAGATTCGCTGCGCGACGTAGCCGCCGCCGCCCGGTTCGGCGCCGGGATACCAGCTTGCCCACCAGCTCACGCCCAGATAGACGAACAGCGTGATCGCCGGCATCCACGCCGAGTCGGTCGACGGGAAGAACGCGAGCCGCGAGCCGCCCGACGGCGCATCGAGCGCGCGGATCTGCTGTTCGAGCGCGCCGAGGCCGCCGGCCGCGCGCACCGCAAAGTACGCCAGCGCGATGACCATCCCCATCTTCAGCACGAACTGCACGAGATCGGTGACCAGCACGCCCCACAGGCCGGCGAGCGTGGTGTAGAAGGCGGTGAAGACCAGCATCGCGAGCAGCGCCCAAAGGGCGCCGGTGCTGTCGAGGCCGAGCGTGACCTGCAGGATCTTCATCATCGCGAGGTTTACCCAGCCGATGATGATGCAGTTGATCGGGATCCCCAGGTAGACGGCGCGGAAACCGCGGAGGAAGGCCGCCGGCGCTCCCGCGTAGCGCAGTTCGGCGAACTCGACGTCGGTCATCACGCCCGCGCGCCGCCACAGGCGCGCGTAGACGAACACGGTCAGCATGCCGCTCGCGGCCATGTTCCACCACAGCCAGTTCCCGGCGATGCCGTACCGCGCCACCATGCCGGTGACGACCAGCGGGGTGTCGGCGGCGAACGTGGTCGCGACCATCGAGGTGCCCGCGAGCCACCAGGGCACGTCGCGGCCGGAGAGAAAGAACTCGGTGGTGCTGCCGCGGGCGCGCCCCGCGTAGTAGAGGCCGATCGCGAGGTTGAGCGCGAAGTAGGCGGCGATGACGAGCCAGTCGATGAACGTTAACGTCATGTCAGTCGCTCGGCTACAGCCTTCGCGCGACGTTCTCATAGCTGCGCTCGACCGGCACCGGTGCGCCAACTGGCGTCGCCTTCACTCTCAGCTGCACCGCGTAGCGCGAAGGCTTCAGCCGAGCGATCAGTGACTCACACATCACCGAGCGCGTCATGAAAGGCGCGGCGCACCTCGCGCATGTCGTCGAGCGTGCCGCCGCCGCACACGCGGTTGGTCAGGAGCACGAAGTACTTATCGCGCGCCGGATCGATCCACAGTGACGTGCCAGTGAAGCCGACGTGTCCGAAGGCGGACGACGACATCCGCGTGCCGCACGACGAAGTCGGCAGCATCGTATCCCAGCCGAGCGCGCGCGAGCTGCCCGGGACGCCGCTCCGGGTGGTGAACAACCGGATCATGTCGTCGGTGTGCAGCATCGCGCGCGCGAACGCCCCGACCGCCGACGCCGTGCCGAACAGGCCGGCATGTCCGGCGACGCCGCCGAGCGCGGCGGCGTAGTTGTCGTGGACCTCCGCGACCAGACGCCGGCCGCGGCGTGGATCGATCTCCAAGGGTTCTGTCGGCGCGGTCAGCGGCCGGTGCGATGGCGCGACGTTGAAGACAAGGCCGGGATCACGGTCCGGCTGCAGCGGACCAGTGTGTGCGGCAGTCGTGTCCGGCTCCAGCCGGACCGTGATTCGATCGAACAACACGTCCAGCGTCGACCCGCCGACGGCGGCGGCAAGAAACCCGAGCAGGATGAACCCGAGGTCGCTGTAGACCGATCGCGTCCGCGGCGCGTATTCGAGCGGGATCGCGGCGATGTCGTGCTCGAACTCGCGCCGCGTGGCGGGCGGCTGATCGATCAGGCGCGCCGGCAGCCCGGATGCGTGTTCGAGCAGATCACGGACTGTGACCGCCTCGCGATCGTCGCCGCGCCAATCCTCGAAGAATGCCGCCGCGTGCGCCTCGAGCGTCACGGCGCCCGTCCGCACCTGCTCCATGATCACGGTCGCTGTGGCGATCGGTTTCGTCAGCGAGGCGAGATCGAAGATCGTGGCGGACGTGGTGGCGCTCGAACCGGCATCGAAGGTCAACGTGCCGAATACGTCGGCCCAGACGACGCCGCGTTCCGATCCCAATTCGACCGCTGCCGCCGGGAAGACGCGCCTGGCGATCGCCCGATCGATCACCGTGCGGGCGTCAGCGAGCGACACGGCTCACCACGGCGCCCACCGTGACGCAGATGGCCGTGCCGACCAGCACGTACCAGGTCCAGGCCAGGCCCGCGAATGCATGGACGCCGACCATGGCCACGAGCGACACGCCGATCCCGCCCATGACGCCCCGCTCGGTCGCCGAGCGGGTCAGGACACCGAGCAGAAACGCCCCGAGCATCGGACCGTAGACGATCGACGCGATCGTCAAGCCGACGGTGAACACCGATCCCCAGCCGCGCGCGAGAATGGCGATGGCGATCAGCACGACGCCCCACGCGGCGGTCAGCCACCGCGACAGCATGAGCAGTTGCGCGTCGGTGGCACGGCTGCCGGCAAGGGGCTGATAGAAATCGAGCACCGTCGTCGACGCCAGCGAGTTCAGCGATCCGCTCAGGTTGGACATCGCCGCGGCGAAGATCGCGGCGATCACCAGGCCGGCAATCCCATGCGGCAGCGAGCGCACGATGAAGGCCGGGAAGATCTCGTCGTTGCTCGCCATCGCCGGCAGCGCGTGCGACGCGTAGTAGGCGTGCAGCATCATCCCGATGGTGAGGAACAGCGCGAATTGCGCGAACACCACGAATCCGGACGCGATCAACGCGAGCTGGCTCTCGCGCTGGTTGCGGCAGGTGAGCAGCCGCTGGACGAGCAGCTGATCGACCCCATGCGACGCCATCGTCAGGAAACAGCCGCCGACGAGGCCGGCCCAGAACGTAAACGGCACGCCGCGGTCGAACGCGAACGAGATCACCCGCAGTTTGCCCGCCGCGCGCGCATCGGCCACGATGGCGCTCCACCCGCCGGGGACCAGCGTGAGGAGCATATAGGCTGCGAGCAGCGAGCCGCCGATGTAGATCACCAGCTGAACGAGATCGGTCCAGATGACGGCCGCGATGCCGCCCTCGTACGTGTACACGAGCGTGAGCAGCCCGACGATCACGATCGACCAGAGCCACAGCTGCGGCAGGCCGGGCACGCTCGCACCGAGGACGGCGGCGAGCACCAGCGACGCCGCGAACACGCGCACGCCTTCGGCGAGCGCGCGCATCAGCAGGAACAGCGACGCGGCGAAATGCTTCGCGCGCGCGCCGAACCGCCGGTTCAGCAGCTCGTACGCCGTGAGCATCTCGCCGTGGAAGTAGGCGGGGATGAATAGCGCGCTGATCACGAAGCGGGCGACGATATAGCCGGCGACGACCTGCAGGTAGGTGAAGCTTCCGCCCTGTTCCGGCCGCGCGTAGTCGGTGTAGGCGAGAGCGGGCACGCCGACCAGCGTCAGCGTGCTGGTCTCGGTCGCGACAATCGACAGGCTGATCACGATCCACGGCGTCTGTCGCCGGCCGAGGAAGTAGTCCTTGACCGAGCGCTGCGATGCGCGGAAGCGGCTACCGAACCAGGTGATCCCGATCAGGTACGCGGCGAGGACCGCGTAATCGATTGCGGAAAAGCCCAAGGAGGTCAGCCCGCAGCGGCGCTGCGCATGAAAGGCAGCGGAGCGTAGCATAGAATCGACGGAGCATGCACGTGCTCGGCATCGATGCGGGCGGCACGAAGACGGTGTGCCTCCTCGCTGACGATCGCGGTGCGATTCTGTCGGAGGCGCGCGGCGGGGGCGCGAACCTGCATGCGGCGGGCGAGCTCGCGGTCGAGAAGGTGCTGCACGACGTCATGGAGCGCGCCATCGGCGATCGCGTGGTGGTGCCGGTGGCGGTCTGCCTCGGGATCGCCGGCGTCGATCGCGAGGACGAAGCGCAGGTGGTGCGGGCGATCATGCGCCGCATCGGCTACAAGTCGCGCGTCCTCGTCGTCAACGACGCGCTGATCGCGCTGGTCGCGGGCGCGCGCGACGACCCGGCGATCGTGCTCATCGCCGGCACCGGGTCGATCGCCTACGGCCGCAACGGCTCCGGCGAAGCGGCGCGCGCGGGAGGCTGGGGACACATGATCGGCGACGAAGGCAGCGGCTACTGGATCGGCCGCGAAGCGCTCGCCGCGGTGATGCGCGGCGCCGACGGCCGCGGCCCGGCGACGCGGCTGTCGAACGAGATCCTCGAGTACTTCAACGTCCAGGACGTGTCGCGGCTGCCGCGAATCGTCTACGACCGCGAGCAGCCGCGCATGAGCGTCGCCGCGCTCGGCCCGATCGTGCAGCGCGTGGCCGAACAGGGCGACGCCGTCGCGATCCGGATACTCGAGCGCGCGACCGACGAGCTGGTGCTCGGGGCGCACTCAGTCGCGGCCCGCCTCGAAATGCGCGGCGACGCGTTCACCTTCTTTCTCGCCGGCGGCGCGTTTCGCGTCGTGCCGTGGCTCGCCGAAGAACTGCCGCGCCGCCTCGTCGAAGTCGCGCCGCGAAGCCAGACCGAGGTCCTCACCGCGGAGCCGGCGCTGGGCGCCGTCTGGCTCGCGCTCGCCGAGTCGCGCGGCACAGCGCAGGTGCCTCGGTACAAACCTGTCATGGCTGAGGGCTGAGGGCTGATGGCTATGGCGTAATGGTTAATGGACCATCAACCATATGCGATCAGCCCTCAGCCATCAGCCATGACACGCGTCCGCGTCTTCAGCAGCGCGGACGCACTCGCACGAGCGCTGGCGCGCGACGTCGCCCGCCGCCTGGCCGTCAATCCGCGGCTGGTGATTGGCCTTCCCACTGGCAGAACGCCGATTCCCTTCTACGAAGAACTCGTTCGCCTGTACCGGTCGACGCGCGTCGACCTTCGAGAGGCGACCACCTTCAACCTCGACGAGTTTCTCGGACTCGAGTCGAGCGATCCGCGCAGTTATCGGGCCTTCATGGAGCGGCACCTGTTCGATCACGTGAACATCGCGTCGTGGCGGATTCATTTTCTGAACGGCGCCGCGACCGACGTGGGGCGCGAGTGCCTCCGCTACGAGCGCGCGATCGCGCGCGCCGGCGGCATCGACATCCAGATCCTCGGCCTCGGCCTGAACGGCCATGTCGGCTTCAACGAGCCGGGACGCGCGCTCGCCGCGCGCACCCACTGCACGCGGCTCACGGAGGCGACGAGGCACGCCAACGCGGCGCTGTTCGGCAACCGGGTGAGCGCGGTACCGCGCCGGGCCCTGTCGATGGGGATGGCGACGATCCTTCAGGCCCGCCGCATCGTGCTGATCGCGACCGGCGCCTCGAAGGCACGCTGCGTCGAGCGCATGATCGAGGGTCCAGTCACACCGCACCTGCCCGCATCGTTCCTGCAGTTGCACGCCAACGCGGAGGTGTGGGTGGACGGGGCTGCCGCGGGAAATGCTCACGTAATTGGGAATTAAGAAGTAAGAATTAGGAATTCGAGCGGTCGCGTCGCACGAATTCTTAATTCTCAATTCCGAATTCTTAATTGCCGCTACCCGACTTTCAGCAGCTCTTTCAGCCGCGTCTCGACGTCCTCGCCGATGGCATCGCGGACGAAATCGTGCGCGCGGCGGAGGCGCGACAGCGCCTGCGCGTAGGTGAGGTGGCCCTTCTGCATCACGATCGCCGCCTTCACGTTCCAGTGCGCCTTCCGCAGCAGCGTATCGGAATCGTCGTACTCCAGGCCAGTGACGATGCCGATGATGCGGCGGGCGCGATCCTTCAGCTTCTCCGATCCCATCTGGACGTCGACCATCAGGTTGCCGTAGGTCTTCCCGATGCGGACCATCGCCGCGGTGGTGAGCATGTTGAGAACGATCTTGGTCGCAGTGCCCGCCTTGAGGCGGGTCGAGCCGGCGATCACCTCGGGGCCGACGGCCGGCGCAATCGTCAAATCGACGAAGGTCTGCAACTCCGTGCGCGGATCGCAGGTGACGAAGATGATCTTGGATCCGGCGCGCCGCGCGCGCGTCAGCGCACCGCGGACGAACTGCGTCATCCCGCTCGCCGACACGCCGATCACGACATCTTTCTTCGTCGGCCGCAGCCGATTGACCGAGCGCATCCCTTCCTCGTAGTTGTCCTCCACGCCTTCGCGAGCTTTGAGGATCGCGCCCTTGCCACCAGCCATGATCGCCTGGACCAGGTCGGGATCGGTGCCGAAGGTCGGCGGCATCTCCGCCGACTCGAGGATGCCGAGCCGGCCGCTGGTTCCGGCGCCGACGAAGATGATGCGGCCGTTCTTGCGCAGCGCCTGCGTGATGATGTCGACGCCGACCGCGATGCGATCCTTCTCCCGCTGCACCGCCGCGAGCATCTTGCGATCCTCGTTCAGCATGCCTTCCACGATGTCGGCGGGGGAGAGCTTGTCGATGGCGAGCGTGGCAGGATTGATCTGTTCGGTCGGAAGCGACTGCCACTTCGAACGGGACGGCATTCGGTCAGGACCTCTGGAACAAGCGGCGAATACTAGCACAGTCGACTGATGGCAGTCAGGCGGCGGCGCCACCCGCTGTAGACTGGTGGGCAGCGATGACGGCACCCGCGGCACGCGGCTGATGACGGCTCCCACCGCGTCCGTCGACGCCTATCTGGACCACCTGCGCGTCGAGCGGCGGCTCGCCGATCACACGCTCGAGAGCTACGCGCGCGATCTCGTGGCGCTGGCCGAGTACGCCAGCGGCGCCGGATGCACCGTCGAGGCGCTCGACCGCGCGTCGCTCGAAGCCTTCGTCCGCCAACAGCGCAGCAGCGGCCTGTCACCGCGCTCGGTGGCAAGGCGGGTCGCGGCAATCCGCGGCTTCTATCGCTTCCTCGTCCTCGATCGCCGGCTCAGCCGGAATCCGGCCGACGATCTGCGGCCGCCGCGCGCCTGGCCGGCGCTGCCGACGTTTCTGACGCTGGAGGAAGTCGACACGCTGATCGCCCAGCCGGATGTCTCGACGCCGCTCGGTCTGCGCGATCGCGCGCTGATCGAACTGCTGTATGCGACCGGCGTCCGCGTCAGCGAGCTGGTGAACGTGCGGCTCGCCGACCTGCACCTGGCCGAGCACTACATGACGTGCGTAGGGAAGGGCAGCAAGGAGCGGCTGATCCCGATCGGCGAACAGGCGAGCGACTGGATTCGGAAGTACCAGTCCGGCGCCCGCCGGGAGCTGCTGAGAGAACGGACGTCGCCGCGCCTGTTCGTGAACGCGCGCGGCGGGCCGCTGAGCCGCGTCGGATTCTGGAAGATCCTGAAGCGCTACGCCCGCGCCGCCAATCTGCCGCGGACGCTGAGTCCGCACGTGCTGCGCCACTCCTTCGCGACGCACCTGCTCGAGCGCGGCGCCGACCTCCGTGCGATCCAACTGATGCTCGGCCACGCCGATCTGTCGACGACGCAGATCTACACGCACGTGCTCGATGCGCGGCTGCGCACGGTCTACGATCGTTTCCACCCCCGCGCCTGATCTGCTAGACTTAACCGTTTCCCGCGCGGGGAAACGTCACGTAGTGTCCGGCCCGCGCCGGATGAGAAGGAGCACACGGCATGAGCCGTAAGGGACGGCATCTTTTTACGTCTGAATCGGTCACCGAAGGACACCCCGACAAAATCGCCGACCAGATTTCCGATTCCATTCTCGACGCCATCCTCGCGCAGGACCCCGTCAGCCGCGTCGCCTGCGAGACGCTCGTCACGACCGGCCTGGCCGTGGTCGCTGGTGAAATCACCACCAGCGCCTACGTCGACTTCCAGGACGTGGTGCGCGGAACGATCAACGAGATCGGCTACAACCGCGGCAAGTACGGCTTCGACGCGGAAACCTGCGCGGTCCTGTCGTCGATTCACAGCCAGTCGCCCGACATCGCGATGGGCGTCGATACCGGCGGCGCCGGCGATCAAGGCCTGATGTTCGGCTTCGCGTGCACGGAGACCGAAGAGCTGATGCCGTTGCCGATCCAGCTCGCGCACCGGCTGACCAAGGGCCTCTCGTGCGCGCGGCGGGACGGCGTTCTCGAATACCTCCGCCCCGATGGCAAGTCGCAGGTCACCGTCGAATACGACGGCAGCCGTCCCATTCGCGTCGACGCGGTCGTCGTCTCCAGCCAGCACAGCCCGCTCGTCACCCAGGAAACGATGAAGGAAGACGTGATCGAGAAGATCATCTCGCGCGTGATTCCCGCGGAGCTGATGGACACCAACACCAAGGTCTACGTGAACCCGACCGGCCGGTTCGTCGTCGGCGGACCGCACGGCGACGCCGGGGTGACCGGCCGCAAGATCATCGTCGATACGTATGGCGGCGCCGCGCCGCACGGCGGCGGCGCGTTCTCCGGCAAGGATCCGACGAAGGTCGATCGTTCGGCCTGCTACATGGCGCGGTACATCGCAAAGAACGTCGTCGCGGCCGGCATTGCCGATCGCGCGCTGGTGCAGCTGGCCTACGCCATCGGCGTCGCCGATCCGGTGTCGGTGATGGTGCACACCGAGGGCACCGGCCGCATTCCGGAGGAGAAGATCACCGAGCTCGTGCGCGAGCACTTCAAGCTCACGCCCCGCGGCATCATGGAGGACCTCGACCTGCGGCGTCCGATTTACAGGAAGACCGCCGCGTTCGGTCACTTCGGCCGCAGCGAGCCCGAATTCACGTGGGAGCGGACCGACAGGGCGGCAGCGCTGAAGTCGCGCGCCGGGCTCTGAAGCGCTCCGCGTACGTGCAGGGGCCCGCCTTCCAGGGCGGCCGGGCCTGAAGGCCGCACCTCCACGTCCGATATCGTCTCAGTGAAGAAGTTCCTCATCGCAATGGCGGCCCTCGTGGCCGCCGTTGTTGTTTTGGTAGCCGTCACCGCGCCGCCGCGCGCGCTCACGCTCGCGCCTGCTGTCGACGGCACCGTGCCTGGCGTCCTCCACGTCCACACCAACCGCTCGGACGGCCTGAGCGGCCCCGACGAAATCGCCGCCGCCGCTGCGCGCGCCGGGCTGAAGTTCCTCGTCTTCACCGACCACGGTGACGCGACACGGCGCCCGGACCCGCCGCAATATCGGTCCGGCGTGCTGTGCCTGGACGCCGTCGAAATCAGCACGGCCGGCGGGCACTACATCGCGATCGACATGCCTCCGTCCCCGTATCCGCTCGCCGGCGAAGCGCGCGACGTGGTCGAGGATGTGCGGCGGCTCGGCGGCTTCGGCATCGCCGCGCATCCCGATTCGCCGAAGCCGGAGCTCAAATGGCGCGAGTGGACGGCGCCCTTCGACGGCATCGAGCTCCTCAACCCGGACACCGCCTGGCGTCTGTGGATGGACGCGGCGAAATCGTCGGACATGAAATGGACCGCACGAAAGCGGCTGGTGTTCGCGCTTCTCGACTACCGGTATAGACCGGCAGAGTCGATCGCCAGCCTCATTCAGCCGAGCCGTGCTGTGATGAACTGGGAGTCGGCCACGCGCCGCCGCCGCGTCGTCGCGATTGCGGGCGCCGATGCGCACGCGAAGATCGCCCCGAGGAACGCCGACCCGGGAGACTCGCGATTCGCCCTGCCGTTTCCCGGGTACGAGCCGTCCTTCCGGGTGCTGTCGGTTCACGTGCGGACCGATCGCCCGCTGTCAGGCTCCAATGCCTCTGCCGACGCGGCGGTCCTGATGCGGGCCATCCGCAGCGGCCACCTGTATGCGGCCGTCGACGCCGTGGCCACGCCCGCCTCGTTCGAGTTCACGGCGTCGAACGATCACGGCACGGTCCACGAGGGCGACGAGATCGGCACCGGCGGGCCGATCACGCTCGCGGTTCGCAGCAACGCGCCCGCGGCGTTCACGACGAATGTCTGGAAAGGGACGAGCGTCCTGAGCGGCGACCATCACGAGCCTCAGTTCAGCGTCGGGACGAGCGGCGAGCCAGCCGTGTACTGGGTCGAGATCCGCGCAACCGGCCAGCCGAACCCGCTGACCTGGCTCCGCAGCAACCCGATCTACGTGCGCGGTCCCGTGGCAGCCGCAGCCGCGCTCGCGCGGCCGCCCGCCACGATTCACGAGGCGATTTTCGACGGCAGGACCACCGCCGGATGGCGGACCGAGCACGACCCGACGTCGCTCACGGCAGTCGAGGCGGCGCCGCTCGTCAACACCGCCGATTTGCGCTTCCGCTACGGGCTCGCGGGCGGCGCTTCGGTGGGGCAGGTCGTGGCGCTCGTCTACGACACGCCGCAAGGCGTCGCCGCGAGCGATCGCTTCTCATTCTCCATCCGCGCCGAGCATCCGATGCGCGTATCGGTCCAGCTGCGCGGCGGCGGGGCCAGCGGCGAGCAGCAGCGCTGGCAGCGATCGATTTACGCCGATACCGTCCAGCAGGAGCACACCATCTACTTCGACGACCTGACACCGGTCGAACCGTCGACGCCGTTGCACCCCGATCTGGCCGCAATCCGCAGCATCCTGTTGGTCGTCGACGCGACCAACACAAAGCCGGGCGATTCGGGACGGATCTGGCTGCGGAGTGCTACGCTAGAACACTGACCGCGGCCTGCAGAGGCGAATTAAGAATTCGGAATGAAGAATTAAGAATTCGAACACCTGTTCGAGAGTCTCAGATAACCGGAGCGCAGCGCATCTCCTGAATCGCCGGACCCGAGTACGAATTCTTAATTCTAAATTCTCAATTCTTAATTGCAGCCGGCGCGACTATGTCCGCACTGTCAGCAACATCCAGGCGGCGGCGGCGCCGAAGAGAATGTTGGGCGACCAGGCGGCGAGCGTCGGATCGATCCAGCCGCCGCTGCCGAGCGCCCCAAAGATGCTGAGCGCCGTCCGGTAGACGATCGCCAGCACCAGCCCCACCCCGATCCCGTAGATGGCGCCGCTGCGGCCGGTGGTCACCGCGAACGGCACGGCGATCAGCGTCATGATGATCGCGACGAACGGGAAGGCGAGCTTCTGCTGCAGCGAGACCTGATAGGGCACGACGTGGTAACCGCTCGCCTTCAGCTCGGCGATGTAGTTCTTCAGCTCGGCGTAGGTCATGCGATCGGCGTCCGGATCGTCGGTCTTGAAGTAGGCCGGGGCCTCGAGTGAGACCGGCTTCTCGGCGAACGGCTGGTAGTTCATGAGCAGGCGCGGCGCGCCCTGACCCGCCGCGGACGAGAATTGTCGCGTCCAGCCTCGGCGCGCCTGCCAGGTGAGGCTGTCCTCGCCGCTGGTCCCGTGCGCGAGCACGACCTCGTTCGCGTACGTCAGCTGATCCAGCTGCCAGCCGGCGTCGGACATGTGAAAGATCGTGAGCTGCCGGAACTGATTGCGCTTGGGATCGAACGCCTGATACCAGTAGATGTCGCCGCTCTTGCCGATGATCCACTGCCGGTTGAGTACTCCGACCGTCTGCATCGGGTAACCGCGCATGATCGCGTTCAGCCGCTGCGCCTCGCGGTTCGACTCCGACAGCACCTGCTCCTGCAGCCCGAACAGCACGCCGCTGAAGGTCAGCGCGAAGAGCAGCAGCGGCAGCGCCGATCGGTACAGGCTGATCCCGCAGGCGCGCATAACGATCAGCTCGCTGTTCTTCGTGAGCAGGCCGACCGTGACGAGCGTCGCGACGAGCGCGCCCATCGGGATGATGTAGTAGACGTATTGCGGTGTGGCGAAATAGAAATACCGGATCAGGACGCTGGTGCTGGCGACGCCTCCCAGCACCTTGTCGGCGAGATCGATCAGCGTCGCGATGTAGAAGATGCTGACCAGCGCGACGAACGAGACGAGGAACACCGACAGGTACTGCCGCGCGACGTAGAGGTCGAGCAGGTTCGGCCGCGGCCAGTTCACGTGCGGAATGCGGATGACCACGACGACGCGACCGCCGCGCGGGCCGGCGGCTCTCGCTTCGTCGGCGGCCGGACCGTCCGCAGCCCGTCCGCCGCGCCGCCAGAAGGCCGGCAGGCTCACACGAATCGGCTGATCGGCCGATCCCGCGCGCCAGAGGACGAGCGCGACGCCGGCCACGCCGAGCACGACGTTCACCAGCCACGGCGCGATCGTCGGGGAGATCCGCCCGGCGAGCGCCGCCGCGCGCGACGTGTAGAGCAGCACGTAGTAGACGAACACGACGCCGGTTCCCAGCGCGAAGCTCGCCAGCTTGCCGTCCTTGCGATTGGACGCCCCGAGCGCGAGCCCGATCAGCGCGAGGACCAGGCACGCCGCCGGCAGCGAGAACTTCTGCTGGATGGTGTAGAGCTGGGCGTTGAACGGCTGACCGCGCTCGCGGTTGAGCGCCGCGGTCTCCCGCAGCTCCTTGATGGTTTTCTCGTTGTCGCCCTTGACGATCTGGGTCCGCGGGAACACCGTGTTCGCGTCCATGTCGAGCACGATGCGCTCGAACGCGTGGACGTCGCACTCCTCGGGCTTCTTCACGAACGTCGTGTAGGAGCTGCCGTGCTCGAGCAGCAGCGTGACCGCCTGCCGGTCGCGATCGATGATCAGCCGGCCCGCCGCCGCGACGTACGCCGTCGTCTCGTCGGGTCGGGTCGAATCGGCGAGGAAGATCTCGCGCCAGCCGCCGGCTTTGAGGATGTCGCGGGCGTACAGCACCCGGTTCGGGAAACTCTGGTAGAAGACGCGCGGCTTGATGTCGCTCTCGGCCCCCGAGGCGACGATGTTGAACGTCACCTGGCGGAATGTCTGGTTGGCGTCGGGCAGCGCGACGATCGTTTCGTACGCCGTCGCCACGGCGGCGAGAACCGCGAGGAGCACGATCGGCCGGAGGATCCGGAACACGCTGACGCCGCACGCCTGCAGGGCGACGAACTCGCGATCCGCCGACCAACGGCCGAGCCCGAAGAGCACGCCGTAGAGCAGCGCCATCGGAATGGTGACGCTCAGCGCCTGCGGGACGAGCGTCAGCAGCACGCGCAGGATGACGTTCCAGGCGACACCCTTCGCGATCAGCTGCGCCAGACTCTGCATGATCGGCGGCAGCATGAGCACGAAGGTGAGACCGACCAGCGCCAGCAGGAACGGCGCGACGATCTCACGGACGAGATAGCGGTCGAGGATTTTCACAGGCGGATACAGGCAGCTACTAGACTAGCACCGCTATGACGCGCGTCGCCTTCTGCTGGCACATGCATCAGCCGTACTACGAAGACCTCGTCACGCAGGAGCACATCCTGCCGTGGGTGCGGCTCCACGGCCTGAAGGACTATTACGGGATGGTCGCGCTGCTGCGCGAGTTTCCCGACGTGAAGATGACGTTCAATCTGGTCCCGTCGCTGCTCGTGCAACTGCAGGCGTTCGCCGAAGATCGCGCCCACGATCGCTACCTGGAACTGAGCCTGAAGCCGGCGACGGCGCTCGATTACCGCGACATCGACTTCATCCTCGAGAACTTCTTCCACGCGCAGCGCCAGCACATGATCGACGTCTACCCGCGCTACGCCGAGCTGCTGGCGCGACGGGGCGGATCGCTGCCGACGCCGGAGGACCGGCGCGCCGCCGCGACGCGGTTCACCGCCGACGATCTGCGCGACCTGCAGGTCTGGCAGAAGCTCGCGTGGATCGATCCGCTGTATCTCGACACCGACCCGCGCGTGCGCTGGCTGCTCGAGAAGGGACGCGGCTTCTCCGAACAGGACAAGCGGATCCTGCGCGAGGTGGAGCTGGAGATTCTCAACCGCGTGATCCCGGAGTACCACGATGCCGCCGGGCGCGGCCAGATCGAGATCTCGGCGTCGCCGTTCTACCATCCGATCCTCCCGCTGCTGTGCGACACCGACGTCTACCTGCGAACGCATCCGACGTCGCGGATGCCGCGCCAGCCGTTCCGCCATCCCGCAGATGCCGCCGAGCAACTCGAGCGCGCGGCGGCGCTGCACGAGCGCCTGTTCGGCCAGCGACCGGTCGGGTTGTGGCCGTCGGAAGGTTCTGTCTCCGACGCGATGGTGCCGCTCGCGGCGGCGGCCGGCTTCAAGTGGATGGCCACCGACGAGTTGATACTGGCCCGCACGCTGGGCATGACCTTCTCGCGCGACGGCCGGGGCCAGGTCGAGCAGCCGGAGCGTCTCTACACGTCCTACATCGTGCGCGCCGGCAGCGCGTCAATCGCCTGCGCCTTCCGCGATCACTCGCTGTCCGATCTGATCGGGTTCGCGTATTCGGGGTGGGACGCGGAGCGCGCCGCCGAGGACTTCGTGTCGCGGCTCGTCGAGGCGGGGCAGCGCTATCGCGATCGCAGCGGTGGTGGGGAGGCGATCATCCCGGTGATCCTCGACGGCGAGAATGCGTGGGAGCACTTTCCCGGCGGCGGACGGCCGTTCTTCCGCGCCCTCTACCGGCGCCTGAGCCGACATCCCGAGCTGCGGACGGTGACGATGAGCGAGGCATGCGCCGGCGCGAAGCTCGAGCTGACGGGCATCTTCCCCGGTTCCTGGATTGACGCCAACTTCTACATCTGGATCGGTCACCAGGACGATCAGAAGGCCTGGAGCCAGCTGGTCGACGCGCGCGCCGCGCTCGAACAGGCGTCGGCGCCCGGCGGATCGGCGGTCGATGTCGCCGCGCTGGCGCGGGCGCACGAAGAGATGCTCATCGCCGAAGGAAGCGACTGGTTCTGGTGGTACGGAGACGACCATTCGTCCGCACACGATCTGGAATTCGACGACCTGTTCCGACGCCATGTCAGGAACATCTATCAGCTGCTGCAGCTGCCGGTCCCCGACGAGCTGTTCATCAGCAACATCTCGAACGTCGCGCCGCCGACGGTGTTGACCGCGCCGACAGCGCTGCTCAATCCCCGTCTCGACGGTGAAGAGACCAGCTACTTCGAGTGGCTTGGCGCCGGCACCCTGGAGATCCACGACGTCGCCGGCGCGATGCATCAGAGCGAGCGGCGGCCGGCGCTGGTGACGGCGGTCTTGTTCGGCTTCGATCGGCAGCGCCTGTTCGTCCGCGTCGACAGCGCACAGCGCATCGTCGACCTGCTGGCCGGCGGCCGCGAGCTCTCGCTGAAGTTCGTGACGCCGTCCGGCGTCCGGTTCACGGTCCGCCAGGAGCTCGGCCGGCTGGTCGGAACGTTCTGGGACCGCCGCACGTCCGGGGGATCCTACACGCCGGTCGCCAACGGCGCGCCCTGGATCGAGCGCGGTCCGGGCGGCGCGTCGGTCGCGGCCGGGTCGGTGCTCGAAGTCGCGCTGCCGCTCGCGGACCTCTGCGTCGAAGACGGACAGGCCGTTGCGTTCTTCGTTGCCATCTACGACGGCGAGACCGGCGCGGAGCTGGAGCGACATCCAGAGCACCGGCCCATCGAGCTCGTCACGCCGGACGCAATGTTCGAGGCGCGGTACTGGCGAGCCTGAACGCCAGGCATCGTTCGCGGGAAAATGAAACGCCCGGGCACGATGCCCCGGGTGTTTCGTCGTACGGCGTTCGCTCGAATGTCGAGGACTATCTGAGCGCGATCGGGTTGGTCTGCGTCGCGGCCCCGGACAGCGACGACGTGGCGCGCACGGTGGTCGGCCGGACCCCGAACGGGGACGCGTTGCCCACGTTCCGCAGGTCGTCGGTTCCAACGATCAGATCCACGCTCCAGGCGCCCGTCGGATCGACGACTGCCGTGCCGATTACGAACCCCTTCAGCGACGTGCCATTCGTCCGTGTGCCGTTGTCGTAGGTGACGGTGATCGCCTGACCGGCCAGGATGGTGTCGGTGCCGTCAATCCGCCACCGCAGCTTGTTGGCGATGAAATTGGACCGGACGAACGCGATCGCTTCCGCGTCCGCCACCACAACCGTGACCGTGGCCTCATTGCCCGACTGCACGCCGGCTGCATCGACCGCACGGTATCTGAACGTGTATGTGCCCGCGCTGGTCGCCGTGAACATCACGATGCCGCCCGCCACCGTTGCGGTTGCGCCGGCAGGCGTCGGCGGCGCCGTGATGATCGCGTTCTTGAGATCCTGGGCGCCGTCCGGATCGATGTCGTTCGCCAGCACCGCGAGCTGCGTGGCCACGTTCCTGACCGCATTGAACGAGTCGCTGACGGCTGTCGGTGGATCGTTCACCGCGGTGATGGAGATCGAGACGAACGCTATCGGCGAAGTCTGGGTGCCGACGTGATCGTGTAGCCGAAGCTGTCGGTGCCGTTCAGGTTCGCCCCGGGCTGATAGAAAACGCCGCCATCGAGGATGCTCGCCGCGCCGAGCGTCGGCGGCGTCACGATATTGATCGTCGCCGGCGTTCCCGAAGCTTTCCCGGTCCACGTGTCGTTGGCGAGCACGTCGATCGTGATCGTCGTATCCTCGGCGAGCGAGACGGCGTCGTTGGAGGCGAACCGCGCGCCGTCCGACCCTCCGGCAGCTAACGGTGGGATCAGGTGGCAAAGCCACTGGCCGATGGTCGTCCCATGGCCGGCCGGCCGGAACGGGAACGCTGGCTTCCGCAAATCATCCACAGGGGGTATTTTCGAGGGTTTCCGAATGAGTCCGATAAGGTATGTTATGTTAACTTAGACCTGCCAACGTCAGGGGCTGACGCCATATGGCGATCTCTTTCCGCCCGTCCAGGGCCGCCGGACGAGCGACGCTCTCAGACGTCATGCTTCCCCTCGGTCCGGCTCCCGAACTCAATCGGTTTGTCCCGCGTCGCGACACGGCCATGAACCTTCGCGGTCTCCGGCCAGATCACCGGCGGCAAGATCTTCTTGACTCAGGACCGGCATCACCTGACGGTCGAGACCGCCGCGGCATCACCATCCGGTCGCTGCGGAGATGCCACAGGCCTGGTCCGGTCACCGGCGGCCGCGCACGACTCGTCGTTCCAGCCCGTGGGTCCCTTGTCTCCGCGCCAGGCATTCGCGGCCGGCGGGTGCCGGCCGCCGACCACCCGCACGATTACGCCCCGGCTCTTTGCCTTCCTCAGATCGCACAGGATCACACCCGAACGCGTCGATGATTTTCTTCGCGGGGACGCACTTCTTATTGAAGTTCAATCTCAGGGACCGCCACAGCCGGTCGGTCACCGATTTCGCGGCGCGTCTGCCGTTCCAGGCCGGGCGTCCGTTCTTCCGGCACCAACCACGCGCCACATCTGGCCTCGGGCGCCATCTGGCTTTCTTCCGATCGCGCGGCGATGATTCCTCGCGCGAGGCGCGGCGCTCGGTGCAGCGCACCGTCAGCGACTGCCGCACCCGGTCCGGTCACTGACAATCGCGGCACGTTCGCGTTCCACACTGGGGTCCCTGGTCCCGCGGCGCGCATTGACGGATCAGAGACCGGTGTCCGGGGACGACCAGGCGCCGCATGTGCCTCGGGCGTTATTTGGCTTTTTTCAGATCGCGGAGTATCGCCTCGAGCGCGTCGATGATTTCCTCGCGTGAGGCGCGGCTCTTGTTGAAGCTCAACTTCAGGTTGAAGGCCTTGGACGGCGCCCGGAACGCGAAGATGTAGTGCTTGGGGCGACCGGCCTTCGGCTTTGCCATCGCCTCGCGGAGCTGCTGGCGCGTCGTGCCGCCCTGGCTGGCAATCCGCTCGACCAGGGCGGTCATTTTCTCGGGCGTATTTTGCCTAACTACCTGCAACAACAATGATTTGGACGAAATGTCGGCCAGCCGACACAGGTTGCGGATCTCGTCCGGCATCGCGGTCAGAGCCAGCGACTCGGTGATCGAGGTCCGCGACTTGCCGAGCCGCTGCGCCAGGTCCTCATGCGTGTAGCCGCAGCTCTCGGCGAGGCCGTGCAGCGCCTCGGCCTCTTCGAACGGGGTCAGGTCCTTGCGCTGCAGGTTCTCGATGAGGGCGAGCTCCAGCATCTCGGTCTCGTCGACATCGCGGACGACGACCGGCAGCTCCTGCAGCCCCGCCTGGATCGCCGCCTGATAGCGTCGCTCGCCAGCCACGATCTGGAAGCGGTCGCCGCGCTGCCGGACCACCAGCGGCTCGAGGATGCCCTTCGACGTGATCGACGCGATCAGCTCCGACAGGTCGCCCATGACCTGGCGCGGCTGGTTCGGGTTCGGGTCGATCTGCTCGATCGGGACCATCCGGCCCACCGGCGTGCCGGCCGAGGCGGCCAGCGCCTCCACATAATGCTCGTCGTGGCGCATCCCCACGGTCTCGGGCAGCCCCCGTCTAGGCACGGTCGATCACCTCCTCGCACAGGCTGTAGTACTCGGTCGCGCCGGTCGAGTCCGGCGCGAAGGTGAAAATCGATTCCTTGTAGGCCGGACTCTCCTCCAGCCGGACGCTCTTGGTGATCACGGTCTTGAATACCTTCCCGCCGAACACTTTCTGTATCTGCGTCCGGATGTCGCGCGCCAGCGCGGTCCGCTTGTCGTGCATGGTGATCACGACGCCGAGGATCCGCAGCGCCGGGTTGGGACGGGCGCGCACCTTCTCGATCGTCTCGAGCAGATCGTCGGTCCCCTCGAGCGCGAAATACGACGACTGAATCGGGATGAGCAGATGCGTCGCCGCGACCAGCGCGTTCACCGTCAGCAGCCCGAGCGTCGGCGGGCAGTCAATCACGATGTGCGGGAACTGCGACTGGATCGGATCGATCTTGTCCTTCAGCCGGAAGTGCGCGTCCAACTCGCCGACCAGCTTCTGTTCGAGCTTGGCCAGGGCGATGCGCGACGGCGCCACCGAGAGGTTCTCGACCTGCGACGGCAGGATCACGTCCGTCAACGTCACCGACGACTCCGCGATCGCGTCGTAGACGCTGCGCGTCACCTGCGGCATGTCGAGGAACGACATCGTCGAATTGGCCTGGGGATCGAGGTCGATGAGGAGTGTCGGCTTGCCGCGCAGCGCCAGAGCTGCAGCGAGGTTGATGGCGGTCGTGGTCTTGCCCACGCCGCCCTTCTGATTCGCGATGGCGACGATCATCAGAGGGCGAACAGGATTCTAACCCATAGTGGTGTGCTGATGGCGAACGCCCTACATCTTGTACTTGCCTAAATCGTCGGGGTCGAGGCTCTCCAGCCACTTGTGGAGACGATCGGCGTCGGCCTTCTCCGTCGTGAAGTCGACCGTCTTCGCGTGATCGATGACCGCCTCCTCGACGAAGATCGGCGCGCGCGTCCGCAACGCCAGCGCGATCGCATCGCTCGGCCGCGCGTCGATGGCCACTGTCTCGCCCCGGCCGTCGATGGCCAGGTAGATGAGCGCGTAGAACGTGTTCTCCTGTAGATCGCAGACGACGATTTTCTTCACCTCGGCCTTGAGATCGTGGATGACATTGCGCAGCAGATCGTGCGTCATCGGCCGTGGCGTGGCGATATTCTCGATCTGCAGCGCGATCGCGTTCGCTTCGAAAATGCCGACCCAGATCGGCAGCACCTTCTGCCCGTCCTTGTCGCGCAGGATCACGATCGGCGTATTCGTGATGGGGTCGACCATCAAACCCTTGATGGTCATCTCGATTTGCATAGGCCCTACAAACTAGGCGCTGAAGCGCCGTTGTCAATCCGCCCCCAGACCGAGTGCGGACCGGCGCGTTCGATGCGCACCGGCAGCGTCCGGCCGATCCAGGCGGGCGGACCGGGCAGGTTCACGACCACGTTCGTGCTCGTCCGCCCGGAGAGTTCCGTCTCGCGGCGGCGGCTGGCCGCGTCGACGAGCACGTCGACGGTCCGCCCCACCAGCGCGTCGTTGAGCGACGACTGAATGTCGCGCTGCAGCGCCTGCAGCGCCACGATCCGCCGCGTCTTCTCGCGCTCGTCCACATCGTCAGCGAGCCGCTTGTCGGCCAGCGTGTTCGGCCGCGGCGAGTACTTGAACGAGAACATGCTGTGATAGCGGACCGCAGCCGTCAGCGACAGCGTCTCCTCGAAGTCTGCGGCCGTCTCGCCCGGAAACCCGACGATCATATCGGTCGACAGCGCCACCTCCGGCAGCACGCGCCGGATCTCGGCGACGAGATCCAGATAGCGGTCGCGCGAATACCGCCGCCGCATCGCGTCGAGGACGCGTGTCGATCCCGACTGCACCGGCAGGTGCAGATGACGGCAGACCTTCGGCAGCCGCGCCATCGTGTCGAGAAACCGTCTCGACACGTGCCGCGGATGCGGGCTGGCGAAGCGAATCCGCTCGATGCCGTCGACCGCGTGGACCGCCTCCAGCAGCGCACTGAAATCACACGACGGGTCGTCGGGCGCCGCGTAGTGATTCACGATCTGGCCGAGCAGCTGCACTTCGCGATGGCCCGTGGCCGCCGCCTCCCGTAGTTCGGCGAGGATGTCCGCGCGCGGCCGCATCCGCTCGTGCCCGCGCGTGTACGGGACGACACAGAAGCTGCAGAACTCGTTGCATCCCTCGATGATCGTCACGTAGGCCTTGACCGGGTCGGACCGCCGCGTCACGCCCAGCGGCCAGGTGACGTCGTCGTACGGGTCGAGCGCCAGCAACGCGCCGGGACGCCGCTTCGGACCGGAAGCCGCTCCCGACGGCCGGTGAGCCGCCGCGTCTTCGATCAGCATCGGGAGGCGGCGAATCTGCTGCGTGCCGATGACGACGTCGGCCACGCCCGGTGAGCGTGTGAAGATCGCCTCGCCTTCCTGCTGCGCGACGCAGCCGGCGACGGCGACGATCGGGTCGTGCCCCTGTTCGGCGGCGAGCATGCGCAACTCGCCCAGGCGGGTGTAGAGCTTCTCCTCGGCACGTTCGCGGACGCTGCAGGTGTTGATGACGACAACGTCCGCGTCGCCAGCTTCGTCAGTCGCCTCGTAGCCCGCCTGCTCGAGCAACCCCGCCATCCGCTCGGAGTCGTGCACGTTCATCTGGCAGCCGAAGGTCTCGATCAGATACTTGCGCGCCACGATCAGTGCTTTCCTCTCCGTCCTCGAGTCGTCGGTGCGTCAGGGTCGGTGCGAAGCCGCGCGTCCCTGCCGAGGCGAAGCCCGGCTTCGCTTTCGCCTTTCGCTTTCGCCTGCGGGGGCTGGCCCGGGCCAACGTCCCGCACCTTCCGTCCCACCAGCATCTCACGCGCCGAGGCTCGGAGGCCATCGCTGATTGCCTCGCCACCGAGCATGCGCGCCAGTTCCTCGACGCGGCCGGACTCGTCGAGCCGCCGAACGGAGGTCCGAGTGCGGCCGCGGTCCACCCGCTTCTCGATCTCGAAATGCGTGTCGGCGTAGGCGGCAATCTGCGGCAGGTGCGTGATGCACAGGACCTGAAACGCGGATCCGAGCGCGCGCAGCTTGCGGCCAACCACGTCGGCGACACGCCCGCCGATCCCGGCATCGACTTCGTCGAAGATCAACCCGGGCGCAGCCGCGCCGGGCGGGCGATCGGCGGCGTCGCTGAACCCGTGCCGCGACGTCGCGGAGAGCGTCTTGATCGCCAGCATGATTCGCGACAACTCGCCGCCCGACACGACGCGCGCGAGCGGGCGCAGTTCCTCACCGGGATTCGGCGACACGAAGAACTCCGCCGCGTCGACGCCCCGCGCGCTCCACGCGGGCTCCGCCAGCGGGCCGGCGAACCGCACCTCGAACTGCGTCCGCTCCATCGCCAGGTCGCCGAGCAGCGCCTCGAGGTTTCGTGCGAACGACGCGGCGACGCGCTGCCGTTCACGGGACAACCGCTCGGCGGCCTCGAGAAACAACCGTCGCGACTGCGCCGCCTCGCGCGCCATCTCGGCGATCCGATCGTCGCCGCCCGCGAGGTCCGCGAGCTCGCGGCGCAACCCATCGCGGCGCGCGACGACGTCCGCCAGCGACGGCCCGTGCTTGCGCTTCAACCGCTCCAGGACCGCCAGCCGCTCCTCGACCTGCTGCAGCCGGGCCGGCGATGCATCGACGCTGTCGGCGTACTTGCGCAGGAAACCGGCGAGGTCCTCGAGCTGCGACTTGATGCCGTCGCGCGCGTCGACATACGGCTGGAACGTCGGATCGAGCGACGCCAGCTCCCCTACCCGTCGCCACACACCTCCAAGCGCCGCCAGAATCGCATCGTCGCGCTCGTAGAGAGCTGCGTAGCTTTCCGCGCAGAGGCGCTCGACGCGCTCGGCACTCGCGAGCACCTGTCGAAGCGCCGCGAGATCGGCATCCTCCGACGGTTCTTTGAGCGCCGCGCGATCGAGTTCCCCGAGCTGAAACGTGATCAGGTCCTGGCGCGCGTCGCGATCGGATGCGAGCGTGCGCAGCCGCGCGAGTTCGTCATGCGAAGCGCGCATCGCGTTGTAAGCGCCCTCAGTGGCCGTGAGCAGTTGGTCGAGCGCCCCAAACGAATCGATTACGTCAAGGTGCGTAGCGGCAACCAGCAGCGTTTGATGCTCGTGCTGTCCGTGAAGCTCGATCAGGCGACTGGACAGATCCTTGAGCGCACCGGCTGTGACGAGCGCACCGTTCACGAACGCACGACTTCGACCCTGTGCCGTGATCTCACGCCTGACCAGCAGCTCTTCCCCGCCGCTCTCGAAGATCGCTTCGATCGCCGCGCCGTCTTCGCCAGTGCGCACCAGATCGCCGGACGCGCGGCCGCCGAGCAGCAGGCCGACGGCTTCGACGAGGATCGATTTGCCGGCGCCGGTTTCGCCGGTCAGGACATTCAGTCCCGCGTCGAACTCGACTTCGACGGAATCGATGACTGCGAGATGTTGGATGCGGAGGAAGCGAAGCATTTCCGAAAGAGAGAGAACTCCAATCGTAACATAGGTTTGACAGCGGTTTTTTCTGCGTGCTACAGTGGAGGCCTTCGCGCTGTCCCAGCGGCGCACTGCCATGTCTCGGAGGGTCGTTTGCGCACGCTTGGAAGCCCGCTGCTTGCCTTGCTCGTGCAGGGTGCGGCGGGCTCGCTCGACGGTACCGGTCCGAACACAGGTATCGTCAATCTCATCTCTCGCGCGACTCCGCTTTCGATAGTCATTCTCACGGCGCTCACCCTGCTGTCGGTCTGGTCCTGGGGCATTTTCCTCTACAAGTGGTGGACGTTCCGCCGCGCGGCGCATCAAAGCGCGCAATTTCTCGACGTCTTCCGCCGCAGCAACAAGTTTTCCGAGGTGCAGGCGATTGTCCGGTCGGTCGGCGAGAGCCCGCTCGTCGGACTGTTCCAGACCGGTTACGCCGAGTTGACCGCGCAACTCCGGCAGACGGCGCCCGACGTCGGCAACGGGCCCAATCCGCGTCCTGCTGCCGGACGTCCTACCTTGAAGAGCGTCGCCGCGGTCGACAGGGCATTGCTGCGCGCATCGGCGGTCGAGGTCAACAAGCTCGAAAGCCACATCGGATTTCTGGCAACGGTCGCCAGCATGGCCCCGTTCGTCGGTCTCTTCGGTACCGTGTGGGGCATCATGAACGCGTTCGAACAGATCGGGGTCACCGGTTCCACGAATCTGCAGGCGGTCGGCACGCCGATCGCGGAGGCGCTCATCGCGACGGCGATGGGACTCGCGGCCGCGATCCCGGCGGTGCTCTTCTACAACTATCTGACACAGCGCGTGAAGCTGTTCGCGTCGGAGATGGACGACTTCTCGATGGAGTTCCTCAACATCGCCGAGCGGAATTTCACGTAGTGGATCGCTGAGATGCCGAAGCTCGCACCATCAGCCGGCGCCTCGTCTACGCGGTCGGGCCGCGGCCGCCGCGTGTCCACGTCGCTCGCCGAAATCAACGTCGTGCCGCTGGTCGACGTGATGCTCGTGCTGCTCATCATCTTCATGGTCACCGCGCCGATGCTGCAGCGCGGCATCGACGTCAAGCTGCCGCAGGCGCGCCGCGCCACGCAGGTGACCGGCGAGCGGATCGAGGTGACGGTGCCGGCCGACTACCATACCGGGCGCCGCGTGTACATCGGCAGGGAAAACGTCCGCGCCGAGAATCTCCAAGAACTCATCCGCCAGAAGATGGAAGGGCGCGATCAAAAGGAAGTGTTCCTGCGCGGCGACGCGACGGTGCAGTATCAGGATCTGATGGAAGTGTTCGACGCGCTCAAGGCCGCCGGCGTGCAGAACGTCGGCATGGTGGCGCGCATGCCGGGAGAGCGGTGATGGACGTCACCGACGTCCTGCGCGACCGGATGCAGCAGCCCGACGGGCTTCAGCGCATGCTGACGGTGTCGGTCGCCGCGCATCTCGCGCTCGCCGCGACGCTGATCGTCGCGCCCGGGGGGCTGCTGCACCGCGACACGAGACCGGCGACGGTGATGACCATCTCGTTGGGCGGCGGCGGCGAGCGAGCCGAGAACGGCGGCATGACGCCGATGGGCGGCCGGCCGGTTCAGGAAGTCAAGCCGCCCGACGAACCGGTCAAACGGGAAGCGATTCGGCCTCCGGCGGCCAAGGCGCCCGAGATGACGATGCCGCTGCCCAACGCGAAGGTGACGAAGACGGCGCCGCCGCCATCAAAGCCGGTGAAGAGCGCGCCCGAGGAAGCGCGTGGCAAGACCCCGACCCGCGGCGCCCAGGTGATGTCGGGGAGCGCGATCGCCGACACCGGCGCCCGCGGTCAGGGCTTCGGGCTGTCGAGCGGCGGCGGACCCGGCTCCGGGTCGACGCTCGACGTGGCCAATTTCTGCTGCCCGGAATACATCGCCACGATGATGATGTCGATCAGGCGCGCCTGGAACATGAATCAGGGCATGACCGGCCAGTCGGTCGTGAAATTCACGATTCAGCGCGACGGCCGGCTCACCGACGTGTCGGTCTTTCAGAGCAGCGGCATCGCAACGCTCGATCTCGCCGCGCAGCGCGCCGTCATCCAGACGGCAACGCTGCTGCCGCTGCCGGAACAGTTTCCAAATCCGACGCTCACCGTGCGGCTCACCTTCAACTACCAATGACCAAAGAGCTTCTGACTGGAACGATCGCCCTCGCGCTGCTCGGCGCCGGGCCACTCGCACAGCAGCCGCCGCAACCGCCGGTCTCGCAACCGCCGGCCTCGCAGCAGCCGCCACCTCCGCCTCAACAGCCCACCGAGATCGAGACAACGATTTCCGGAGAGGCAGGCGCGCCGCCGCGCCTGGCAGTTCCCGACTTCATTCCGTTGTCGTCCGACGCGGAAACCGTCGCCGTCGCCAAGGCGATTGGTGAAGTGCTCTGGGCCGACCTGAACTTCGAGCGCGAGTTCGCCTTCATTCCGCGGGACGTGTACGCAACCATCCCCAGGGCGAGCTCGTTCGGCGACGTGCCGTTCGATCGCTGGCGCGAGCTGAACGCCGACGGGCTGATCGTCGGCACCGTCCAGAAGACGGCGTCCGGCTTCCACGTCGAGATGCGGTTGTACAACGCCCGCACGCGGCAGGTGATTTACCCGCGCCAGTACGACGGAGGGCCCAACGGGCGCCTCTACGCGCACACCATCTCCGACGAGATCCACAGGTCGCAGCGCGCGCTGAACGGCGTCGCCCGCTCGAAGATCACGTTCGACTCCGATCGCGACGGCGAACGGATGGGCGGCACGGTGCAGACGCGCAACATCAAGGAGATCTACATCGCCGACTACGACGGCGAGCATCAGCAGCGGGTCACGGTGGGCCGGACGCTGAACATCACGCCGCGCTGGTCACCAGACGCGCGTTCGATCGCCTATACGTCGTACCGGCGCGGCGGCGCCAACATCTTCATCTCGAACATCTTCGTCGGCACGCTCGAGGAGGTGACCAAGGGCGACAAGGTCGGCGAGAACTGGCTGCCCGCCTGGTCGCCTGACGGGACGAAGGTCGCGTTCACCTCGACCCGCGACGGCAACCCGGAGATCTACGTCGCCAACCGCGACGGATCCGGCGTGCGCCGGCTCACGAACCATCCCGGCATCGACATCTCGCCGACGTGGTCGCCGTCCGGGACGCAGATCGCGTTCACCTCGGACCGCTCCGGCTCGCCGCAGATTTACATCATGGCGGCAGACGGCACCGGGCTGGCGAAAAAGACCTCCGAGTCGTACTGCGACAAGCCGACGTGGTCCCCTGCGCCGTTCAACGAGATCGCCTATGCGTCGCGCAACGGCCCGGGCTACGACATCAAGGTGGTGGACCTCGCGACCGGCCATGTCCGCCAGTTGACCTTCGGCGAGGGAACGAACGAAAGCCCGGCCTTTGCGCCGAATGGACGTCATCTGGCATTCATGTCGACACGGTCGGGCAAGGCGCAGGTCTTCACGATTGCCAGCGACGGCAAGGACCTGCATCAGCTCACCAAGACCGGAAACAACGAGAAACCGGACTGGTCGAAATGACGTGCGACCCAGCGACCATCCAACTGGAGAAGGGACGATGAGGGTTCGACAGGGCGTGATCGTTTGTGCGCTGGTGTGTGCGGGCGCGGTGGCGTGTGGAAAGAAGACTCCGCCGGTGGCTCGGCCGATTCCCCCGCCGCCACCGTCGGCCCCGGGGACGCCCGCGCGTCCGCCCGCGCCACCCGAACCGGTCAACGAGCCGACCGTCGTGCCGCCGGAACCGGTCCATGACGACGCAATCTCGTCGGCGTCGCTTGACGACCTGAACAAGACGTCGCCGCTCAAGCCGGTGTTCTTCGAGCTCGACAGCAGCGACCTGGGTCCGGCGGGCCAGAAAACGCTCGACGAGAACGCGGCGATCCTGAAGCGCTACGGCACCTGGACCATCACCATCGAAGGTCACTGCGATGAGCGCGGGACCGCCGAGTACAATCTGGCCCTGGGAGAGCGCCGCGCAATCGCCGCGCGCGCCTACCTGGTGTCGCTCGGCATTCCGGCCGATCGACTCCGCACCGTGAGCTATGGCAAGGAGTTCCCGTTCGACCCGGGTCATGACGAGAGCGCGTACGAGAAGAATCGCCGCGCGCACTTCGTCATCACCTCAAAGTGAGCCTATGACATACAAGATTCTCGGCGTCCTGCTCGCCGGCGCCATCGTGCTCAGCGCCGCGCCCGCACGTGCGGCCAACAAGGAACACCAGCAGCTGATGGCCGACCTGCGTATCCTCCAGGAGCAGTCGCAGCAGCTCCAGAACATGCTGGGCACGCTGAACGATGCGATCAAGGCCGTGAACACGCGCCTCGATCAGCAGACCGAGACGACCCGCAAGGCGTTCGCCGACCAGAAGCTCGTGATCGACAACCTGACCAACGACGTCCGCGTCATCCGCGAGAAGCTGGACGACAACAACGTCCGGATTGGATCGCTCACCCAGGAAGTCGACTCGCTGCGTCAGACGCTGCAACAGGTATCACGGCCGTCGGCGACGCTCGAGCCCGACGCCGGGGCCGCCGGGTCGGCAACGCCGCCGGCGGTCGGGGCGCCGCCGCCAGTCCCGGCGGTGGGCGTGTCGCCGGCCAAGCTCTTCGAGTCGGCTCAAAGCGACTACTGGGCCGGTTCGTACGAGCTGGCAATTGCCGGATTCACCGACTACATCAAGAGCTTCCCGAAGTCCGACATGGCCGACGACGCCCAGGTGCTGATCTGCAACGCTTATCTGACCGACGGCAAGTACGACAAGGCGGTGGAAGCCTGCGACGTCGCGATACGGACCTACCCGAACGGCGACAAGATTCCGGAGGCGTACTATCGCAAGGGCGTCGCGCTGCAGGCGCTGAAGAACCTCGACGGGGCGCGCGACGCCTACGAGCGCGCGATCAAGGGGGATCCCAGCGGCGAGAACGGAACCATCGGCCGGCTGGCCAAGCAGGGCCTCGATCGATTGCGACGCCCGTAGTGTGCAAATTCGCGGCGCGCGGTCCAATCGTCAGCCAGACGCGTGACGGCGACGATGTAGAATACGCGACGGCTCGGGCACGCATCACGCTCCAACAACTGACGAACCGATCTCCGGACACGCCATGGGTTCAGTGAACAAAGTGATTCTCGTCGGCAATCTCGGCCGCGACGCCGAGCTGCGCTACACGCCCGGCGGCGCCGCCGTCGCGAAGTTCAGCCTCGCCACCACCGAAGTGTGGAACGACAAGGGCGGCCAGCGGCAGGAACGCACCGAGTGGCACAACATCGACCTGTGGGGCAAGCAGGCCGAGTCGCTGTCCGAGTACCTCGTGAAGGGCAAGCAGGTGTATGTCGAGGGCCGGCTGCAGACCGACGAGTACACCGACAAGGAAGGCGTGAAGCGCAAGTCGACCAAGGTCCGATGCGACCGCGTCGTGCTGCTGAGCGGCGGGGGAAGCGGCGGCCGCGGCGGCGGCGGCGGTTACTCGCGCAGCGCCGACGAGGGCATGGCCGGCGCGCATGCCGGCCCGGCGCCGGACGTGTCCGAGCCGCTCACCGACGACGACATCCCGTTCTGAGCAAGTTAAGAATCAAGAAGTTAGAATTAAGAATTCGCGTCACGAATTCTTAATTCTTACTTCCTAATTCTTAATTGTTCTTGTCCTCCCGCCCGTAGCGGTCCTCCAGCCTCACCACATCGTGCAGCTCGGGTGTCGAGACCTCGAAGATGTCGCTGTCTTCGATCGCGGTCATCCGGTGGATCGTCTTCGGCGTGATGTGCACGCGCTCGCCGGGATGCATCTCGCGCTTCTGGAGTCCGCTGCCTTCGTCGATCTCGAACAGCAGCCTGCCGGCGTGCAGGTAAATCGTCTCGTCCTTCAGGTTGTGGTACTGCAGGCTCAGCGCATGGCCGGCGTTGACGTGAATCAGCTTGCCGACGTAGCGATCGGTCTTCGCCCAGTGGAGCTCGTAGCCCCACGGCTTCTCCACCCGTGTGATGTCACCGCTCACGAAGTCACTCCCTTGATCAGCGTCAGCCGGCCGAGGGCGGCCAGCAGCACGCGTTCGATGTCGTCGATGGTGGCGAGCTTCAGCACGCGCCGGGCGAGGGCGCGCAGCTCGTCGCTCCGTAATTCCGCCAGCACCTGCTTCGCCACCGGGATCGCACCGGGAGTCATGCTGAACTCGGTGAGGCCGAGGCCGACGAGCAGCGTCAGGATCGCCGGATCCGACGCCATCTCGCCGCACAGCGAAACCGGAATCCGCTGGCGCCGCGCCGCGCGCCGCACCATCAGGATCATCCGGAGGATCGCCGGGTGCAGCGGCTCGTACAGCCGCGACACCCGCTCGTCGGCGCGGTCGACAGCCAGGCAGTACTGGATGAGATCGTTGGTCCCGATGGTGAAGAAGTCGACCTCGCGCGCCAGCAGATCGGCCGTGAACGCCGCCGCCGGGATCTCGATCATCACCCCGACCGGCACCGGCGGGACGTGCTCGCCGTGCCGGGTCAGCTCGGTGACCGTCTCCGCCGCCATCTGCCGCGCCTCGCGCAGCTGCTCGACGCTCGACACGAACGGAAACATGATCCGCAGATGTCCGTGGCGCGCCGCGCGGAAGAGCGCCCGCAGCTGAATCCGGAACAGGTCGGGCCGGGCAAGGCTCAGGCGCAGTCCGCGCAGCCCCTGGCGGCTCGCACGCGGCTCGCCCGGCTCCCAGGCCGGCTCGAGCGGATGCTGGGCGATGCGCGAGGCGAGTTGCTCTTCGTCGACGTCGAACGTCCGCACCGTCACCGTCCCCGGCGCCATCCCCTCGAGCATGCCCCGATAGATGCGGTACTGCCGCTCCTCGTCGCGGTAGTCGTCGGCGCCGCTGGTGACGATGAATTCGGAGCGGTAGAGCCCGACCCCCTCCGCGCCGGCATAGCGCGCGGCCGCCAGGTCGTCAGGGAACTCGAGGTTGGCGTCGAGCCGGATCGGCACGCCGTCGGCGGTCGACGCCGGCCGCCGCCGCTCGGCATCGATGAGCGCCGCCGGACGGTGGTCGTCGGTGTAGTGCGCGGCACGCGCCAGCTGCTCCGGACTCGGGTCGACCGTCAGCTCGCCGGCCGCGCCGTCGACGACGACGAGCTCTCCGGCCTGCACCTGCTCGCTCGCGTTGTGCAGCCCGACGACCGCGGGCACATCGAGCGAGCGCGCGAGGATCGCGGTGTGGTAGGTGCGGCTGCCGGCGTCGGTCGCGAAGCCGCGCACCCGGGTCCAGTCCACCTGCGCCGCCATCGACGGCGTCAGCTCGTCGGCGACCAGCACGGACGACTCGTCGAGCTCGCGCAGCAGATCGCGGGCGGTCGTCGCATGCGTGCGCAGGTTCATGCGCAGGCGGCCGACGAGATCGGCAACGTCCCCCTGGCGCTCGCGCAGGTAGGGATCGGTAACTTCCTCGAACACCGCGCTGAACTCGTGAAACACCTGCTGCACCGCCCATTCCGCGTTCACGCGCTGCTCGCGCACGATCGTCGCCGCGCGCGGCAGCAGCATCGGGTCGTCGAGCATGAGCAGCTGGGCGTCGAAGAGCGAGGACAACTCGGGCCGGCGCCGCGACAACTGTTCCTGGATCTCGACGAGCTGGCGGTGCGACCGGGCGCGGCTCTCGTCGAGCCGACTGACCTCCTGTTCGACCTTCGCGGGCGCGATCTGATAGCGCAGCACCTGCGCGCGGTGGATGAGCACGACCGCGCGGCCCGAGACGACGCCGGGCGAGACGCCGATGCCCTTCAGGACGGGCATACGTCCTCGCCGAAGCCCGAACGCACCAGCGCCACGAGCGCGTCGACCGCGTCACGCTCGTCGGCGCCGTCCGCCGAAATGGTGATCGTGGACCCGCGAGCGGCCGCGAGCAGCAGGATCCCCATGATGCTCTTTCCGTCCATCTCGCGGCGGTCGCGCGCCACCTTCACCTTGGCGTCGAACCGCGCCGCCAGGTGCACGAACTTCGCCGCCGCGCGCGCGTGCACGCCAAGCTGGTTGACGACGATGACCGCCTGCGAGGTCATGCCGGCGTCTTCTCGCCGCGAAGCAGATCGGATGCTACCCAGATCGCGCTCCGCCCGTGATCCCGCATCGACTGGGCGACGGCGAGCAGGTTGGTCGACTTCCTCAGGCTCGCCAGCTTGATCAGCATCGGCAGGTTCACGCCGGTGATCACTTCCAGGCGGTCGGTCTCGAGAAAGGTCATTCCGAGGTTCGACGGCGTGCCGCCGAACATGTCGGTGAGCAGGAGGACGCCTTCGTCGCCGCGCACCCGCTCGATCGCCTGGGCGATGTCCTCCCGCGCATCGTTCACATCGTCGTGCCAGCCGATGGAGACGGCGGTGAACTGCGGCAGGTCGCCGACGATCATCTCGGCCGCGTTCACCAGCTCGTTGGCGAGCTGCCCGTGTGTGACGACGACGACGCCAATCACCGGGTCATCCTAGTCCATTGATGATTGCTGATCGATGATCGCTGGTTTATCGGGAATTGCCTCTTCTCCATTGGAACAATAAATCAGCCATCAGCAATCGGCAATCAGCATTGGTCAGGACCTCCCCAGGTCCCGGTGCCGGACGCGGACGCGGGCGACGCCAAGATTCGCAAGGGCCGGGCGCAGGCGTTCCGCGATGCGGACCGACCGGTGGCGGCCGCCGGTGCAGCCGATCCCCACGGTCAGGTAGCTCTTCCCCTCCGCGACGTAGAACGGGACGACGTATCGCAGGTAGTCCTCGAGCCGGTCCATGAACTCGCGCGTCGAGGCGTCGCGCTCGAGATAGTCGGCGACCGCCTTGTCACGCCCCGTCCGCCGACGCAGCGTGCGCACGAAATGCGGATTCGGCAGGCACCGGACGTCGAACAGCAGGTCGGCGTCGAGCGGCACGCCGTGCTTGTAGCCGAAGCTGAGAAGCGTGACCACCAGCCGGGCGCTCGACGAGCGATCGCGCGACAGGTTCATGAAGAACTGGCGCAGCTCGTGGACGGTCATGTCGGAGGTGTCGATGATTTCGTCCGCGAGATCCCGGATCACGTTCAGCCGCGACCGTTCGTCGCGGATGCCTTCGGCGACCGAGCGGTCGGGGGCCAGCGGGTGCGGCCGGCGCGTCTCGCTGAACCGCCGCACCAGCGCCGCGTGGCTCGCTTCGAGAAAGATCAGCACGGGATTCAGCTTCGGCATCCTGCGAAGCTGGCGGAACACGCCTGGAAAGGACGACAGGAAACCGCCTTCCCGGACGTCGACCACGATGGCAACCTTGTCGATGCCCCGCCCGCCGCGCAGCGACAGCTTCGCCAGGGTCGGGATCAGCGTGGTCGGAAGATTGTCGACGCAGAAATACCCGAGATCCTCGAGCGCACGAATCGCCTGCGACTTGCCGGATCCCGAAAGCCCGGTGAGCACGATGAACGGATCGCCGCTCTTTCCAGGCCGTCCGGCTTTTCCGGCGCGGGCCAGGCCTCCGACCCGTCCCGCCCCTCGGGTCCGTCCAGCCCTTCCTGCCCGTCCCGCCGCTCCGGCCCTCCCCGCGCGGCCGGCCCGTCCGATCTGCTCCACCTGTGCGTCCGTCTTCCCGCGCGTCATCGCCGCTAGCCGTCCGTCTCGAGCTCTTCGTCTTCTTCGTCCGGCACCGGGAGCATCTGCTGCCGGAGCGTCTGTTCGAGCTTCTCGGCCAGCGCCCGCGCCGCGTGATGGCCGCGCGATCGCAGCAGCTGATTGCGCGCGGCCACTTCGACGAGGATCGCGATGTTGCGACCCGGCGCCACCGGCATGCGGATGAGCGGCACCCGCAGCCCGAGAATCTCGTAGTGCTCTTCGTCGAGCCCCAGGCGCTCGTATTCGCGCGTCGGCACCCAGCGCTCGAGCTGCACGACCAGCTCGACACGCTTGGACGATCGCGTCGACGCGATGCCGAACAGATCCTTGACGTTGATCACGCCGAGCCCGCGCAGCTCCATGTGATGCCGGGTCAGCTCGGGGCACGTACCGATGAGAATCGTCTCCTGGCGGCGCCGCACTTCGACGGTGTCGTCGGCGACGAGGCGGTGCCCGCGGTGGATCAGGTCGAGCGCGCACTCGCTCTTGCCGATGCCGCTCTCGCCGGCGATCAAGACACCCAGGCCGAGGACATCCACCAGCACGGCGTGGATCATCGTCCGTTCGGCGAGCGAGTCCTCGAGAAGCGACGACAGCTTGGCAATCGCGGTCGGCGTCACGATCGAGGTCTTGAGGACGGGCAGGTGCGCGCGCTCGGCTTCGAGCAGCAGCTCGGCGGGCGGCGTGAAGCCGCCGGTGATCAGCACGCACGGAAAGTCGTGCGTGAGCGCGAGCCGCAACGACTCGACCCGGCGCGCGGCCTCGAGGCTCTCCAGGTACCGGATCTCGCTCTCGCCGAAAATCAGGACGCGCCCCGGCTTCAAGTACTCGTGAAAGCCGGCGAGCGCCAGCCCGGTCTTCTGCACGTGCGGGCTGGTGATGACGCGCTCACCGCCGTCGCCACCCGCGAGGAGCTCGAGCGGCAGCCCGTACACGTCGGGACGGCTGGCGAGCAGGTCGCGAACGCTTACGCCGGGCAGGGGCGCCACGCGCTGATTATGCTTCGGTCTCGACCAGCGTGAGCTCGCCGTCGCGCCGGTACAGCACGCTGACGGTGGCGCGCTCGACGTCGCGGAAGATCACCAGCCCGTCGCCGTTGACGTCGATTGCGCGTGTCGCGTCGGCCAGCGACATCTCCCGGATCGTCTGCCGCGTGGCGCGCAGGATCCGCGGCATCCGGAGCCGCTCGCGCGGCGAGCCGGCGGGCACGGCGACGGCGGCCTCCCGCGACTCGCCGAGCAGCGCGGTCCCTCTCACCCCGCGACGCTTGCGATCGGTGAACTTGCTCTTCACCCGCTTCGCCTGCTGCGACAGCTTGTCGATCGCCTCGCCGATCGAGGTCTCCCAGCCTTCGGCGTTGCCGACGCCATGGAGGAACTTCTCGCCGCGCGCGTGCAGCGTGATGTCGGCGCGGACGCTGTGCTTCTCGCGCGACAGCACCGCCTGCGCGGACACGGCGCGATGATTCAGCATCCGCTCCAGTTTCGACAGCTTCGAAGTCACGAGACGGCGGAGGGCGGGAGTGATGTCGATGTGGCGGCCAGTCAATTCGAGTCGCATACGCTCAACTCTCAGACATGGCGTTCAACGCTCAGTCTGCAGCCGGCTTGCCGACAGCTGACAGCTGATCGCCGAAAGCTCCGGTTCAGTACAGGACCTTTCGCTGGTTGGACGTCGGAATCTTGAGCTCCTCGCGGTATTTGGCAATGGTGCGCCGCGCCAGGACCAGCCCCTCGCGCTGCAGGATGTTCACGATCTTGGAATCGCTCAACGGCTTGCGGGGATCCTCGTTCTCGATGATCTTCCGGATGCGCTGCTTGATCGTCACCGACGACACGCTCTCGCCGTACGAGCTGCTGATGCCGCTGTGAAAGAAGTACTTCATCTCGAACACGCCCTGCGGCGTGTGCATGTACTTGTTGGTGACGACGCGGCTGACGGTCGACTCGTGCATGCCGATGTCGTTCGCCACGTCGCGCAGCACCAGCGGCCGCAGGTGCTCGATGCCGTGATCGAGGAAGTCGCGCTGGAAATTGACGATGCTCTTGGCGACCTTGAAGATCGTCTTCTGCCGCTGCTCCACCGACTTGATCAGCCACAGCGCGGAGCGGAACTTGTCCTTCACGTAGGCCCGCGTCTCGTCGGTGTTGTCGGCGGCGCTCTTGTCGAGCAGGCGGCGGTACACCGGGCTGATGCGCATCTGCGGCAGCCCGTCTTCGTTCAGCACCACCACGTACTCGTCCTCGACCTTCATGACGTAGACGTCGGGAATCACGTACTGCGACTGCGTCGGGTTGTAGCGGCTGCCCGGCTTGGGGTCGAGGTGCCGGATGATCTCGATGTGCTCCTTGAGATCGTCGATGGTCATGCCGAGCTTGCGGGCGATCTCGGGGACCTGGTGGTTCTGCAGCAGCCGGAGATGATCGGTGACCACCTTTTCGGTCGGCGTGTTCTCGAGACCGAGATGCCGCAGCTGCAGCAGCAGGCACTCCTGGAGATCGCGCGCGGCCACGCCGGTCGGATCGAAGGCCTGGATCAACTTCAGCGCGCGCTCGACGTCGGCAACCGCCCACGGACCCATCGCCGCCAGCTCGTCGAACGACGCCACCAGATAGCCGTCGTCGTCCAGGTTGCCGATGATCGCCGACCCGATGTCGCGCATCAGCGCATCGTCGGTCTGCATCGAGAGCTGCCACATCAAGTGATCCGCGAGCGAGCTCGCGGTCGAGAGCGTGTTCTCGATCGGCGGCAGTTCCTTGACTTCCTGCGGTGCGCGCGGACGGTAGCCGTCGTCCAGATAGTCGCCGAAGAAGTATTCGTAGTCCTGATCGTCCCAGGTGTCGGTCTTGTTCGGCTGCTGTTCGGGCTCTGACTTCTGCTCCTGCTGGGCGGTCTCGGCAGGCTGCAGTTCCTCGGTGGGCACTTCCTCGAGCATCGGATTCTCGACCATCTCCTGATTGAGCAGGTCAGAGAGTTCGAGCGTCGACATCGGCAGCAGCTTGATCGCCTGCTGCAGCGATGGCGTGAGGATTAGCTTCTGAACGAGCTTGGTGTGAAGTTTCTGCTGGATGCCCATGAAGACGAGAGTCTGCTAAGTCGTTGTCGAGTCGCCGCTTGCTTCCCGCAGCGCGCTCGCAGTAAACCCTCGGCGCAAGTGCCGCGCCATCTCTACGAATGCAATTCTCAGGCCCATTCTAGTCCAATCGGAACTCCGTCCCTAGGTAAATCCTTCGAACCTCGTCATCTGCAGCCAGACTATCGGGCGTGCCGCTCTTGAAAATCACGCCGCCATGCACGATATAGGCGCGGTCGGTGATCCGCAGCGTCTCCCGCACGTTGTGATCGGTAATCAACACGCCGATACCGCGCGCCCTGAGGTGGAAGATGATCTTCTGAATATCGGAGACCGCAATGGGATCGATTCCGGCAAACGGCTCGTCGAGCAGGATGAACTTGGGCGAAATCACCAGCGCCCTGGTGATCTCCGCACGCCGCCGTTCGCCGCCCGACAACGTATACGCCGCCGCGTGCGCGAGCGGCGTCAGGTTCAGTTCCGCCAGCAATTCCCGGAGCCGCGCGCGGCGTGTCGCGGCGTCAATCGGCAGCGTTTCGAGAATCGCGAGCAGGTTCTGCTCCACTGTCAGCCCGCGAAAGATCGACGGTTCCTGGGGCAGATAGCCGATCCCTTTCCGCGCGCGGATGTACATCGGATCGTCGGTGACGTCGTGGCCGTCGAGCTCCACGCGGCCCGAGTCCGGCGACGTCAGACCGACGGTCATGTAGAACGTGGTCGTCTTCCCCGCCCCGTTCGGGCCAAGCAGCCCGACGATCTCGCCCGACGACACGTCGAGATTGACGCCGCGCACGACCGTACGACCGCCGTACGACTTCGTGAGGTCGTAGGTCCGCAGCGTCGCCATTCAGGAGCACTTCCCGTTGCCGCCCTTGGTTTGTGTGCGGATCTGCGAGTTGCCGTCGACGACGACGGAGTCGGTGCCCTTGTTGAAGGTGAGCGTCCGGCCGACCGTCTCGCGCTGGCACTGGTCGACGATTTTCACCGGCGCGCCGGTGATCACGTAGGTTTCGTTGTCGGGCGTGTAGATCAACTTCGAGCCCTTCGTCTCGCGGTTCTGCTCGCGCAGGGTCATGTTCTCGTACGCTTCGGCGCGCTCGAGTTCGTCGCCCGACGGCTTCAGGTACAACTCGATCCGCGCGGCGGTCATGTCGCCTTCGGGCCCCGACATGTGCGCGTTGCCGGTGTAGATGAGGTGACGCGTCGCGTCCTCGTACTTGAGATCCTTCGCCGTCGCGATCGACGGAGACCGATCCTTCGTCACCGTCGTGTCTTTGTCCTTGCCCGCCTCACCGCCCCTCGCACTGGCGTCGCCACCCTTCGCCCCGGCGTCGCCGCCCTTCGTGTCCTTGGCCGACGTGGTCGTTTCCAGAACGGTGGTGGTCGTGACGTTGCCTGACGCCGTCATGTTCCCCAGCTTGTTGTCCAGCGTAATCGCTTCGCCCTTGATGGACGTGTCGCTCTGGAAGAGACGCGCCGCGCCCGTGTAGGAAACTTTGGAGATGGCGCCGTCGTAGTCCATCGACGCCGCCAGGACTTGCACGGGCTGGTCCTGTTTCAACATCGCCGGCATCTTCACGTCCGGCGCCTCACCTGGTTTAGGCGGCGGTGGCGGCTGCAGCGTGCTCCGCACGTTCCCCGAGGCCTTCATCTTGGGCCCCTCGAGCGTCATGTCGACCGTTGTCGCGTCCACGACGATCTTCTCGTTCTCGACGTGCGGGTTCGCCCGGTCGGGCTCCGCGCCGCGCAGGGCGACGGTGCCGTTCTGAACGTTGTAGGTCGCATCTGCAGCCAGCGCCGTCAGCGATCCGTCAACGAAGCGGACCGCGTGCAGGAACCGCGCTTCCCTGATCGCGCCCATCCCGCCTTCGAGAGCCATGTCGAGATCGTTCGAGTTGGCGCCACGTCCGACCGTCGACGAACGCTCACGATACTGGACCCCGCCTGAGAACTGCGCACGCGTCAGTCCCTTCCCCGCTTCCCCTGTCGCGTCGAGCGAAACCGCACGAACCGTTCGCGTCGGGAGATCGTCCTCGGGCGGGAGCGTCAGCAGCACGTTCTGGCGACCGACCAGCGCCGTCGGCGTCACGCCGTCGCCAGCCAGCGCGACATCGAGGGTGTTGGCGGTGATCTGGCGGCCCTGCTGGCCTGGATCGCCGGCCACTTGAATCACGGCATCGCCGGCGATGAGCGCGTGCTGCAGCGTCTCGCCGTCATCGCCGTACTTCAGGTTCATCTGCTGGCCGGTGAGCGCCTGCACCGCGCCGGCGGCGGCATTCGAGACAGTGATCCGCGTTTGATCGTGCAGATCGATGGTCTCGATCCGTTTCTCGTCCTCGCTCAGGTAGGCAACGGCGGACACCGCCTCGATGACCTGTCCGCTGCGCTGGATCCGCACGTTGCGCTCGAAGCGCATGAACCGGTCGCGCCGCGCGAACGCCACGGTTCCCGCCGTGATCTCGGCGGCGCCGGCACCATGCTCGTCAGGCGCGACGTGGACGATCGCCTGATCGAGAATCGTCAAGACGTCGGAATTCTTGTCCCAGGTCATGCCGACGCCGGTGCCGTTCATGCGGTTGCGCCCGAAATCGACCGGTCCGGGCGCACGGACCACCGCCTCCGCGTCCGAGTACGTCGCGTGCTCGGTCGCGGCCGTCATCCCGTCAGAGCCGGCCAGCCGCACGTCACCGTCCAGCACCAGCGACGACTGATTCGCCCCGATCTGTCCTTCCTTCCCGGTGATCGTGAAGGTGCGGCTGCCATTGCGCTCGGTGGTGACGATCGCGACACCCTGCAGCCTGCTGGTGCCGTCGTTGTAGACCGACTGCTTCTGAAACGTGACGTGAACGCCTTCCCGCGATTGCGTGAACGACTGCAGAACGCCGTTGGTGGTCTCGATGATCGCTGCCGGGTCCGTCTTGTGGACGGGACTCTGCCCTGGCGGCGGATCACGCGGCCTCAATTGCCGCGCGACGAACGCCGCAAACAGGACGCCGAAAACGGCGACGATCAGCCGGGCGCGACGTTGCCAGCGGGTCATACGGACGGAATGGCCAAGGGCTAACGGCTGATGGCGATGGCCGACGGAATGGCGATGATCAATCAGCCGCCATCAACCTGACATCAGCAATGCTGAGCTCCACGAACGTCTCACCATTGTACTGATTCTGGTCGAGGGAGAAGGCGACGTCGAGGGCGGTCCGGTGCTCGGCGAGGTAGTCGTGGCGCTCGGCGGCGCGCCATGCGATGGCGCGGAAGATGCGGCCTTCCTGCCGCAGCGCCATCTTCAGGTGGCGCTCTTTCAGCTTGCGCGGGCCGTCGATGATCTCGACGCCGCGCGCCGCGAAGACCGGACGCGGGTTGCCGGCGCCAAATGGCGCCAGCGACGCAACCCCTGCGGCCACGCTGCCGGTAATGCCCCGGAACGTGAGGTCGCCGTCGATGCGCAGCCGCGGCATCAGGTCGTCGGGGCCGAGCGTCTCGTCCGCGACCTGGTTCACTGCCGTGCGCAGGTCTTTGAGCCGTCCCGCGTCGAGCGTGAGCCCGGCCGCCTGCCGATGCCCGCCGAACCGCGTCAGCAGGTGGGCGCAGCGCTCGAGCGCGCCGAGCATGTCGAACTGCGGGATGCTTCGGCACGATCCGTGGGCGATCCCGTCCTCGACTGAAAGGACGATCGCCGGCCGATGGAACGCATCGACCAGCTTCGACGCGACGATGCCGATGACGCCGCGATGCCAGCCGTCGCCGGCGACGACCAGGACCGACCGCGCGCCGATTTCCGGATCGGTCGTCACGACCTTCTTCGCGGCAGCAAGAATGTCGGCTTCCTCTTCCTGCCGCCGCACGTTCTCGCCATCGAGCTGCTGCGCGAGCTCGCGAACCTCGTCTGCCATCGCTTCGTCAGCCGCAAGCAGCAGGCGCGCCGCGATGTCGGGCGTGCTCATGCGGCCGGCGGCGTTCACGCGTGGTGCGACCATGAACCCGATGTGGTAGCTGTCGATCGTCTTGCCGCTGAGACCCGAGACATCGAGGAGCGCGCGCAGGCCCACCTTGTGCGGTCCCTTCGAGAGCAGATCGAGCCCGAGCTTCGCGATCACGCGATTCTCGCCGACCAGCGGCACGACGTCGGCCAGCGTGCCAATCGCTGCGACCTTGATGAATCCAGGCAGCCACGCCTCGCGATCCGCGCGCCGGCAGAGCGCCTGGACCAGTTTCAGCGCGACGCCGACGCCGGCGAGGTACTTGTCGGGATAGCTGCAATCGGTCCGCTTCGGATTGATCACCGCCAGCGCCGGCGGCAGCTCGGTATCGGGCTCGTGGTGATCGGTGATGATCAGATCGACGCCGAGCTCACGGGCGCGGCGGCCGGCATCGGCGCCGCGAATGCCGCAGTCGACCGAGATCACCAGCGCGACACCGTCGGCGTGGAGCCGTTCGATCGCGACCGGCTGCAGCCCGTAACCGTCCTTCAACCGCTCCGGGATGAAGTGAACGACGTCCGCTCCGAGCAACTCGAGCGCGCGACGGAGGATCACCGTGGACGTGACCCCGTCGACGTCGTAGTCGCCGTGGATCGCAATGCGTTCGCGGTTGGCGACGGCAGTGAGAATCCGATCGACGGCCGCCCCCATGCCCGCCAGCGCCATCGGATCGTGCAGATGTTCCAGACAGGGATGGAGGAATCGCGAGGCGAGCTCGGGGTCGGAGAACCCGCGCTGGCAGAGCAGCGTGGCGACGATCGGCGGGATGTCGAGCGCGGCCGCGAGGCGCCCGGCGGCGGCAGCGTCGGACGGCAAGGCATCCCACCGCGGCCCTACCGGCACTGGCGGCGCTCCGCTTGCTTCTGCGCCGCCTGACGAGGGCGCAACGGGCAACAAAGGACCAAGAGGGAACGGAGGCACGAGGGGAGCGGATGCGTCCAAACGAAGCCAGCTACAAGGCGATCGGCGCGGCGGTGGTTGCTCATCGTCGCTGCGTTCTCAAACTGACGAAACTGCCACGTGGACTGATCCTGAACTTCGGAGTTGCTCACATGCGCCACGGCATCACCCGCATCGCCAACGCCCCCGACAGCGAACTCTAATGTTTCGTTTGGCCCGACGCGCGGTCACAGCTACCCGGCGGTGTCCGGGCGACCCTCCTTTCTTTCCTCTGTTGCCCTTTGTGCCCTTGTCGGCGAAGCGTCCACGAAGTCGACACCCAGGCGTCCCATCTGCCGGAACTTGTCGTAGCGGCCATCGAGGCGCGCCCGCGAGCTCATGGCGCTGACGTCTGCAAGCGTCTGCGTCAGCGCGACGTCGACGAGTCGCGCTGCCTCCTCTGGCAGCGCGTGCGCCCCGCCGACAGGCTCCGGGACGATCGCGTCGATGATCCCGGCCTTCAGCAGATCGGGCGCCGTGATCTTCAGCGCCTCGGCCGCTTCCACTTTCTTCGAGGCGTCGCGCCACAGGATGGCCGCGCATCCCTCGGGCGGAATCACGCTGTAGATCGCGAACTCCTGCATCAGCACGCGATCGCCGACCGCGATGCCGAGCGCGCCGCCGCTGCCGCCTTCGCCGCTGACGATGACGACAATCGGCGTGTCGAGCAGCATCATCTCGCGCAGGTTGACGGCGATCGCTTCCGCGACGCCGCGCTCCTCCGACTCGATCCCCGGGTATGCCGCCGGCGTATCGACGAACACGAGAATCGGCCGCGAGAACTTCTCGGCAAGGCGCATCGCCCGGAGCGCCTTCCGATAGCCTTCAGGACGCGCGTAGCCGAAGTTGCGGAAGATCTTCTCCTTCGTGTCGCCGCCGGCCCCTTTCACGTGGCCGACGATCAGCACCGGCTGACCCTTGTAGTCAGCGAAGCCGGTCATGATCGCGTGGTCGTCGGCGAAACGGCGGTCGCCGTGGATCTCGGTGAAGCCGGTGAAGAGCTGCTGAGTGAAGAACTCGAGACCGGGACGGTTCGGATGCCGCGCCACCTGTACGCGCTGCCAGGGCGTGAGCGATCGGTACAGCTCGGCGCGCACCGACTGGATGCGGCGGTGCAGCGCCTCGATCGCCCGATCGCGGGCGTCGGTCGCCGGCTGCGCGTTCAGCGTCTCGATCTCCCGGTGCAGCGCGGCGATCGGCTCTTCGAAGTCGAGGGTGTCCGGCATCTATGCAACGTGTGGCGCTGCCACGAAGGCACGAAGACACGAAGGCAACGATATTTCTCTTCCTGTTGGCGCGACTTCGTCGCGGTCCATCTACCGCAACTCCACGGCTCCGGCGCCGACCACTTGTTCGATGTCGCTGATCAGCGCCGGCGAGGGTCGGACCCTGATCTGCGAGCTGACGTCGACTTTCACGCGAAGCCGGTTCGGCGCCTCGCCGGTCTCGACTTCGAACGAGATCTTTCGATCGCCGCGGTGGCGCGAGAAGATCTCCCCGAGGGTCTCGAGCGTGCCGCGGTCCGCCGGCTTTCTGAGGTGGATCGCGACTTCGCGCGCGACCCGTTCGCGGACGCTGTCGAGCGGCGCGATCTCCGACGCGAGAATCCGCACCGTCTCATCGTCCTTCTCGAGCTTGCCGCGGACGAGCACGAGCGTCCCGGTCTCGATCAGGCTCGCCGCCCGCTGATACGCCTCCGGGAACACGACGATCTCGACGCCGCCGACGTGATCTTCGAGCGTGAACACCGCCATCCGATCGCCTTTGCGCGTCTTCAGCTGGCGGCAGGTGGCCACAATGCCGCCGATGGCCGTGTCGGCCTCGATTGGCTTGCGTCCACCCGGGCCCCAGGCGTCCGCCTCGGCCATCGGCTGGAGATCGGCGAGGTCGCCGACCGTCTTGGCCCCGAACTCTTTCAGCGGCGCGGCGTAGCGATCGACCGGATGGCCGCTCCAGTACAGACCGAGCGTTTCCTTCTCGAACGAGAGCTGCTCGGCTTCAGTCCACGGCTTCGCGTCGGGCAGCGCGACCCCGCCGGCGGTGTCCGGGAGGGCGTCCACGCGGTCGACTTCGCCGAACAGGCCACCCTGCCCCTGCTCGCGATCGCGCTGCGCCCTGGCGCCGTACTCGCAGGCCGCATCGACAGCCGCCATCAGGCGGGGGCGGAGCGCCAGCGACGGCAGCGCTTCGTACTGGGTACCCTTGGCGAGTGAGTCGAACGCGCCGGCCTTGGTCAGGCTCTCGAACACACGCTTGTTGACGAGCCGGAGGTCGATCTCTTCACAGAGCGCCGGGAGCGACCGGATGCGCCCTTGTCTCGCGCGGACGCCCAGGAGCGACTCGATCGCGCCGTCGCCGACGTTCTTGATCGCCGTCAGCCCGAAGCGAACGCCGTGGTTCGGCTCGACCGTGAACCGCAGCTCGCTCTCGTTGATGTCGGGCGGGAGCACCGGAATCTCGCGGTCGCGGCACTCGCCGAGGTACAGCGCCAGCTTCTCGGTGTTCTGCGACTCGATCGTCAGCAGCGAGGCGGCGAAGTGCCAGGGGTAGTTCGCCTTGAGATACGCCGTCTGATAGGCCAGGAACGCATACGCGGTCGAGTGCGACTTGTTGAAGCCGTAGCCGGCGAAGTGCTCCATCAGGTCGAACAGGTGCACGGCTTTCTTCTCGTTCGTCCCGAGCTTCACCGCGCCCTCGACGAACTTGCCGCGCATCTTCGCCATCACGTCGGCGTTCTTCTTGCCCATCGCCTTGCGCAGCAGATCCGCCTCGCCGAGCGTGAAGCCGGCGACGACGTTCGAGATGCGCATCACCTGCTCCTGGTAGGCGATCACGCCGTAGGTGTCGGAGAGCACGCTCTCGAGCTGCGGCAGCTCGTACTTCACCTCGGTCCTGCCCTGCTTGCGCGCGATGAAGTCGTCCACCATCCCGCTGCGTAACGGACCAGGCCGATAGAGCGCGTTGAGCGCGATCAGATCGTCGAGCCGCTGCGGCTTGGCCTTGCGCAGGATGTCGCGCATCCCGCTCGACTCGAACTGGAAGATCCCGTAGGTCTGTCCCTCCTGAAAAATCTGATAGGTCTTGGCATTGTCGAGCGGCACGGTGTCGATGTCGAGCGTCTCGCCGGTGGTGCGCCGGATCTCCTCGATGCAGTCGAAGATCAGCGTCAGCGTGCTCAGGCCGAGGAAGTCCATCTTCAGCAGGCCGACGCGCTCGATCTCCTTCATCGACCACTGTGTGACGATTTCGTCGCGCGCCCCTTTGTAGAGCGGCGCGTAATCGGTAATCGCCTTCGGGGCGATGACGACGCCGGCGGCGTGAACCGACGCGTGCCTGGTCATGCCCTCGAGCCGCTTCGCGATCGCGAGCAGTTCCTTCACCTTCGGGTCGCTCTGCTCCATCTGGCGGAGCGGTTCGCTCTGCTCGAGAGCCTTGTCGAGCGTCATGTCGAGCGCCGCCGGAATCTGCTTCGCGACCTTGTCGACGTCGGCGAACGGCATCTCGAGCGCACGGCCGACGTCCTTCACCACCGCCTTCGCCTTCATGGTGCCGAAGGTGATGATCTGCGCGACGTTCTCGCGTCCGTAGCGGCGCGTCACATACTCGATCACTTCGCCGCGGCGCCGCTCGCAGAAGTCGATGTCGATGTCGGGGAGCGAGACGCGCTCGGGATTGAGGAAGCGCTCGAAGATGAGGTCGAAGTCGATGGGATCGACGTCGGTGATCCGCATGCAGTAGGCGACGAGGCTGCCGGCCGCCGACCCGCGGCCGGGGCCGACCGGGATGCCGCGCTCACGCGCGTAGCGGATGAAATCCCAGACGATCAGGAAGTACCCGGGGTACTTCATCTTCTCGATCATCTCGATCTCGTACGCGAGGCGCGTCTCGTATTCGTCGACGGTATGGCGCAGCGCTCCGGCCGCCTGCAGCTGCCGGAGGCGCGGCAGCCGCTCGCTGAATCCCGTGCGGGCAACGTGCTCGAAGTAGCTGTCGACGGTGAAGTCCGGCGGAACGTCGAAGTTCGGCAGGTAGTTCTCGCCTTCCGCGAGCGTGACGTTGCACCGCTCGGCGATGCGCATCGTGTTGGCGAGCGCGTCGGGATGGTCCTTGAAGACCTCGGCCATTTCCTCGGCCGTTTTCAGGAAGAACTGCCTGGCGTCGTAGCGAAGCCGCTTCGGATCGTTGAACCCCTTACCGGTGCCGATGCACAGCAGGACGTCGTGGGGATGGTGATCCGACTCGCGCAGGTAATGCACGTCGTTGGTGCAGACGAGATCGAGCCCGAGGTCGCGGGCGATGGCCGGAATGCCGGCGTTGACGATCCGCTGCTCCTCGATGCCGTGCCACTGCAGCTCGAGGAAGAAGTTGCCGGCCCCGAGAATGTCGCGGTACGCGGCGGCCGCTTCGAGCGCCTTCCGCTCCTGCGCGTGCGAGAGTCCTTCCGCCACCTCGCCTTTCAGACAGCTGCTCAACCCGATCAGGCCTCTGGCGTGGCGGGCGAGGAGCTCCTTGTCGATGCGCGGCTTGTAGTAGAACCCCTCCGTGTAGCCGGCGGAGACGAGCTTGATCAGGTTGTGATATCCCTCGTCGTTCTCCGCCAGGAGCACGAGGTGATTCTGCGTCGCGCCCGGATTCCCGCTCCTGTCGAGACGGCTGCCCGGGGCGACGTAGACCTCGCACCCGAGAATCGGATTCAGCCCGCGCTTCCGTGCGTGGTCGTGAAAAATCACCGACGAGAACATGTTCCCGTGCTCGGTGACCGCGATCGCCGGCATCTCGAGCTTCACCGCCTGATCGAGCAGCTCGTCGATCCGGCACGCGCCGTCGAGCAGCGAGAACTCGGTGTGCAGGTGGAGATGAACGAATTCAGCCATGGCGTTGAACGCAACGCGCGCGAAGACCGCAAAGACTATTTTTTTCTCTGCGGCCTTTGCGGCCTTTGCGTTCCATCCTCACTCCCACTCGATCGTCGACGGCGGCTTCGACGAAATATCGTACACGACGCGGTTGATGCCTTTGACGTCGTTGACGATCCGTGACGAGATCCGTGCAAGAAGGTCGTGCGGGAGGCGGGCCCAGTCGGCGGTCATGCCGTCGCGGCTCTCGACCGCGCGAATCGCGATCGTGTACTCATAGGTGCGCTCGTCGCCCATCACCCCGACGCTCTGCACCGGCAGCAGCACGGCGAAGCTTTGCCACAGCCGCGTGTACCAGCCGGCGCGCTTGATCTCTTCCGCGACAACGGCGTCGGCTTTGCGCAGCAAGCCGAGGCGCGGCGGCGTCACCTCGCCGAGGATTCGCACGGCGAGGCCGGGACCGGGAAACGGCTGCCTGACGACGAACTCCTCGTCGAGACCGAGCTTGCGCCCGACCTCGCGCACCTCGTCCTTGAACAGCTCGCGCAGCGGCTCGACCAGCTTCATGCGCATCCGCTCGGGCAGGCCGCCGACGTTGTGGTGACTCTTGATCATCGACGCCTGCCCGACGATCGAAACCGACTCGATGACGTCAGGATAGAGCGTCCCCTGCGCCAGGAAGTCGACCTGCCCCAGCTTCGCGGCCTCGGCCTCGAACACGTCGATGAACGCCGCGCCGATCACTTTCCGCTTCCGTTCCGGATCGGTGAGGCCGGCCAGCCGATCGAGGAATAGCCTCGAGGCATCCGCGAACACGAGCGGCAGATGGAGGCGCTCGAAGCGCCTGCGAATCTGCGCGGCCTCGTCGAGACGGAGCACGCCGTTGTCGACGAAGATGCAGGTGAGCCTGTCGCCGACCGCCCGGTGCACGATCAGCGCGGCGACCGTCGAATCGACGCCGCCGCTCAGCGCGCACACCACGCGTCCGTCGCCGACCTGCGCCCTCACGCGCGCGGTCGCCTCCTCGACGAACGACGCCATCGTCCAGTCGCCGGTGCAGCCGCAGACGCCGTAGGCGAAGTTGCGCAGGATCTCGAGGCCGCGCTCGGTATGCACCACTTCGGGGTGGAACAACAGCGCGTACAGCTGCCGGTCGGGATGGGCCATCGCCGCGACGGGGGCGTTCGCGCTCGTCGCCACCACCGCGAATCCGGACGGCGCGGCCGCGACGAAGTCGCCGTGGCTCGCCCACACGCGAATCTCGTCGGGCACGTCGTCGAACAGGACCGCCGTACCGCTCGGACTGCGCCCGCGGAGGATGGAAACGGTCGCATGCCCGTACTCGCGCTGCGGAGCCGGCTCGACGCGCCCGCCAAGCGCGTGCGCCATCAACTGCATCCCGTAGCAGATGCCGAGCACAGGTTTGCCGACGTCATAGAGGCCAGGATCGCAGGTCGGTGCGCCGGCGTCGGCGACGCTCTTCGGGCCGCCCGACAGGATGATGCCGGCGGGATTGCGCGCGCGAATCCGGTCGACTGGCGTGTCGGGCGCCCAGACTTCGGAGTAGACCGACAGCTCGCGCAGGCGCCGGGCGATCAGTTGTGTGTACTGCGACCCGAAATCCAGAACGATGATGGTCTGATGGGTCAACGAAGCTGCCCCGGTCCCCGGCTGGGAGGTGTCGGCACGCCCGGCCCGTAGCGTTTCAGCCGCGCGTCGAGCGCTATTATAACGGTGTGCGTCGCCGGTGGACCACAATATGTTGTAGTGCAGTTGCCCTGACCGCGCTCTGCGGTGCTCCTGCCGTGGCTCAATCGCCCAAGCCCCGGCCGCACCCGACGCCTGCTTCGGACAAGCAACTCGCCGGGGCCGCGAAAACACCGCCCGCACTGGTGCCGACTCGTCCGATCTGGACGCTCTCGCTCAACAGTCAGCTGGCCGTTCCTCCCGGGTACGACCGAACGCACGCGTACTTCGCGCTCGACGGCGATCGCCTCGCGGCCTATTCACTGCCCGCGGGAAAACGCGAATGGATCGTGTCGGCGCGTCCGCTGTTCCAGCCGACAACCGGCGACGATCTCGTGTTTCTCGTCGAGACCACCGGGCTCGTCGCGCGCCGTGCGGTCGACGGCGCCGTCGCGTGGCAGCTCGCGCTGTCGGATGCACCCGCCGTCCCACCCGCGTTCGACAACGGCTGGCTGATCGTCAGCACGAAGAGCGGACAGATCGGCGCGCTGCGTGCGACGGACGGGACCATCGTCTGGCAGCGCAGCCTCGGATCGCCGGCCAGCGCGACCGCGTCGCTCGCCGAGGATCGCATCTACGTCTGCACCTCCGACGGTCGGCTGGTGACGCTGCGCGTCGACACGGGCGAGCCCGTCTGGGAGCGGCGGATTGTCGGAGCCGGCAACCAGATCCTCGTCTCCGGCGATCGTCTGTTCGTGGGAACGCAAGGCAACTATTTCTACTGCGTCCTGGCGAAGGACGGCGCGATCGATTGGCGATGGCGCACGGGCGGCGACGTCATCGGCCAGCCTGCCGCGGACGAGCGGCGGGTGTTTTTCGTGGCGCTCGACAACGTGCTTCGCGCGATGGATCGCAAGAGCGGCGCGCAGGTGTGGATGCGCCCGCTGCCGGTGCGTCCCAGCGCCGGCGTGGTGCTCGCTGGATCGTCGCTCGTCGTTACCGGCCAGCCGGCGCAGCTTCGCGTCTTCACGACCAAGGATGGGACCGCGGCGCTCGGCGAGCCAATCGCCCCCGGCGCACCGGCCCAGCCGCCGCTGACGATCGGCGCCACCTACTTTCCCGGCGCGGACATTCCTCATGTCGGCCTCAACGAAACCGAGCTCGCGGCCGCATTGCCCAGCAAGATTCCGTCGGAGATCGAGATCGACGCGCCCGCCGCGCCGAAGCCGTCGCCGATTGCGAGCGATGCCGAGAGCGCGGCGCCGCCGCACGTCGTCGAGGATCCAGACACGCAGCTGCCGATGATGCTGGTGGTGACCAAGGACGTCGCGCGCGGCGCGGGCGTCACGCTCGTGAGGCGGGAGTTCGACCCGCCAGTCACGCCGCTGTCACCGCTGCCGAACCTGGTGATGATCGCGCCGCAGACCGGCACGACGCCCAGATAGGAGTGTGGGACCGATGGGCCCATCGGGTGGTGGGGTTGCACTGATCGGTCCTGCCTACCCAGCCCATGGGCCTATCGGTCCCACACTCTGCCCTTACGCCGGGTTCTGGATCGCGACCGGCCTTCCCGCGGGCGCCGCCCGCCGCGCCGCGTACCCCTGATAGAGCGTCAGGTAGGCGCACAACGCGGTCAGTCCCAGATACTCGAACACGACGCCGCGCACGAGGAGCGCCGCCAGCTGCAGCGGGAACACGGCCAGGCCGACGAGCGGGACGAAAGCGATCAGGCCGACGCCGGACCAGGCCAGCGCCGACGCAAACGTCGCCGCCCCGACGAGGACGACGACGACAACGAAAACGCCGGCGAGATCCCGGAACTCGGCGCGGATGAACCGGGCCGTGGCGCGCACCGCGTCGGCGAGACCGCCGCCCTCGACCGCCATCGAGATCTGCAACAGCAGGTACAGCAGGTTGACGATCGTGATCCAGGCGATCAGCATCGCGGCGGCGAGCGCGGCGATGAAGGTCCAGCCGAGCACGAGGACGCGGTTCTCGGCGGCCCTGTAGCCGTAGACGACGAAGACAAGGTACGCGAGGCCCGACAATCCATACACCGCCATCAACGCGAGACCCAGCGCGATGTACTTCCGGAAGAGGCGCGCGCACCCTCCGGTGAACCGTTCGAGCGTGAACGCGGATGCGTGCCGCAGCGACCCGATCGTCACCGGCTGCCGCTCGATCGGACCGGCCACGGCATTCGCCGCGACGAACACCTCGACGATGCCGCCCTTCACGACGAACATCAGCACGGATCCGCCGAGGAGCACGACCGCGAAAGCGGCCATGAAGGCGACGAGCGCGACCGGCTCGGAGAGCAGCGCGCTCGCAATCGTCGTGAACATGTCGCGCAGGCTCTCCTGCAGCAGCGCGGCGAGGTCGGCGCCGAGCAGGACAGCGACCAGGATGGCCGCGCCGATCACCGGCACGGCCAGCAGCACTTGAAACGTGGTCTCGGCGACGAACTGGATGACGACGGCCTGCCAGTTGGCCGCGGCCACGAGCGCGCCACGCTTCAGCAGGTGTCGGAGGTCCAAATCGTTTTCACTATAGCACCCGTGTATCCTGTGAGCAGACGTGTCGCTCATGCTGCGCATCGTGCGCGTCGGCGTCGTAGCCGCGCTTGTCGCCGGTGTGGCCGGTTACGGAATCGAGCGCTCCCGGTTCGGGGCGTCGGACGCCGCGGCCGTCGCGCGCATCGAAGCCGAGCTTCGTGAGCGGTTCGACGCGAGCGCACGGACCGTTGGTGCGATTGCCGCGCGCGTGGCGGCGGATCCGGCGGCGGCCACCCCCGGCATGCGCGATCAGGCCGCGATCCGGCAATTGTTCGCGCTGACCGCGGCGACGCTGCCGCCAGAACGCGAGGGTCCGACCGGCGTCACGATCTACGACGCCACCGGCGCGCCGATCGCGTGGGCGGGCCGGGTGTCCGATCTGCCAATCGGGCGTGTGCAAGGCGCGGCGGCGCTCGTCATCGCGCCCGGCGCGCTCGGGCCGCGCCTGATTCGCGTCGAGCCGGTCGTGCGCGGGGGCGCCCGGGTGGCGACCGTCGTCGCGGAACAGTCGCTCGGCACCAACGCGGAGTCGCCTGGTCTCGGCGACACCTTCGGGATGGCGACGTCGATCGCACCGGTCACGCTCCGCGTCCCGCCGGCCGGGACGACGCCGCCCGACGCGCCGTATCGCTTCATCGTCCCCGAACGCGACAGCGCGTTCGTGCTCGAAGGCGAAGTCGCGCCTGGCGACCTGGCGCTGGCGCGCGCCGGCTGGCGGGCGACGACGCAGGCGGTCGTGCTCGCGATCGTCGCCGTCACGCTGCTGCTCTGCATGGGGCCGGTGATCGACGTGCGGCGCCGAGCGCGCGAGACGAGTCGCTATGTCGTGCTGACGGCGATCCTGATCGTGATGATCGTGGTCGCGCGCCTGATTCTCTATTTCGCGCTGACGCCGATCGCACCGTCCGGCGGCCCCACTCCCTTCGATCTCCTCTTCACCACTCTCACCATGAGCGGCGTCGTCTGGCTCGCGCTCGACCTGATCGAACGGCGCCGCTACGCGTTGCCGCGTGTGAAGCTGCTGCCGGCCTCGGAGACCATGCCGATCGTCGTCGCCTATGCGATCGTCGGATTCGCGAGCGGTCTCCTGCTGTGGGGCTACGAGGATCTCCTGCGCCGCGTCGTCGCCGACACCGATCTCGATCTCCTCCACTTCTCGCTGCACCCGGTGAGCGCGGCACGCATCGCGCTCGAGTTCGCGCTGGTCCTGCTGCATGCGTCGGTCGTCTGGACGGCGGCCACCGTCGTTCGCGTGCCCTCGCTCTTCTGGCGCCTGCCGTCGACGACGGCCGCTCGATCGAGCGCGGCCGGCGGATGGCTCGCCGGCGCGGCCGGCGCGGCGATCCTCGCGCGCGGCTTCGGGTCCGCGGTGCCGATCGGTCCCCTCTGGCTGGCGCTCGGCGCGGCGGCCGCAGCAGCGGCGGCGGTTGCGCGCACGCGCACCGGCATGCGTCGCGTCTCGCAGACCGCGCGGCTGGCGGTGTCGTTCGTCGTGCTCCTCGCCCCGTCGGTCGCGATGTACCCGTCGCTGCTCGCGCACGCGACCGCGTCCAAGGAGCAGCTGATCTCCCGCGAGTTCGGACCGCAGGCGGCAAACCTGCGCGAGGATCTGCAGCAGCGGCTGCAGCAGACCGTCGACCAGATCGATGCCATGCCGGGGCTTGCCGAGTTCGTCGCGGACGCTGCTGCACGGACGCCGTCGACCGATCCGGCGACGATCATCTGGTCGCGCACCGAGCTCGGCACCTACCGCCTGACCTCGGCAATCGAGCTGTATAGCCCCGAGGGGCGGCTCGTGAGCCGCTTCGCGCTGAGCCTGCCTGAGTACGCCGACGCGCAAAATCGAGCGGCAGGGTGCAGCTGGGAAGAGCCGTTCGAGGAGGTCTCTCCGTTCGGATCGAGCGACCGACACGTCCTGCGCACCGGCCGCGGCATCTGCTCGCACGGCCACATCGACGGCAGCATCGTCGTCCGCGTGATGCTGGACTACCGGACGCTCCCGTTCATCTCGCCGCAGAGCCCGTACCTCGAGTCGCTGCGGCCGAATCGGCAGGCGCCGCCCGAGGGCGTCTCGGGCCGCGACGTCGAGTTCGCGGTCTACGGCTGGAGCCGGGCGCCGATCTTCGAGTCGGGCACGCGCGTCTGGAAGCTCGACGATGCCATCTTCCAGCGACTGATCCAGTCGCGCGAGCCGTTCTGGGCCGACGTCGAGCGCGACGGCGACACGTTTCGCGTGTATTTTCTCAGCGACCGCGGCGGCATCTATGCGCTCGGGTACCCGGTGATCGATCGCTGGGGGCACCTGATGAACCTCGCCGAGCTCGTGCTGCTGGTCGGCGTGCTGTACCTTGCGGCGCGACTGGTGCTCACGCTCGTCAGCATGCTGACCATGCGGACGCCGGCAAGCGGCCGCTCGCTGCTGCGGGAAGTCCGGTCGAGCTTTTACCGCAAGCTGTTTCTCGCGTTCTGGGCGGGAGCTGTCGTCCCCGTCTCGATCCTCGCCCTGCTGGCGCGCACCTACGTGCAGACGCAGCTCAACGCGACCGCCGAAGAAACTGCCGCCCGCACGGTGACGACGGCGCAGCGGCTGGTCGAAGACTACGCGGCGCTGCAGCAGCGCGGCGCCGCGGCGCTCGACACCATCGACGATCAGATCATGGTGCTGGTCCGGCGTGCGATCGACGAAGATGCGAACCTCTTCAACCGCGCCCGCCTCCAGGCGACGAGCGCGCGCGATCTGTTCGCGTCGCAGCTGCTCTCGCTGCGGACGCCCGGCGACGTCTACCGCTCGATCATCCTCGACCGGCTGCCGACCTACGTGCGCGAAGAGGTCGTCGGCGCGTTCCGCTACAGCCTCGCAGCCGCGCCGGTACGGTCGGCGGGCCGCGACGGCATCGTCACGGTGCCTCTGACCAATCGTCAGCAGGAGATCGAACAGCAGATCGACGATCTCGATCGGCTCGTGTTGTCGGGATTCGTGCTGTTCAGTCTGCTTGGCGCGGCGCTCGGCTACTGGATGGCCGAGCGCATTGCGGATCCGGTGAACCGTCTCACCCGTGCGACGCGTCGGATTGCGCGCGGCGATCTGGACGCGCGCATTGCCGCGACGTCATCTGACGAGCTGCGCCGTCTCGTCGAGGACTTCAACCAGATGGCCGCCGACCTGAAGCGGCAGCGGGCCGAGCTCGAGCACAGCCAGCGGCTCGAGGCGTGGGCCGACATGGCCCGCCAGGTGGCGCACGACATCAAGAATCCGCTGACGCCGATTCAGCTCTCGGCCGAGCACGCGCAGCGGGTGAACATCGATCGCGGGCGTCCGCTGTCGCCGGTGCTGGACGAGTGCGTGAACGCCATCCTCAGCCAGGTCAGGCTGCTCCGGCAGATCTCGGCGGAGTTCTCGAGCTTCGCCTCGTCGCCAACCCCGCGGCCGGAAGCGACGCTGCTGCCGGCGCTGATCGACGAGGTCGTCGAGCCGTACCGCACCGGCCTGTCGAACCGCATCGAGATCGTGATCGACGCGCCGGCGGACCTGCCGCCGGTCACCATCGACCGCATCCTGTTCGCCCGCGCGTTGACCAACGTGATCGAGAATGCGCTTCACGCGATGCCCGGCGGCGGGCGCCTGTCGATCACGAGCCGCGCGCTGCCCGATCGCTCGCGGGTGGTCGTCGAGATCGCCGACACCGGCATCGGGATGGACGAAGAAGCGCTGCGGAAGATCTTCGAGCCGTATTTCTCGACGAAAGCGACCGGCACCGGCCTCGGTCTCACCATCGCGAAGCGCAACGTCGAATTGATCGGTGGAGCGATTGCGGTCCAAAGCGCACGCGGCGTGGGCACGACCGTCACCATCACCCTGCCGGCCGCTTGACTTATCGTTTCCTTACGACTTCGCCCATCATCGCCCCGGTTGTTCGTCGCGCGGGAGCCTAGCGTTACCATGTCGGGCCCGTCTCCCACGAACCCGTCGAGTCCCTGACGTCGATTTGTCCCAGGTCGCAATTCGTCCGCAGCGAGGAGGGATGATGTCGAAACGCCTGCTCCGTGCCTGCCTGGCAGTCTGTGCATCCGCCGCGATCGCCGCTTGCAGTCAGTCGTCGCCACTTCGACCGTCCACCTCTGGCGCGCCTTCACAGGCGGGTGCAGCGCAGTCGTTCGGCGAACTCAGCCGGGCCGGCACCAGCACTGGCGATGGACTGTCGCAACTCACTCGCTGCCTCAATGGCTCCGCCGACGCCGCGTGCTTCGCCGGCGCCACGATCACAGAGAGTCGTCTGGTCATCGGCAATCGCTCGCCGACAGTCGCGGCGACTGCACCTGGCAGCACTCCCGCTGCTGCCGATGCGGCACCGAATCCTCCCACCAACCTGGTCGCCTACGTGTTCCGCATCGGGGTCGGTTCGGAAGTCGATCTGTTCTGGAATGCACCGGTGGCCGGTGCGGTGCCGACCGACTACCGCATCGAGGCGGGTTCGGCTACCGGCCTCAGCGATCTCGCAGCGTTCAATACCGGAAATCGCTCCACGTTTTTCATCACCACCGTCGCGGGCAGCGGGACGTTCTACGTCCGCGTCCGCGCTGTTGCGAGTGGCGTCACGGGCGCGCCATCCAATGAAGTGTTGGTCACGCTGCCGAACACTGCGCTGCCGACGGCACCATTCCTGTCGACTCCGCAGGTGATCGGGTCGACGGTGACCTTGACCTGGAGCATCTTCTCTTCACCCGCGGTCACGTCATACATCATTCAGGCATCGTCGCGGGCCGGTGGTCCGCCGGATCTCGCGAATTTTGCGACCGGGAACGCATCGACGAGCATCACGGCCACCGGCGTCGCGCCGGGAACCTATTTCGTCCGAGTCCTCGGCGCCAACAACGCCGGCGTCGGCCCGCCATCGAACGAGGTCACGCTCATCGTGTTGGGAAGCGTCGCGTGCACCGCCGCACCCAGCCCGCCGTCGAACCTCGTGTCAATCGTCAATGGCTCGACCGTCACGTTGGGCTGGAGTCCCAGTTCGGCTGGTTCCCCGACTTCGTACGTGATCGAGGCCGGATCCGCGACCGGTCTCGCGAATCTCGCGGCTGCTGACACCGGCAACGCCAATGGCACAGCAACGTTTACCGGCGTCGGCCGCGGCACGTATTACGTCCGGGTGCGTGGAAAGAACGCGTGTGGGACCGGCTCCGCCTCCAACGAGATCGTGGTGACCGTCCCGTAGAGCGGCGAGCAGGATCGCTCAACCCCGAAGCCGTCGCGTACGCGCGATCAGTTCGCGGACCGACGGCTTCGTGTTCAACGCGTCACGATTCCGCCGCCGCCGTCACGCCGTTGCGTGTCGCGCGCGAACCGGTCAGGCGCGAATCATCGACTCACCGAATCGCCGAATCGCGGCGATCGGACGATTCGCGCGCGGTGGTGTCGGTGGACGCCTGATCGGTGATGTCAGCGGGCGAATGCGCGCCGCGGTGTCGCAGCCGGGTAATCGCCAGGCCGATGAACGCGGACGCCAGGTACGAGTACGCGATCACGACCAGCATGAACCGCGGATGTGTGGCGATCAGCATGATCGCCGCCGCGATGAAGAAGAGGATCGTGTATGGCCGCCGCGTCTGCGACTCCAGCGTCTTGAAGCTGCGGAAGCGGATCGTGCTCACCATCAGCAGCGCCGGGACGATCACCATCGCGATCGCCGGCAGCGCCGCGCGGTAGTCGTTCAGGCCCCACGGGTACGCATAGACGGTCGCGGCTGGAATCGCCGCCGCGGCAGGACTCGGCATCCCGACGAAGTAGCGCTTGTCGCCGCCTCCGCCGCTCTGAATGTTGAACCGCGCCAGCCGCATCGCGGCCGCGGCCACGAACAGAAACCCCGCCGCCCATCCGAGCCGTCCGAGCGACGACAGCCCCCAGGCGAACGACAGGATCGCCGGCGCGACGCCAAACGAGATCACGTCGGCCAGCGAGTCGAACTCGACGCCGAACGCACTGGTCGTACCCGTCATCCGCGCGATCCGACCGTCGAGCATGTCGAGGATGATGGCGACCCCGATGTAGGGCGCAGCGACTTCGTATTCGCCGCGCATCGCGTAGACCACGCACGCATAGCCGCAGAACATGTTGCCCACGGTCAGCAGGCTGGGCAGCAGGTAGACGCCGCGGCGCAGACGATTCCTGCGCGGACGATCGCTCGCGCGCCTCAGGAACCGCAGTCGGCCTTCATGATGCTCCATCATCGTCAATGGCTGACACTAGCCATTTTCGGGTCTTTCGCAGTGTAGCACCGCGATGATCGTCTCCCCGCCACGCACCGTCTGGCCAACCTCGACCTTGAGCGTCGCCGTCGTCGGCACGAAGACATCCATTCGCGATCCGAATTTCATGATGCCGTAGCGGTCACCGGCGTGCACCTCCGCGCCGTTCTGCGCACGGCACACGACGCGCCGCGCGAGGATGCCGACGATCTGGCGCGCCACGATCGGTTGGCCGTCGTGGTCGATCCAGATCTCGCTGCGCTCGTTGGCGCTCGCCGCGTCGTGCCGGTACGCGGGCAGAAATCGGCCTGGCGAGTAGGCCACCTTCGTCACGCGGCCCGATGCGGGGATCCGGTTGACGTGCACGTCCATCGGCGACAGGAAGATGCTGACCTGCAGCCACGCACCGGGCGGCGACGCCGCTGCGACCGACGGTCCGGCGACGAGGACGCGGCCATCCGCGGGCGACACGACGACGTCCGAACCGGCGGGGCTGGTGCGTTCAGGGTCGCGGAAGAAGAAGGCGAAAAAGGCGGCGGTTGCGACGAACGGGGTCGCCAGCCACCCCCCGATGGCGAGGCCAGACACCACGGCCAGCAACAGGGCGCCGCCGATGAACGGCAGGCCTGCGGGATCCAGTCGCATCAGAAATGGAAGTCCGGGCGGGCGCACCGGCGGCGCGCCCGCGGGGCATCGCCTGCGCTACGAGCGCGCGTGTTCCTGACGGTGGCGACGCAGGATGTCTTCCATCCGGTCTTTCAACTGCAGCTTGCGTTTCTTGAGGGTAACTTCTTCGAATTGCTCGGGTTCTGAGAGGTAATGCTTGGAGGTCAGTTCGTGCAGGCGATCTTCCAGTTCGTGATGCTTGGCCGCGAGATTATGAAATTCCTCGTCGGTCCGCATCAACTCTGCCTTCAGATCCTGCGGCTGTGCATTCATGCTGCGCCTCCTTGGACATGGCTTTTAATACCACGGCGGTCCGGTCGTTTCAAGGTCAACGATCGTCGCCGGCGAGATTCTCACGCCACAGCACCAGTGCGTCTTCCACCGGCTTGGTGTAGTAGCCGTGCCGCACGCCGGCGACGGTGAAGCCAAAGCGCTCGTAGAGCAGACGCGCCGCCTCGTTCGACCGGCGGACCTCCAGCGTCGCGCGGCGAGCGCCGAGCGACGCGCCGTAGCGCAGGACGTGCGTGAGCAGCGCGGTGGCAACGCCGGCGCGGCGCACGTCGGGCAGCACGGCCAGGTTGTTGATGTGCAGCTCGTCGAGCACGCGCCAGAACGAACAAAAGCCGACCACGCGCCCTGCGGGATCCCGCGCCGTGAAGCAGAACGACACGCCGGTGTTCTCGAGCTCGGCGAGATACATGACCCGCGTCCACGGGTTGGTGAACGACACTTCCTCGATCGCGATCACGTCGTCGATCTGATCGGGTGAGGTCACCGGCTCGATGGCCCAGGGCGTCACGATCGCGCGTCTCTCGCAATCTCCGCGTCGGGGCGGCGGACGTACAGCGGCCGAATCGCCGCCGGGTGGACCGCTTCGGCCGCGCGCGCGACCGCCAGCCGGCCGATCGTGCCTGCGAGGAGCGGCGGCGGCTCGATGCGCGCGCCGGGCCGCGCCCGCTCGATCTCGGACGCAAACATTCCAGCGCCGTCTCCGACGAAAAGCGCCGGCGGCGCAGGCAACTGTCCGGCCCATCGCGCCAGGATCGAGACCGGTGCGCCGACGCTCGGACCGTCCAACTCCGCGAGGCGGCCGGCGGAATGCGGCGCAGCGGCCGTCACACGATACGCAGCGGCGAAGACGTCGCGCCGGTGCGCGTCCATCCAGACGGCAACCACCGTTTCCGGCGCCAGCGTGGCGGCGGCCGCGTGGCCGAGCGCTTCGAGCGTGGCGACGCTGAAAATCCGCCGCCCCTGCACGAACGCGAGCCCCTGCACGGTTGCGATGCCGATGCGCAATCCCGTGAATGATCCGGGACCGGAGGCGACGGCGTAGAGATCGACGTCGGCAAGCGCCACGCGGTGGGCCTCGGCGAGCGCGATCAGTTCCATCGGCAGCCGCTCTGCGTGCGTCCGTGCCGCGTCGCCTTGCCGCTCCTCGACGATGCGATCGTCCTCGACCAGCGCGACGCTTCCGGTGCGCGTGGTGCTGTCCAGTGCAAGTACGCGCATGCGTTAGACTTTAAGCATATGACAGCGTCGGCGACGCCCGCGATGCGTCAGTATCTCGACGCGAAGCAGCAGCATCGCGACGCCATCCTCCTGTTCCGGATGGGCGACTTCTACGAGATGTTCTACGAAGACGCCCTGGTCGGCGCGCGCGCGCTCCAGCTGACCCTCACGGCGCGATCGAAGGACGCCAACGGCGGCGGCATTCCGATGTGCGGCGTGCCCCATCACGCGGTCGACGGCTACATCGCGCGCCTGGTCAGGAAAGGCTTTCGCGTCGCCATCTGCGAGCAGATCGAGGATCCCCGCAAGGCCAAAGGCATCGTCAAGCGCGAGGTCGTCCGGGTCGTCTCGCCCGGGACGCTGACCGATTCCAACTATCTCGACGCGCGCGAGCCGGCGTTCCTGATGGCGGTCGCCCCCGCCACCACCGCCCAACGGCCTCAGACGAAAGAGACCGGAACACGGAAGGCGCCGCCGATCGACACGGTTGGCGTTGCGCTCCTCGACCTTTCAACCGGCGAGTTCACCACCGCGGAGTACGCCGGCCCCGACGGCTTGCAGGCGCTGGCCGACGAGCTCGCCGTGCTCCGGCCGCGCGAGATCGTGGTGCCAGACGCGGGAAACGGGTCGGGTTCGTCGGTTCTGCCCGCATCGATCGCGGCGTCCGGGCTGCCGGTCACCTCGATCGAAGGCTGGACCTTCGACCTCGAATCGGCCCGCCGCGCGCTCATCGAGCAATTGCGCACCGGCGGGCTCGAAGGTTTCGGCCTCGAACCGCACCCGGCGGCGGTCAGGGCGGCGGGCGCGCTCGTCCACCACCTGCGCGGCACACAAAAAGTCGATCTCGCGCACGTGCGATCGATCGCCTATCGCCAGCGCGCCGACAGCCTGCTCGTCGATCCGACGACGCTGAAGCACCTCGAGATCGTCGAGGGATCCGATGGCGGACGCGCCGGCTCGCTGCTCGACGAGCTCGATCGTACGGTGACCTCGATCGGCAGCCGGCTGCTGCGATCGTGGCTGCTCCGTCCGCTGGTCGCGCTCGAGCCGATCCGCGATCGCCTCGACGCCGTCGAGGAGCTGGCCTTCCGTACCATCGATCGTGGCAGGTTCCGCGAAGCCATCAAGGCGGTCCAGGACGTCGAGCGGCTGGTCGCACGCGCCGCGCTCGGCACCGCCGGCCCGCGCGATCTCGTGGGCCTCAAGACCTCGCTCGCCGTCGTCCCGCGTCTGCGTACGCTGCTGAGCGAGCTGCAGGCGCCGCTGATGCGATCGCTGGTTGCGGAGCTCGATGATCTCGCCGACCTGCGCGCCACCATCGACGCCACGCTGGTCGACGATCCGCCGGTGCTGGCGCGCGACGGCGGATTCACCCGCGACGGCGCCGACCGCGAGCTCGACGAGCTGCGCACCATCAGCCGCGGCGGGAAGCAGGTGATCGCGCAGCTCGAAGAACACGAGCGCGCGCGCACCGGCATCAACTCGCTCAAGGTGAGGTACAACCGGGTCTTCGGCTACTACATCGAGGTATCGAAGTCGAACCTGCACGCGGTGCCCGCCGACTACCTCCGCAAGCAGACGATCGCCGGAGGCGAGCGCTTCATCACCCCGGCGCTGAAGGAATACGAGGAGAAGGTGCTCGGCGCCGACGAGCGGATCCTCGAGCGCGAGCTGGAGATCTTCGACCGGCTCCGCGGCGGCGTCGCCGGGGAGGCGCCGCGGATTCAGGCGACGGCGCGCGCGCTGGCGACGCTGGACGTGCTGGCGGCGCTGGCCGAGGCGGCCGCCGTCAACAACTACATCAAGCCGCACGTGCACGACGGCGACGAGCTGACCGTGGCCGACGCGCGCCATCCGGTGGTCGAGCGGCGCACCGCGGCGGCCGGCGAGCCGTTCGTGCCGAACGATGTCACGCTGAACGCCAGTTCCTGCCAGCTGGTGATCCTGACTGGTCCGAACATGGGCGGCAAGTCCACCTACCTGCGGCAGACCGCGCTGCTCTGCGTGATGGCCCAGGCCGGCTCGTTCGTGCCGGCCCGCGACGCGAAGATTCCGATGGTCGACCGGATCTTCGCGCGCGTCGGCGCGTCGGACAACATCGCGCGCGGCCAGTCGACCTTCATGGTCGAAATGCAGGAGACCGCCAACATCCTGCATACCGCGACGCCGCGCAGCCTCGTCGTCCTCGACGAGATCGGGCGCGGTACGGCAACCTTCGACGGCCTGAGCATCGCCTGGGCGGTCGCCGAATTCCTCGCCACCAACCCGAAGATCCGGCCGAAGACGCTCTTTGCGACGCACTACCACGAGCTCACTGACCTGGCCGACGCGACGCCCGGCGTCGTGAACTATCACGTCGCGGCGCGGGAATGGAAGGACGACATCATCTTCCTCCGCAAGATCGTGCCGGGGCGATCGGATCGCAGCTACGGCATCCAGGTCGCACGGCTGGCCGGCCTTCCCCGGCCCGTCATCGACCGTGCGCGCGAGATTCTGGGCGGCCTCGAACGCGACGAGCTCACGCGCGGCGGCCGCCCGTCGGTCAGCCGGACCGCGTCCGATCCGCAGCGCCAGCTCGGCCTGTTCCAGGCGCCGGAGCCCGAACCCGATCCGGTGCGCGAAAAGCTGTCTCAGGCCGATATTGATCACATGACACCGCTCGAGGCGCTGACGTTCTTGTCTGAACTGAAGAAGGACGTGTGACGTCGTGACAAGGACGCAGAGGGCAACAGAGGACGCGAAGGGAATTGAGACGGTGGGGACGCCGGCAGTAGTGGCGCCTGCCAGGAAGACGGTCGTCCGCAAGCGCGACGTGATCGCGTCGCTGCGGCAGCCGAAGGTCGCGGTGATGCTGATGCTGGGCTTCTCGTCGGGGTTGCCCTTCTTCCTCACCGGCAACACGCTCGGCTACTGGATGCGCGACGAGGGCGTGGCCTTGTCGGCGATCGGGTTCCTGTCGTGGGTTGGCCTCGCCTACTCCCTGAAGTTTCTCTGGGCGCCGTTCGTCGACCGCCTCGACGCTCCGTTCTTCGGCCGGCTCGGCCGCCGCCGCGGCTGGATGGTCGTCGCGCAGGTGATGATCGGATTCGGGCTGGTCGCGATTGCCACGACCGGTCTGAAGGCGGGGCTCGCCACGCTCGGGCTGCTGGCGCTGCTGGTCGCCTTCTCCTCGTCCACGCAGGACATCGTCGTCGATGCGTGGCGGATCGAGGCGGCGGCCGACTCCGACGAGCTGGGCCTCCTCTCCTCTGCCTACCAGCTCGGCTACCGCATCGCAGTGCTCGTCTCCGAAGCCGTCGTGCTCATCACCGCGAACCACTTCGGCTGGCGTATTTCGTATGCGCTGATGGGCGCGCTGATGGCGATCGGAGTGGCTGCCAGCCTGTTCGCGACCGAACCGCTGCGCGCCGCGAGAGTCTTCGAGTCGAAAGCCGAATCGGCGCCGCTGTGGTCGACGCGCGGCTTCGTCGACGCGGTCGTCGGCCCGTTCACGGAGTTCTTCCGCGTCTACGGGTGGCTCGCGCTGCTGATGCTGGCGATGATCAGCTTCTATCAGCTGCCGGAATACATGATGGGGCCGATGGTGAATCCGTTCTATCACGACATCGGGCTGTCGAAGGACACGGTCGGCGCCGTGCGCGCGTCGATCGGGCTGGTCACGACGTTGCTCGGCATCGCGGCCGGCGGCTTCTGCGCGCTCCGCTTCGGCTACCTCCGGACGCTGATCGCCGGCGTCGTGATGAAGATTCTGGTGATCGCGAACTTCGCGACCCTCGCCCACGCCGGTCCGGACGCGCGCGTGTTCGCGGCGGTGATCGCAGCCGACAACTTCGGGATCGGATTTGCCGGCGTCGCGCTCGTCACCTACATGTCGAGCCTCACCAGTCTCGGGTATACCGCGACGCAGTACGCGCTGCTCAGCTCGGCGTACACCTACGTCGGTAAGTTCGCCAAGGGATTTTCTGGCGTGTGGGTAGACTCGCTGCGCATCGGGCGCTCGCTGCCCGAGGCCTACGCGCTGTTCTTCATCGGCGCCGGCCTCCTCGGCGTCCCTGCCCTCATCCTCTGCCTCGTGCTCGCACGCGCGACGCGTGACTCCCGCTACGCCCACGCCGAGGCGCGATAGCCGCCGCGGCGTCGTACGCGCGCTGACGGCGGTCGTCATGGTCGGCGCCCTTGCGTCCGGCGCGCACGCAGCCAGCCGCTTCGATCCAGCGCTGCAGTTTCGGCAGATCGGGACCGCGCACTTCGTCATCTACTTTCATCAGGGCGAAGACCGCCTGGCGCTGCGCGTCGCGACCATCGCCGAGGAGACCTGGCGCGCCCTCCAGCAACCGCTCGGGGTCGTGCCACCGCAGCGAACGCATGTCATTCTGGTGGACCAGACCGAGTTCGCGAACGGCTATGCGACGCCGGTGCCCTACGACACGGTCGTGATTTACACGGTCTGGCCGCCGGGGACCGAGTTCAACTTCGAAGACTGGCTGCGGCTCGCTTTCACGCACGAGTTCACGCACGTCGTCCATCTGGACCGATCCGAAGGGTGGGCGCGCATCGCCCGCGCGATCTTCGGCCGGACGTCGTACGCGTTTCCGAATCTGTTTCTGCCGACGTGGGCGATCGAGGGCATCGCCACGTTCGAAGAGAGCGCGATTACCGGAAACGGCCGGCTGCACGCGGGAGATTTTCAGGCGATCGTCGGCGAAGCGGCGCGCGCCGGCCGGCCGGAGCCGCTCGACCGCGTCAACGGCGGGGTGACCGACTGGCCGTCAGGATCGGCGCCGTATGCGTACGGCGCCGGGTTCCACGAGTATCTGGTCGAGCGCTTCGGCGCGGATTCGCTGGCCGCGCTTGCCACGGCCACGGCCCGGCGCTTTCCGTACACCTCCACTCGCGCCTTTCTGTATGTGTACGGCGAAACGCTCGGCGACTTGTGGCGCGACTACGAGGCGGAGGCGGTTACGGAGGCGCAGGGCCCGTCTCGCCCGACAGAAGACCGGGGCGTTCGCCAGCTGACGCATCATGGTTTCGTGACCAGCGGCCCGCGGTTCGATCGTTTCGCGTGCACCGGCTGTCCGGCCGAAATTATCTACAGCGTCGCGAGCCCGGAGGATTTTCCGTCGCTCAACCGCGTCGCGCTCGATGGCTCGCCGCCGCGGCGCCTGACCACGAAGTACCTCGGGTCGACGACGGCGATCGGCCGCGACATCATTTACTTCGATCAGATGGAAGTGCGGCGGAACGTCGGCCTCTACAACGATCTCTACGCCATGTCCCGAGCCGGCGGAGAGGTCCGGCAGCTGACGTCTGACGCGCGGCTGCGCGATCCGGATCTCTCGCCGGACGCGAGGACACTCGTCGCGGCGCAGGCGCGGCCGGGACAGCGGGATCTGGTGACCGTCCATGCCACGCCGGATCAACGTAGCGCGACGCCTTCAGGCGAGAGACCGGCCGCACGATCTGAACGCTCGGCTCGAGCCGTCGCGCTGCGACCGGCCGTCATCACAACGCTCGTTGCAGAACCTGACGTCTACTTCGATGCTCCCCGCTGGTCGCCCGACGGAAGGACGATCGCCGTCGAACGTCACCGTCCGGATGCGATGTCCGAGGTCGTGCTCGTAGACGCGGAGACCCGGGCCGTGCGCGTAGTCGCCAGCGACGAGCGCACGCGCTTTGTCATGCCCGCCTGGCGTCCCGATGGCGCTGCAGTCGTCGTCGGCGCCGCCGCGCCGGATGAGCCGTTCGACCTGTTCGAGGTCGCCGTGGACGGCGCCGTGTGCCGTCAGTTGACGCACACGACTGGCGGCGCTCTGTGGCCTGACGTGTCGTCAGATGGCAGCACGATAGCATTCGCCGGTTACACCATCGCCGGGTACGACATCTTCACGCTGCCGTATCCCCCGGCGTCAGCGTCTCTCGCGCCGCCGCCGTGGTGTCAGGCACGTGCCTGGCACGAGCCTGGTATCACGGCGGGGATTTCGGCCAATTCTTCCGCAGACGTCGACTCGGGCGCTCACAGCTACAATCCGCTGCCGACTCTGACTCCGACGTCGTGGGCGCCGCTCGTCACCGCCGACTCCGATCAGGTGCGCGTCGGCGCGGCCGTCAACGGCATCGACGTGCTCGGCTACCACACCTACGCGCTGAATGCGACGTGGCTGGTCTCGAGCCCGGCGGGCGCGCCGACGCCTGCTCGGGCGTCGCCCGACTGGAGCGTGTACTACGGCTACAACCGATGGCGCCCGACCCTGTACGCGGCTGCTTCCAGCACGACGTCGTTCTTTGCGGGACCGGCCACCGACCGTGGCACCGCCTCGGCCGACACGCGGCGTGAAACGACGGTCGAAGCCGGAGTCGTGCTGCCCTTCGTCCACACGCGTGCGGCGCACGCCGCGGTTCTGTCTGCCCTGCGAACCTCACAGGAAGACACCCTTCCGGCCGGCACGATCGCACGCACGCGCACGCCGTTCCGCGCCGGCTGGCAATCGGCTACGGCGCACACATACGGATACTCGGTGAGTCCGGAGGCTGGCATCCTCGCGGGAACGACGGTCGAGATCGTGCGGCGCGACCTCGGATCGTCGGGCGATGCGACCACGGTTACCGGCGACGCGCGCGTCTACCTGCCCGGCGCCGCACCGCATCACGTCGTCGCGGTCAGGCTGAGCGGCGGGTTGTCGTCAGGCGATGCCGCGGTTGGCCGCACGTTCCTGCTCGGCGGCAGCCAGACCGACGCGGGGGTACTGAACTTCGGCACTCGTGCATTCAGCCTGCTGCGCGGATTCGCCGATGCCACGTTCGCCGGCAGCCACGTCGCTCTGCTCAACGCGGAGTACCGGTGGCCACTGGCGCGCCCGCAACGCGGCCTCGGCACCTGGCCAATCCTTCTTCATACGCTGTGGGCGTCGGCGTTCGTCGACGCGGGCGACGCGTGGACCCGGACATTCCATGCCGGGTCGACCAAAGTGTCGGCCGGCGCCGAACTGTCGAGCGACGTCGTCCTCGGTTACTTCGCGCGCCTGACCGTGACTGGAGGAACCGCGTATGGCCACGACGGTGCCGGCCTCGTCGACGACGGCGCGACCGTGTACTTCAGGATCGGCAAGGCGTTCTGACGATCACGGTCCGGCTGAAGCCGACACGAGCGCTCCTCCGTCAATCACTTCGCTCGATAGCTCCTGCTGAAATTGTTCCGCCCGTTGGTGACGTCGAACCGGCCGTCCGCCCCGGCGTCGACACGAATCCAGTTGCCCTTGCAGTCGGCCGACGGTTCCATGTTCGCAATCATGTCATCCGGCGCGTTGTGCGAGCGCTCGGCGGCGAGCGCAAGGTGCGATTGCCACAACCCTTCGAGGCCCTTTACCTTCTGGATCCGCTCGTACGCGTTGTCGGCCATTCCCTTCCGCGGTCCGTTGTTCGCGATCACGACCCGCGGCTGAATCGCCCAGAGCAGCGCCGGTGCCCCGGATTGATCGTTGAAGAAGCCGTGATGCGTGGCCAGCAGCAGCGACACGCGTCCGAGCTCGTTCACCGGACAGGCGAGCGCCATTTCCTTGTCCCACGTCAGATCGCCGACGTCGAGGAAGGTGAAGTCGTTGTAGGAGATGAGCACGCCCGCCGATTGCGAGTTCTCGGTCTTGTTCGGCTCTTTCACGTCGGCGTCCGCACAGTACGGGTTCGCCGCGCCGCCATGGTTGATCGGCTTCGCAAGGACCGTCCCCTGTGACGCGACGACGTCGATGCGAGCGCCCGCGAAGGGAATCGTGTCGCCGGCCTTCACGATCGTCCGTTTGCTGCCGGCGATCGTCAGGTACGCGTGATAGCGCTCCTCGATCCCGCGGTTCTGCTCCCATTTCGGGTCCATCTCCCCGTGATCGAAGAAGCGATCGAAGTGCGCGACGCCGTCGGCCGCCGGCGCGCCGCCGACGTGATCGCCGTCGTAGTGCGTCGTGAACAGGTAGTTGATCTTCGTCAGGCCGGCCGCGCGCATCGCGGCGGCGATCCGCGCCGAGTCGCGGTCCGCCGCGGCGCCGGGGCTGCCGCTGTCGATCAGGATCGACTGGCCGCCGGGTGAGATCACCAGCGTCGCGCCGCCGCCTTCGACGTCGACGACGTAGATGCGAAGGCCGGCCGGCCGACTCGCCTGCGCGAGCGTGAGCAGGAGCACGAGAGCGATCGTCGAGATCTTCATCGCGTGGCAGACTACGGCCGCGCTGACCGAATTACAACCCCGTTCTGATATGAAATAATGATTGCCGCATGAAAAAGAAATCCCGATTCCTGCAGACGCCGATCGAGCCGTTCGCCGTCGAGGCGGGACTCACCGCAGATCAAGTGCTCGCGCGGATGGAGCGAATCTCGTTTCAGGGCCGGAATCTCGCGACGGCGCACCGCATCTGGCACAAGATGCTCCAGGACGACGTCACGATCTTCCTCGGGATGGCGGGCGCGCTCTCGGCCGGCGGGCTGCGGCTCGTGGTGGCGCATCTCATCATGAACCGCTACGTCGACTGCCTCGTGTCCACCGGCGCGAACCTCTACCACGATCTCCACGAGACGCGCGGCCAGCACCACTACGTCGGGTCGCCGCAGGCCGACGATGCGGCGCTCGCCGACGAGCGCATCGATCGCGTCTACGACACGTTCGCCAGCGAAGAGGAGTTCATCTCGAACGACAACTGGATTGCGGAGTTCGCGCGGACGCTCGAAACGCGGCCGTATACGACGCGTGAGTTCCTCCACGTGCTCGGCGGTCACCTGTGGAAGACGACCGGACGCGAGGGGATCCTCACCGCCGCCTTCCGCGCCAACGTGCCGATCTTCTGTCCGGCGATCGCCGATTCGTCGATCGGCATGGGCCTGTCGCAGGCGCGCCAGAAGAAGGCCGGCGCCGGCTACATCGACACCATCGGCGACATCGTCGAATCGGCGAACCTGGTGATCCGCCGCCCGCGGACCGCGTCGGTCGTGCTCGGCGGCGGGACGCCGAAGAATTTCATCAACCAGGCGAGCGTGCAGGCCGAGTTCTACAGCGATGAAGTCAGCGGCCACCGCTACGCCCTGCAGATCGTCACGGACGTGCCGCATTTCGGCGGCGCGTCCGGATCGAGCCTCGAGGAGGCGCAGAGCTGGGGCAAGCTCGCGACCGATTCGGCCAAGGTGTCGGTGCAGGCCGACGCCACCATCGCGCTGCCGCTCCTCGCGAGCGCGCTCGCCACCTCCGCGCGACCGCTGCTCGCCGCGCGCAGGAAACCGGAGTTCACACTCGCGAGCCGCGTCATGACGGTCGACGGGCAGACCGTCCCCAACGAGCGCTTCGAGGGCGTGAATGAACCTGCCGTTTGAATACGATCAGATGACCATCGGTGAGTTCGGCGGCACGACGCCGACCACCACCGACTTCGACAACGCCCGCGTCGTCATCCTCCCGGTTCCGCTCGACCGCACTACGTCGTATGTGCCCGGCACGCGGAACGGACCGCACGAGATCCTCGTCGCCTCCTCGCACATGGAACTGTGGGACGAGGAAACCCAGGCCGACGTCCACCGCATCGGGATCTTCACCCTGCCGGAGATGGACTTTCCGTACGGCACGATGGACGAGGTCACGCGCGAGATTCGCCGCGTCGCCGGCGAGCTCATCACTCGCGACAAGTTCCCGGTGATTCTCGGCGGCGAGCACTCGATCACGCCGGCGGTCGTCGGCGCAGTTGCGGCAAAGTACCCGGGCCTCTCGGTGCTGCAGATCGACGCGCACGCCGACCTGCGCGAATCGTTCATGGGGACGAGGCACAACCATGCCTGCGCGATGCGCCGGACGCTCGAGTTCGCGCGGACCACGCAGGTCGGCATCCGCAGCCTCTCCGTCGAGGAAGCGGCGGATGTTCCGTCCCTGGCGACCCGGATCTTCTACGACTTCAACATGCGCAGCGATCCCCAGTGGATGGATCGCGTGGTCGATTCGCTCACCGACACGGTCTACATCACGATCGACGTGGACGGTCTCGACCCGGCGATCATGCCGGCGACCGGTACGCCGGAGCCGGGCGGGCTGTCGTGGTACGAAGCGCTCGTGCTGCTCCGTCGGGTCATCGAACGGCGGACGGTGGTCGGGTGCGATCTCGTCGAGCTGGCGCCGATCGGCGGGAACGTCGCGCCGAATTTTCTGTGCGCGAAGTTGATCTACAAGATTCTGTCGTATCGATTCGGCTGCGAGGTGCAGCCGAACAGGAGCACGGGGCTCGGGGCTAGCGGCTAGGCGCCGTCGGGGCTTGTGGCTCGGGCGAGCTGCTCTCTTCGTAGCGTAAGGCTTCAGCCGAGCGTTCAGCTAGCCCCTAGCCTCCGGCCCCGACAGCCGCTCACGCCGTCTTTTTCAGCGTATCGATCTCCCGCCGCGCGTCGCCCGCGTACGGCGATTCCGGATACTCCTCGACGATCCGATTGAAGGTCTGCTGCGCGTCGCTCCGCTTTCCTGCCTGGAGATAGGTGCGCCCGAGCTGCATCAGGATGCCATCGATCGGCAGTGGACCGTCCTTGCGCTGCGCCAGCTCCTTGAACGCGTTGATCGCCTGATCGTACTGGCCGGCGCGCGCCTGCGCCTCGGCGAGCCCGAGCCGCGCCATCTGGCCGTAGAAACCGTCGCCCGACTTCGCGATCACCTGCTGGTACGCCTCGATCGCGCCTTGCGTCGTGCCGAGCGACAACGACAGCGCACCCTGCTGATAGCGCGCGAACGTACCGGCGTCGGTCGACGGATACGCATCGGCGGCGATCTTGAACTTGGTCAGCGCCGCCTGCGCGCGTTCGCGCTCGGTCGGGAAGTACAGACCGCCGGCAGGCGTGCCCGGCGCGGGCGGCGGGCCGACGCGGGCGTCCTGGACTGCCATCGCTTCGGCGAGCAGGCTGTGCGCTTTGCTCTGCACGTGCTCGCGCCACGCAAAAAATCCGAGCGCCGCGGCGGCGACGACGGCGACCACGACGACGATCGTGGTCGTCTCCTTGCGGCGCGCTTCGAGCTGCTCGCGCGCCTGCCGCGCGAACGTCTGCAGCTCGTTTTCCTTCAGATGTTGCCGTTCAGTTCTCTTCATGACTGCCTGCTGATACAAATGCCCGCGCGGAACCGGGCCTGCCGGCTCCACCCACCACCGTGCCGCCGATTCCAACGGCAGACTGCGACTGTGTTGAGATCACTTCCGATTGTCCGCGATGTCGCGCTGAAACATCAAGCGATGCATCGACGCCATCGCCGTCCCGTCGTTGCCGGCAGCTCTGTGAATCACCGAGGCGGTTGAAGCGGCGGAATCGCCCCGATCTGCTGCAGCAGGCCGAGAAAGTCGGAGTTCACCCAGGTCTCCGCGAGGCGCCCGGCGTCCACGCGGAAGAGGTCCATCCCGCCCACCGAGCAGGCGCGTCCCGTCGCCGGGTGATTCAGGAACGGCCCTCGGTGGGTTCCCGTCGCGGACCAGCGCGCTGCGACGAGATCGCCTTCCTCGACGAGCTCCTCGACGCTGTACGCGAGATCGGGAAAGGCGGCCCGGAACGTTCCAACGATCGTCATCAGGCTGTCAGGCCCGCGAATGCCTTCCGCGAATTGCGGATGGTGCGCGACGAGATCCGCAGAGACGATCGCCGCGGCCGCCGTCGGATTCCCTTTACTGAGGACCTCGTCAAAAAATCGGCGAACGAGGAGCTTGCTGTCGCTCGGCAACGGAGACGCTCCCAGGATTGAGCGGCGTGTCTTCGCTCGCGGCGGGAGACGGATCCACGTTCCTCCGCGGCGCGAGTTTGCCGTTCCACCAGAAATGGCGCGCCCGGAGGCGCGGTCGAAAGGGTGGATCCTGCCGTTCTCGGGCATTGCGGCCTGACTCTTCCATTCACGACGCGACCGGTGGTTCCGCAGGAGGGTTGTCTGGATTGTCCTCCACCGCAGCGCCGTCGTCCTGCGTTTGGTCCAGACCGA
>DATFWL010000087.1:0-14083 GCA_035259385.1 Vicinamibacterales bacterium | reverse complement strand
CTACGGCGGCTACGAGGTGGTGCCGATTCCCGCCGGCGAGGCGATCGACCCGCGACGCGACATGCCGTTCGCGATGGTCGCGACCATCGTGTCGGTCGCGATCGTCATGACGCTGGTCCAGATCGTCGCGCAAGGCGTGCTGCCGAACCTCGCCGAGCACGCGACGCCGATCGCCGACGCGGCGGCGGCGTTTCTCGGCGGCGGCGGCGCGCTGCTGATCGGCGTCGGGTCAGTAGTGTCGATGACCGGCAACAACGCCGGGCAGGTGTTGAACGGCTCGCGGACGCTCTATGCGCTCGCTGAAGCGGGTCAGTTGCCGGCCTGGTTCGCGCGCGTCCACCCGCGCTTCCGGACGCCGGTGAACGCCATCCTCTTCCAGTCAGCGGTCGCGCTGACCCTCTCGCTTTCGGGTTCGTTCGCCGCCATCGCCGTCGTGAGCGCGCTGGCGCGCCTGCTGATGTACGCAGGCTCGGCCGCCGCGACGCTGAAGCTGCGTGCCCAGGCCGCCGGCAGCGAGGTGAAGCCGGCAACGTTCACGGCGCCGCTCGGTCCGACCGCGCCGATCGTCGCCTTGTGCGTGTGCGCCGCGCTTGCAGCGGGGGCAACGCGCGGACAACTGCTCGGCGGCGCTCTGGCGCTGGTAGCCGGCGCTGTCCTGTTTGCGGCCGCGCGCCGCGCGGCAATCAAGAATTTGGAATTTGGAATTAAGAATTCGTGATTCGCGCCGTGAGGCGCAGATCATCGAGGCGCCGCGAACGAGCGGACGAATTCTTAATTCTTAATTCCAAATTCCTAGTTGCCTGCGCGACGTGTATCAGCGCGCGAAGTCTACGGCCGTAGTGTTACCTCCGCAGACGATGATGCCGACGCGCTCGTCGTCGCGCGGGACATATGCGCCCGACTGCAGCGCCGCCAGCGTCGCACACCCGCCCGGCTCGGCGACGATGCGCAGTGCATCCCAGAGGGTCTGCTGCGCGCGAAGGATCGCCGCGTCGCTGACCAGCACCACGCGCTCGACGTAGGCGCGCGCGATCGGGAACATCAACTCGCCGACGCGCCGCGGCGCCAGCGAATCGGCGGCGATGCCGCCCGCCGGCGCGTCGACCGGGCGTCCCGCCTTGAACGCGTCGGCAAGCGTCGGCGCCCCCTCGGGCTCGACGGCGATCACACGGGCCGAACCCTCGTACCACGCCGCGACACCGCCGATCAGTCCGCCGCCGCCGACCGCGACGAGGATCGTTTCGAGGTCCGGGGCCTGCTCGGTCAACTCGAGTCCGACGCTCCCCTGGCCGAACAGCGTCTCCGGCTGATCGAAGGCGTGTATCGGGAGCGCGCCCGACTCAGCCGCCCAGGCTTCGCTCGCCGCAAGGGCGTCGGCGTACCGATCCCCGCCGACGCTCAGGTCGGCGCCGTAGGATCGAATGCGCTCGATCTTGGCCGGCGACGCCACCGTCGGCACGAAGATCGTCGCCGGCACGTCGAGGGTCATCGCGGCAAACGCGACCGCCAGGCCATGATTGCCGCCGGACGCCGCGACCACGCCGGCCGGCGGCAACGCGCGCGTCAGCAGGTTGGCGAAGGCGCCGCGCGTCTTGAACGATCCGGATCGCTGCAGCAATTCCAGCTTGAGCGTCAACTGGCACGGCGGTGCGCCGAGATCGGCGCTGTCGACCTGCACCACCGGCGTGCGCCGGATGTACGGCGCGATGGTGCGATGCACGCGTGCGATGTCGGCGCGGGTGGCCGCGAGGGTGAGGGTCATGCGCAGCATCTTGACAAGTAATTAGCCATTTGGCAAATTAGCGAAGAAACGACCATGAACACGACCGCCTACCACACCCTCGACGCTCTCGGCATCCGGCTGCCCGATCCGGTCGCACCCGCCGCCGCATTCGTTCCGTGGACCTGCGCCGGCGATCTCCTGTTCCTCTCCGGCCACATCGCCCGCAGGGACGGCAGGCCGTGGACCGGCCGGCTCGGCGACACGCTCGCCACCGCCGACGGCGCCGCCGCCGCGCGCGCGACGGCAATCGACCTGCTGGCGACGCTGCACGCCGCCACCGGCGACCTCGCGACCGTCTCGCGGATCGTCAAGCTGACGGTGCTGGTCAACAGCGCGCCGGGGTTCACCGAGCAGCACCTGGTCGCCAATGGCGCGTCCGAGCTGTTCCTGGAGGTCTTCGGTGCACGCGGCGCCCACGCGCGCAGCGCCTTCGGCGCCTCGCAGATTCCGTTCGGATCGTGCGTCGAGATCGAGTTGATCGCGCAGGTGGCGCGCCGGGCGTGACCACCGACGTGCTCTCGGCCTCCGTCGTGAAGGCGCTCGCCAACGAGCGGCGGCTCGAGATCATGAACTGGCTGCGCGATCCGACGGCGCATTTCCCGCCGCAGGTCGACGGCGATCTCGTCAAGGACGGCGTCTGCGGCGTCTTCATCGCCCAGAAGCTGGGCGTCAGCCAGCCGACCGCGAGCGAGCACCTCCGCATCCTCGTGCACGCCGGGCTGATCCGCGGCAGGAAGATCAAGCAGTGGACCTTCTACAAGCGCGACGAGAAGCGGATCGCGGCGGTGAAGCGCGCGTTCCGAACGGCGTGGTAGGCCGCCGCTAGACCAGCAGGCGCTCCAGTTCTTCGGGATGACCGGCGCGGGTGATCGCGTCCTTGCGATCGACCAGCCCCTGCCGCACCAGCTCGACCAACGATTCCTCGAGCGTGAACGATCCGTGCTTGCGCGTGATCGTGATCTCCTGGTGCAGGTGCTGCAGCGCGTTCTTGCGCACGTGCTGCCGCGCGCCGTAGCCGACCATCAACAGCTCCGCGGCGACAATCCGGCCGCCGCCGCTCTTCGGCATCAGCGTCTGCGTCATCACCGCGGCCAGCGACATCGCCAGCTCCTGGCGAATCGTGTTCTGCCGCTCGACCGGAAACGAATCGGCGATCCGAGCGATCGTCGTCGCGACGTCGGTCGTGTGCAGGCTCGAGAAGACGAGATGGCCGGTCTCGCCCGCCGCCACCGCGATCTGCATCGTCTCGGGATCGCGCATCTCGCCGACGACGATGACGTCGGGCGCCTGGCGGAGCGCGGCGCGAAGGGCGGTCGGAAAGTCGGGTGCGTCGATCCCGATTTCCACCTGCTCGACCAGCGACCGGCGATGCTGGTGCTCGTACTCGATCGGATCTTCGATGGTGATGATGTGGCGCGCCTCCCGGCAGTTGATCTCGTTGACCAGCGCGGCCAGAGTCGTGGTCTTGCCCGAACCGGTCGGCCCGCCGACGAGCACCAGCCCGCGCGCCAGCCGCGACAGCGCGTCGATGGTCGGCGGCAGGTGCAGTGAGGCGAGGCGCGGCACGACTGCGGGCAGCCGGCGGATCGCCGCCGCGGTCCGGCCGCGTTCGTGATGCAGGTTGATGCGAAAGCGGCCGAGGTCGCGCGTGCGATACGAGCCGTCGGCGATTCCGCCCTCGCGGTACAGCCGGCGGCTGTGCGGCGGCAGCGCCGGCAGGATCGCGTCTTCGATCTCTTCGCTGCCGAGCGGTCCGCCGCATGCGGGATCGAGAGCGGCGACGACGCCGTCGACGCGCACCGACGGCCGCGCGCCGGCGACCAGCAGGAGATCGCTCGCCGATCGCGCCACGACATGCTCGAGCCACTCGCGCAGGCGCACCGTCTGCTCGTCGGCCCCGGGGGGCTGCGGCGCTCCGGCGTTCAGTTTCGTGACCAGCGCATCGAGATCGTCGTCTTCGGTCAACGCAAGTCTCCGTGCGTCGATCGGCGCGTCAGCGTTTCACCAGCGGCTGATTCAGGAAACGCGACAGCGGCAGCACCTCCCGAAAGACGGCGAGCAGGGTGCCGTAGAACTTCGGGCTGGCGGCGAATTCGGCGGGAAATTCCGCGCCGGCGATGAAGTGGCGGAATTTCAGATAGTCCGCCGCCTCGTGATCCTTTGGAAACCCGCGCGGCACGCGCGTCATTTTCTGACCGTCGAGCGTCACCCGGCGCCGGAACCCCGGCGACTCGACGATGGCGCGGAGCTTCCGGACGTTGGCGGCGATGTGCTCGCGGACGGCCTGGAGTTGCGGCGGCTGCGGCGCGTACATGCCGCCGCCGATCCAGACGTCCTCGTGCGAGAGGTGGAAGTAGAGTCCGGCGCCTTCGTGCTTCGCCAGGCCGCGCGTCGGAAACACCGCCGCGGCGTGTGTCTTGTACGGCGCTTTGTTCTCGGAAAAGCGGGTGTCGCGGTAGATGCGGTAGATCGACACCTTCGGGCTCGCGACCAGCTCCGGCGCGAACGATCGAAAGTCGGTAGCCAGCCGCTCGACCATCGCCGTCATCGGCGTCCGGACGTGGGCTTCGTAGTCGTCCCGATGCGCGTTGAACCACTCGCGCCGGTTGTTGCGCTTGAGCGCGCGCAGGAACGTCAGCGTCTGGGGGGTGAAGCGCGGCGCGGGTGCAGGCATGTCGTCACCGTCGCCCGAGGGGGCCGCGGATCAGGGAGTCGGACAGCGCCTCCGCGTCGACGTCGGCGTACTCGGGTGAGAGGGCCGGCGCGTTCTTGCGGAACGCGCCGGCCGCCGCCGCAACGCCGATCGCCGCGGCGAGGCGCGGTCTCACCGCTGGCCCGCCGCCTGCGCCTGCTGCTGCATCTGAGCCATCCGCTCCTGCATCAGGCGGGTGAGGTGCGGCACCTGGCCGATCATCCGCTGGATCGTCATCAGCTGCGCACGATGGTGCATCTCGTGCTCCTTCGGCGAGAGCAGCAACTCGAAGCGCGTTTTCGATCCGCCGCCGGCCATCGGCGACATGATGACGAGCTCGGCGAGGTCCGACTCGGACATGCCCTCGAGAAACGACGCGAACTTGTCTCCCTCGGTCTTCAGCAGCTCGACGAGCTCCGCCTTGGTGCGCGGCTTCTGCTCCTCGGCCATGAGTGGCCCGAACACCTCCTGAAAGTTCACCGAGTGCATGTCGGTGATCTTGTTGACGTGCACGTAGGTGAAGAACTGCGGCGCAATGGCGACGTGCGAGAGTGTCTGCGCGACGCTGCGCGCCTCGGGCGCCGGCTTGAAGTCGTACTTGTTCTCGGGGATCTCTTCGGCGATCTGCACGGTGTTCTTGCGAACCGTGCGGAACGCGTCCGCCAGTTGCTTGCTGCCGTAATAGTTCATGTGCTCCTCCCTAGTACCAGCCGATTGGTTGTTCGGACAGGTTGATGTAGACCTGCTTGACGTTGAGATATTCCTCGACGCCCCACTTGCCGAGCTCGCGGCCGATGCCGCTCTGCTTGTAACCGCCCCACGGCGCCTCGACGTAGGTCGGCTGCATGTGGTTCACCCAGACGATGCCGGCGCGCAGCTTCTTCACCGCGCGCATCGCGCGGAAGATGTCGCGCGTCCACACCGCGGCGGCCAGCCCGTAGTAGGTGTCGTTGGCGATTCGCAGCGCGTCTTCCTCGCTGTCGAACGGGATCACCGACGCGACCGGACCGAAGATCTCCTCGCGCGCGATCCGATCCGAGTTGTCGACGTCGTAGAAGATCGTCGGCTCGACGAAGAGGCCGCGCTCGAGGCCCTTCACCGCCGCCACGCCGCCGCCGATCGCGACCTTGGCCTCGCCCTTGCCGATCTCCTGATACTTCCGCACGCGGTCGAACTGCTCGCGGCTGACGAGCGCGCCCATTTTCGTCGCGCGGTCGAGCGGCGGGCCGATGGTGATGGTGCGCGCCTTTTCCGCCATCGCGTCGACGAACCGCTTGTAGATCGGCCGCTGGACCAGGATCCGGCTGCCTGCCGAACAGACTTCGCCCTGGTTGACGAACACGCCGAACAGCGCGCCTTCGACGGCGTTCTCGAAATCGGAGTCCGCGAAAAAGATGTTGGGCGACTTGCCGCCGAGCTCGAGCGAGATCTTCTTCAGTGTCTCCGCCGACGAGCGCATGATCTTCTTCCCGACCTCGGGGCTGCCGGTGAATGCGATCTTGTCGACGTCGGGGTGCTCGACGATCGCGGCGCCCGCCGATTCGCCGAGACCGGTCACGATGTTGACGACCCCGGGCGGCAGGCCGGCGTCCGCGAAGCTCGACGCCAGCGCGAGGATCGTCAGCGGCGTCTGCTCGGCCGGCTTGAGGACCGCCGTGCAGCCGGCGCAGATCGCCGGCGCGAGCTTCCAGGACGCCATCATCAGCGGGTAGTTCCACGGGATGATCTGGCCAGCGACGCCGATCGGCTCGCGCAGCGCCAGGCTCATCGCGTTGTCCGGCACCGGGATCACGTCGCCGTGGATCTTGGTCGCGAGCCCGCCGTAGTACTCGAAGCAGGTCGCCACGTCGGCGATATCGCCCTCGGCTTCGATGATCGGCTTGCCGGTGTTGCGGGTTTCGAGCTCGGCGAGCTCGTCGCCGCGCTGTCGCACGATCTCGGCAAGCTTCAACAGCACGCGGCCGCGATCCTGCGCGGTCGCCTCCTTCCACGGACCGTCGTCGAACGCGGCGCGCGCGGCGTGCACGGCCCTGGCGACATCGGCCGCGTTGGCGTCCGGGACCACGGCGATCGGCTCGCCAGCCGCCGGATCGATTACCTCGATGGTCGCTGACGATTCAGCGGGAACGAAGGCGCCGTTGATGTAGAGATCGTGGCGTGTCACAGGTGTAACGCGGCCCTTCAGATCGGCGGACGCAGCAACCAGCAACTATATTGACTTGTGAGAACCGTTGTAAAGTTGCGGGCATGAGAACCATGATCGCGGCGGCAACGCTTGCGTTCGCGTGCGTGGCACCGGCCCTGGCGCAGGATCCGCATCCAACGTTTACGGTCGGGACGGCGGCGGCGCAGCGCGGCCAGAAAGCCTACGGCGTGTTGACGGTGCCGCCCGGCTCCGACGCCGGGTACGACATCCCGGTCGTCGTGATTCACGGCGCACGTCCCGGACCGGTGCTGGCGGTCGCCGCGGGCGCGCACGGCACCGAATACGCCTCGATCATCGCGGTCGAGATGCTGATCGACGCCGTCAAGGCGGACGATGTGGCCGGGACGTTGATCCTGCTGCCGTTGATCAACGTGCCGTCGTTCGAGCGCATCACCCCGCACGTGAACCCGACCGACAACAAGAGCATGAATCGCTATTACCCTGGCAATCCCGGCGGCACGCAGACCGATCGCGCGTCCTACGTGATCACCAAGGAGGTCGTCGAGCGCTGCGACCACCTGATCGATCTGCACGGCGGCGATCTCGACGAGAACCTGCGGCCGTACAGCTATTGGACGGTTACCGGCAACCAGAAACAGGACGATCTCTCGCGCGAGATGGTGCTCGCGTTCGGCCTCGACCACATCATCATCTCAGCCGATCGTCCGAAGGATCCCGCGGCCTCACGATTCCTCGAAAACACCGCGTCGACGCGCGGCAAGCCGTCGTTCACGGCGGAAGCCGGCCGATCAGGCCCCGTCGACGTCACCGATGCGGCGCGGCTGTCCGCCGGTGTGAAAAACGTGATGGCGTATCTCAAGATGGGCGGCTCGGTCGCGGCGCCGGTGCGTAATCCGATCTGGGTCGAGAAGATCGTGACGCTCGCCGCGGAGCGCGACGGCATGTTCCAGCCGACCGTCGATCGCGACGCGCACGTCGCGAAGGGCGCGAAGCTCGGCGTCGTCACCGACTATCTCAATCGTCCGCTGCACGACGTGACGGCGCCGGAAGAGGGCATCATCATGTTCATTCGTGCCGTGCCGTCGCTCAAGAAGGGCGACACGATGGCGAACATCGGCGTGGTAAAGGCCAGGTAGGACGGGCGGGTCGGGCAGGTCAGGCGGGTCGGGCAGGTCAGGCGAGTCGGGCGCGGCGATCGACCATGACGATGAGAGTGATGCGATGAAATCGGGAACGGTGCGGCCGACCTACGACGACGTGAGCCTCATTCTGAAGCTGTACGAGATGCGGCGCGACGACAAGCTCCGCGCCGCGCGGGCGTGGTTCGCAGCCAACTTCAAGGTCAAGAGCATCGAGGAGTGGCAGAAGCTGTGTCCGCCCGGCTCGGATCCCAACGCATCGTACCGGATGGTCACGAGCTACTGGGAGATGGTCGCGTCGTTCATCACCGGCGGCGTTCTGCACGCCGAGCTGTTCTACGAGAGCGGACGCGAGCTGCTGTTCTGCTACGAGCGCGTGCGCGATATGCTGCCGGGACTGCGGGACGCCTACAGAAACGCCAACGAGCTGATCAACCTCGAGACGGTGGCCAAAGGCTACATCGCCTGGTGGAACACGGAGTCGCCCGGCGCCTACGAGGCGTTCAGCAAGCGCGTGAGAGCCTGATCGATCGCGGGGAATTCCCGCCTTGCGCTAAGATCGGCCGTTCCGGCACGCTTCAAGGGGAGGACAGTGATGACCGCTACGCTACCGAACGTTCTCGTCACGACCGACTGGGTCGCTCAGCACGCCACAGATGCCGGCGTCCGCGTCGTCGAAGTCGATGTCGATACCACCGCCTACGATCAGGGACACGTGCCCGGCGCCGTGGGCTGGAACTGGACCACGCAGCTGTGCGACACGCTCGTGCGCGACATCGTGCCGGTCGACAAGCTCGAGGAGCTGCTCGGCTCGAGCGGAATCGACAACAAGACCGCGATCGTGCTCTACGGCGACAACAACAACTGGTTCGCCGCGTGGGCCTTCTGGCAGCTGAAGATCTACGGCCACGACGACGTGCGCATCATGGACGGCGGCCGGAAGAAATGGCTCGCCGAGGGACGCGACCTGAGCACCGACAAGGCGACGTTCCCGAAGGCGACCTACAAAGCGAAGACCGCCGACACCTCGCTGCGCGCGTTCCTTCCGGAGGTGCAGTCGGCGAGCGCCGGGAAGAAGGCCGCGCTCGTCGACGTCCGCAGCCCACAGGAATTCACCGGCGAGATCCTCTCGCCTCCCGGCCTGCCCGAGACCTGCCAGCGCGGCGGACACATTCCAGGCGCGAAGAGCATTCCGTGGGGAAAGAACTGCAACGAGGACGGCACGTTCAAGAGCTTCGACGAGCTGAAGGGCATGTACGCGGCGCAGGGCGTCACGAGCGACGGGCCGGTGATTGCGTACTGCCGGATCGGCGAACGCTCGAGCCTCACGTGGTTCGTGTTGAAGCACCTGCTCGGCTTCCCGAACGTGAAGAACTACGACGGCTCCTGGACGGAATGGGGCAACCTGGTCGGTGCACCGGTCGAGAAGTAGTTGGAACGCTGATGAAACCAGAGGGGTACTCACGGCGGCAGCAGGAGCTCGGCGGCTGGCAGGTGATCATCGAAACCTACAAGCTCGGCGACGTATATCACTGCTCGATCGCCAACTTCGATCCCGGCGCGCGGTTCGCGCGCGCCGATGGATCGACGCGCGAGGAAGCCGAGTCGCACGCCATCGAACGGGCGATGAGGTATCTGCGACAGACGCGCAGGTTCAACGTGTGAAGTGACGAGCGTCGTCGTTCTCACTCCACTCTTCCGCGCGGCGTGATGCCGATCGTCACGGCGTCGCTCGCCTCGATCATCTTCACCGTGGGCGTGATCTCGGGCAGCCTCGGCGCGCTGCTCGGGCTGGGCGGCGGGGTGTTCCTGGTCCCGTTCCTCAACCTCGTGCTCGGATTCCCGTTCACCGCCGCCGCTGCGATCAGCCTGACGACGGTGATCGCGACATCGAGCAGCGTATCGGCGGGCCGCGCCGGCAAACAGCTGATCAACATGCGGCTCGGGATGCTGCTCGAGGTGGCGACGGCGGGGGGAAGCTTTCTGGGCGGGTTGACCGCGCAGTTCGTCGCGCAGTCCGTGCTGCAGACGCTCTTCGGCGTCGTCGCGGCGGTGGTCGCGGTGATCATGCTGTCGCGGCTGCGCCGCCGGAACGTGATTCTCGATCCGGGCGCCAGTCCGGGCGTCCTCGGCGGACGCTACTACGAGGAGGAGAGCCGCACGACGGTGACCTACCGGGTGAAGCGGCTGCCGCTGGCGATGGCGGCGTCGTTCGTCGCCGGCAACGTGTCGTCGCTGCTCGGCATCGGCGGTGGAATCATCAAGGTCCCGATTCTCAACGCATGGTGCGGCATTCCGCTGCGCGCGGCTGCGGCGACGAGCGCGTTCATGATCGGCGTCACGGCGACAGCCGGCGCGCTCATCTACTACGGCCGCGGTCAGCTCGAGCCGGCGCTCGCGGCGGTCGCGGTGCTCGGCGTGCAGCTTGGATCGTGGGGCGGCATGCGCTTCGGCGCCGCGGCCTCGTCGAAGTGGCTGAAGATTCTGATGGCGATCGTCCTGCTGGTCGTGGCGGTCATGATGTTCGTGCGAGGCGGGCGGTGACGTCCGGAGGCCGCCAGGAATCGGCGTCGGAGCGGCTGGAGCGCGCGGTCGGCGTGGTGTTGCGGGCGGGTGTGACGACCAGCACCGTGTGCCTCGCGGTCGGCGCCGCGTGGGCGCTCGCGACGGGGGAGTCGGGGCCCGCCCGCGTGCTGCTGCAGACCGGCATCCTCGTCCTCCTCCTGACACCGGTCGCCCGTGTCGTCGTCTCGATCGCGCAGTATGTCAGCGAGCGCGACTGGCCGTTCGCCACGCTGACGACGATCGTGCTCGTCGAGTTGCTGGCAAGCGCGGTCGCGGCGCTGGTGTTCAATAAGAGGCTCTGACCTTCGGGATCGAGTTCGGGGTTCGGGGATTCGGGGTTCGGGGTTCTCGTTCAGTGGTTCTTGGTTCAGAACCCTGAACCAGAACGCCGAACCTCGAACGCCGAACCCCGAACCCCAACCCCGTCGGCGTTCGCCGCAGCCTGGATGAGCGCCACCTGTTCCCGGGTAAACCGCAACTGGCCCTGATCCGCGCGCGAGAAGTCGTCGCGGTACCATCTGGCGCGCATCAGGCCTTCAGTCGAATGCTGCACGTGGGGCATCAGCAGGTGCCCGATCTCGTGCGCCATCGCGCATGCCAGGGCCTGGATCGTGGACGTCGCGTAGCGATCGGCCTCCGCGCGCAGGCGGCGGTAGAAGATGTACGCGACGTGCGTGCGATCGTTGATTGAGACTGCCGCGCCCATCACCGTATCCGCCGCGCGCCGCAGATCGCCGGTTTCGTTCGGCAGCAGGATCACGTGAATCATGTCCGCGCCGCCAGGCGTTGTCGCGTCGCGCCACTCGAGGCGGACGCCGATGTCGGCGTAGAGCCGCGTCAGCTCGGACGCGGCGCTGCCAACGGCCGATGTCGGCGCGCCGGCGAGGTTGTGCAGCTGAAGAACGAGGGCGGCGGCAAGTATGTGCGTCATCGTGCACCGCCCTCGATTGTCGCGAAGCGGGAAGGCGGTGACGATTACCGCAGACGTAACTGCGTTCGGGGTTCGAGGTTCTGGTTCTTTGGTTCTAAGGTTCTATCGTTCTTTCGTCCGAGGTCCTCGTCCGACGTCACATTGGCGTTCGCCTTGCGCCCTCTGTTGACCTTTGTGCTCTCGTCAGCGAGCCACTCTAGACAGCCATCGCCTCGGCCATCGCCAGCCGGCGCGCCGTCTGTTCGGTGGCGGCGTCAGCCGGAAAGAAGCACTCGATCCTCAAGTGCTGGCGCATGACGTCGAGTGGCGCGGCGAACGTCGTCAGCGTCGAGAAGAAAGCCATCGACAGATCGCCCTTCCGCAACTCCATGCTGACGAACGGCTGGAGCGATGTAGCCGCGCCGGGTGCGCGCCATCGGTGCGGGACCTCGGGATAGGCGAGGAGCTCGTCGCGCAGCTGCACGACGGCTTCGTCCCCGGTGGCCGCCACATCGCGGTGGAGCGCCTCGATCAGGCATTCGGCGATCGCCGGCCAGTTCACGATCGCCGGCCGCAGACCGTCCGGATCGAAAACGGTCCGCATGCAGTTCGAACTGGTCGTCGTCCCTCGAAACAACGGGAAGATGCGCGCCGCCGCCGCGTTCTTCATCACGATGTTCCACTGGCTGTCGAGGACGAAGGCCGGAAACGGCTCCTGCTGCCGGAGGATGTACTCGAGCGCGCGGCGCACCGGCTTGAGCTCGGGGGCGCCGGACGGACGCTCGCTGTACGCCGGCGCGTAGCCCGCGGCAACCAGCATGGCGTTGCGCTCGACAAATGGAACGTCGAGCATGCCGGCGAGCAGCTGGACCATCTCGCGGCTTGGCTGCGCACGGCCGGTCTCCAGAAAGCTGAGGTGGCGCGTCGAAATGCCGGCCTCGGTGGCGAGCGACAGCTGGCTCATGTGCGCGCGAGCCCGCCATTCCCGCAGCATGCGGCCGTACGCCGGGACGCCACCCTCGGGAAATCCAAGCAGTGTGTTCATGACGCTCCTGGACAACTTGCTCACTGCTGACTGATTGATCGTTGACCCAATCAATCAGCACTCAGCAATCATCATTCAGCCATTAGAACCGGCAATTACCTCCGAGGTAATGGCACGACAGTCCTACTTATGAGGTAAAGACGCGATTGTGTAGGTCTGAGGTTCCGGACGGAGCGGCCGGTCGAACCAGATCGGCCGGCGCAGGCCGCCGGGGCCCGGGGCGGGCCGGGTCATCGCGAGCCACTCTTTGTAGATCGCGTGGCTCCGGGCGGTGTCCACGACGATGTCGCCATAACGGTCGTCGGCCGAGGCTTTCTCGAGCGTCACGCGCTGATGCCAGCAGTGCATGCCGCTCACCGGATCCGGCTGCACCGGAAACGTGAGGTTCTGGTGCACGCCGACATCGCTCCACCAGATGCGTGCGCTGTCTGGGTCGGTACTCGCAAAGGGCTGCGCGCCGTGCACCTGCGACACCTTGTAGCTCGTGCCCTGCCGGTCGATCGCGACGAGCGCGGAGGCGGCACGACTGCCCATCTCCTCATGCAGCCGCCACCGCCCGAGATGGTGCGACATCCCGAGGACTCCGGGCCGGATGCCTTCAGTGACCCACGCGCGGGTCACGAAATGGCCGATCCGTGTTCGCACCTTGACGAGATCGCCCGTCTCGATCGCGAGCCGCCGCGCGTCAGGCGTCGAGATCCACAGCGGGTTGTCATGCGAGATCTCGTACAGCCACTTCACCGCCGATCGCGTGTGGACCAGGGTCGGCAGCCGGAAGTTCGGGAGCAGATCGAACTCGCCCGCGGCCCGGTCGAGATCCCGCCAGTGCACGTGGCCGGGCACGTAGCGCGGAATCGCGTGCTCCGGCCAGCCCCAGTCCACGAGCGTGCGCGAGTAGAACTCGAGGCGCCGTGACGGCGTCGGAAAACCGACCCGCGGGCTGCCGTCGACGATCACGCCGATAGGCGTGCCGTCCTGCAGCACCGTGTCGGTGTCGCGGTCGATCGATGCGGTCGCCAGCACCTCCGCGGCGACCGGCTCGAGGTACGGCATGTAGACGTGATCCTGAACCTTGAATACGCCGTACTTCCGCATGTAGGCGAGCGGCGTCAGATGCTCCGCGGCCGCCGCCTCTGGAAGACCGGGGACGGAGTTCTCGAACATCCACCCGTAGTACTCGTCCATCGTCACCGGCTGCCCCGGCCGGTACGGCGATTCGAAATGGCGGCGGATGCCGAGCGCGCCGTCGGGGTCGATGCGCCACGAGAGCGCCGCCCAGAACTCGCTCTCTTCCCAGACCTCGCCGGGATTGGCTTCATGGGTTGCGGTGATGGTGTCGCCGCGCTTTTCGCGCGCGACGCGGATTACCGGTTGACGGAAGCCGATCCACTGCGCCGCGTGCGTCTCCTGGCTCATCGTGTCGTGGCGCTCGGTGCCGAGCCCCATCGGCAGGATGTAATCAGCGAACCACGCCGTCTCGCTCCAGGTGGGGGTGAGCGCGACATGCAGCCCGACGCGATCGCGGTCGATGAGCATCTCGATCCACGAGAAGCCGTCAGGGTTGGTCCATACCGGGTTGTAGACGCGCGTGAAGTAGACGTCGAGCCGGCCGCGGTTCTCCTTCAGGAAATGCGGCAGCAGGAAGCTCATCTCGAAGAAAGCGAGCGGATACTCGCGTGGAAAGAGCAGCTCGTTCCAATAGCCGCTCGGCGGCGGCGGCGACGGATGCTTCGGGATGAACTTGTTCGAGAGGTGGAGGCCGACGCCGCCTTCGGTGCCGAC
>DATFWL010000086.1:0-38571 GCA_035259385.1 Vicinamibacterales bacterium | reverse complement strand
AGGTTCGCCGCCATCGGCCGGGCCGTCGACCGCGCGGCCGCCGTCCCTTCCGCCTCGGCCTGAGCGGGCGTGACGCCCGGTTTGAGGCGCGCGAGCGCGAACTGCACGGACACCCGCCCGCGGCGCGCCGCCGTCGCATCAGTCGACGGCGGCGGGATGATCAACGGCTTCCACAGCCGCGCATCAGCATCCGGAAATGCGAGCCCGGGCCGCGCCACGCCGACAATCGTCGCCGGCACGCCGTCGACGTTGATGCCGCGTCCGACGATCGCGGGATCGCCGTTGAACCGCTCGCGCCAGCCGCGGTCGCTGAGCACGACGACCGTCGCGCTGCCCGTCGCGGCATCCTCGTCTCGGAAGAATCGGCCGAGCGCCGGGGTCTCGCCAAGCATCGGAAAGAGCGATGGCGTGATGTCGGCGCCTGTGAGGCGATCCGACGCACCGTCGCGCGTCACGGTGTACGCCGACGACCGATACGCCGCGAATCGATCCACGGTGCGGGGCGCCGCGCTCCAGGCGTAGTAGGTCAGGTTGCTCAGCATGGGCGCGCGCAACGGCGAGACGGCGCCGGCGTGCTCTTCCGACAGGCGCACGATTCGCGACGGCTCGGCGTAGGGAAGCGGCCGCAGCAGGACGCCGTGCACGACCGAGAACACAGCCGTGGTGGCGCCGATCCCGAGCGCCAGCGTGGCGAGCGCGGCCGCAGCAAATGCCGTGTTGCGCCGCATCGAGGCCACTGCGTACCGCACGTCCTGAAGCAGCGCGTCCATGATCGGGGACTATACTGCGAAGGCAGGCCACAGGCGCGGCCACCGGGCAAGGCTCGAACGCTTGGGCTACTGGCAAGGCTCGAGGCGGTACACCGAACGGCTGAAATGCCTGCGTTACCGGCGCGGACGACGGCCGCGCCATGGGTGAGTTATGGCACGTCGTGGATTGGCACTCCTGTTCACGTTCCTCGGAGTCGCGTTCTTCGTCTCGATCATCGGCTTCGCACTGCTCTACGCGCTCTTTGGCCGCGAGCCGGCGGTGCCGTCGAACGCGACGCTGGTCCTGCGTGTCGGTGGATCGCTCGCCGAGCTGGCGCCGAACGACGTCGTCGGCTATCTGCGCGGGACGAAGACGCCGACCGTGCGCGCGATCGTCGACAACCTGCGCAAGGCCAAGGTCGATTCCCGCGTGCGCGGCGTGCTGCTGAAGCCGACCGGCTTCGAATCGCCGTTCTGGGCGAAGGTCCAGGAGATTCGTGACGCCGTGCTCGACTTCCGCAAATCGGGCAAGCCGGTCTATGCCTACGTCGAGTACGGCGGCGATCGCGAGTACTACCTCGCGACCGCGGCGGACAAGGTCTTCCTGATGCCGTCGGCGGCGCTCGATCTCACCGGCGTCGCCACCTACGAGCTCTTCCTGCGCGGCACCCTGGACAAGATCGGCGTCTTTCCCGATCTGCACCGCATCGGCGACTACAAGACCGCGGTGAACACGTTCAAGGAGAAAGGCTACACCGCCGCGCACAAGGAGATGGACGAGTCGATGAACCGCGATCTCTACGAACAGATCGTGCGCGGCATCGCTGACGGCCGGAAGAAGAACGAGAGCGACATTCGCGCGCTGATCGACGACGGACCGTTCCTGCCCGAAGACGCGCTGCGCGCCGGGCTGGTCGACGACGTCGCCTACGAAGATCAGGTGGACGACAAGCTGCGCGCCGGCGAGAAGCGGTCGCGCCTCGACACCGACGACTACGCGCGCGTCAGCCCCTCGTCAGTGGGGCTGAACCGGGGGCCGCGCATCGCGGTGATCTACGCGAGCGGCACGATCACGAGCGGCAAGAGCGGATACGACCCGGTCAACGGCGGCGTCGCAGGCGCCGACACGCTCATCGACTACATCAAGCAGGCGCGGCGCGACAGCAGCATCCGGGCGATCGTGCTCCGCGTCGACAGCCCCGGCGGCTCGGCAACCGCGTCGGACGCGATCTGGCGCGAGCTGACGGTTACCAAGACCGAGCGCGCCGAGCGGCCGCTGGTCGTGTCGATGTCGGACCTCGCCGCCTCCGGCGGCTACTACATCGCGCTGCCGGCGCAGGTGATCGTCGCGCAGCCGTCGACGCTCACCGGATCGATCGGCATCTTCGGCGGCAAGTTCGTCACCGGCGGCCTGTACGAGAAGCTCGGGGCGCACATCGAGTCGACCAGCGTCGGCAAGCACGCCGAGATCAACGGCCCGGCCCGTCCCTACAATCAGCAGGAGCTCGGCAAGCTGCAGGAGCAGCTGCAGTCGTTCTACGACCAGTTCGTGGAGAAGGTGGCGGCGTCGCGGCACAGCACGCCGGAGAAGATCGACGCGATCGCGCAGGGGCGGGTGTGGACGGGGCGGCAGGGGAAACAGAACGGCCTCGTCGACGAGCTCGGAGGCCTGGACCGGGCGGTGTCGATCGCGAAGCAGCGCGCGAAGATTGCCGCGGACGCCGAAGTCGAGCTGGTCGTGTATCCGCCGCGAAAGAGCTTCTACGAGCTGCTGTCGGATCAGTTCAGCGGCTCGAGCGAGTCGGCCGCGGTGGGCGCGTGGCTGGACGCGAACCTGTCGTCGGGCGAGATCGAAGCGCTGCGCATCATGCGCGGGCCCTTCGCCACGTTCAGGAGAGGGGAACCGCTGTTCCTGATGCCCTTCACCTTTCTACGGTGAGCTTCGCCTGTCGATGTCAATGGCTGATGGCCATTGACAGCGACGCGGTCAACCGTCAGCTCACGGCTCTTTGCAGAGACTCGCGATTGACCTCGATTTTCATCTTCTGCTTCGCCTTCGACATGTAGGCGGAGAAGAAGCGGTTGCGGCGATCGGTGAGGAGCTCCTCGCGGAACTTGTCTTTCGACGTCGTCCACTCCTCGGTCGTCACTTCCTTCTTTTCGAGGACCTTCACCACTGCGGTGCCGTTGTCGGTCGGAATCGGATCGCTGACCGCGCCCTGCGCGAGCTTGAATGCCGCGTCGGTGACGGCCGGCGCGTTCCCGAGGTCCGGAATCGGCGCGTCCTGCGCGATGAGGTCAGTGGTCTTGGCCTCGACGCCGGCGGCCTTCGCCGCCTTCTCGAAGTCGCCAGCCGACTTCAGCTTCGCCGCGATGTCCGCCGCCTTCTGCGTGCTCGCCTCGCGCGCCTTCTGTTTGACGACCTCGTCGCGGACCTTGTCCTTGACCTCGTCGACCTTCGGCACGTAGGGATCCTGTCGGGCGACCATCGTCTGGAAGACGAAGCCGCGCGACGCACGCAGCGGCCCGGCGACGTCGCCCTGCTTCATCTCGAACGCCTTGCTCGCCGCCTCCGGCGCCGGCCCGAGCCCGAGAATCGGTTCGTCGCGCGCGAAGAAGCCCGACTCCTGCACGGTGAGCCCCTGCGCCCTGGCTACCTTGTCGAGATCGCCGGGCGACTTGATCTGCTTCTCGAGCGTCTGCGCGAGATCGGCCGCCTGCGCCTGCGCGCGTTGATACGCGAGCTGATCGTTGAGCTGCTGCCGCACCTGCGCGAGCGGGCGAGTGGTCGCCGGCTTCTTGTCGATCAACTTGATGATGTGGTAGCCGTACTGCGTCTTCACCAGATCGCTGATCTGTCCGGGCTGCATCGCGAAGACGGCGGCGTCGAATTCGGGAACCATCCGGCCTTTGCCGAAGTAGTCGAGGTCGCCGCCGTTTTTGGCGCTCGCCTCGTCTTCCGAGTTCTTCTTCGCGAGCTCCGCGAAATCGGCGCCCGCCCTCGCCTGTTTCAGGAGATCCTCGGCCTTCGCTTTCACCGCGGCGTCGTCCTTGCCCTCGGTCTTCAGCAGGATGTGGCTGGCGCGCACCTGTTCCGGCGTCGAGTACTGCTCCTCGTTGTTCTTGTACTCCCGCTCGATGTCGGCCTGGGGGATCACCACCCGGGCGCGCATCGCGTCGATGTCGATCAGCATGTAGCGGATTTTCCGCTTCTCGGGAATCTTGAAGTCGTTCTTGTGCGCGTCGAAATAGCTCGCGACTTCGGCGTCGGTCACGCTGACCTGGGATCTGAAGCTGTCGGCCGTGAAGCTGACGACCGCCAGCTTCACCTTGTCGTTGCGGCGCCGGTACTCCTTCTCGAGCTCGTTGTCGGGAACCGACAGCCAGTCGGTGAGCGACGCGCGCAGCTTCTCCACGGCGAGGCTGCGCCGCACGTTGTCTTCGAACTCCGCCGGCGTCATCGGCGGACGCTGCATCCGCAGGAGCTGCTGGTAGCGGGCGTCGCCGATGAACTGGCCGTTGTCCTGAAACGCCGGCATCGCGAAGATGCGCTGCCGCACCTCTTCGTCGCTCACCGTGATGCCAAGGCGATCGGCCTCGGCCAGCGCCGCGCGTTCGTCGACCATCTGCTGCAGAATCTGCTGGTCGATGCCGAGTTGCTTCAGCAGCTGCTCGCTCATGTTGTTGCCGTACGCGGAGCGGTAGGCCTGAAGCTGAGCTTGGTAGGTGCGGCGGAACTCGCCGCTCGTGATCTCGCGGCCCTCGACCTTCGCGACCGTGTCGCTCGACGCCGCGTCGGCGCCGGTGCCGCGCAGGAAGTCAGGAATGTAAAAGAGGATGAACGCCAGGCAGACCAGGCCAAGGGTCCATTTGAGCCAGTCCCTGTGACGGCGCATCCGATCGAGCATTGTCATAAGACCACCGAGCTTTCGACTTTCGGGGCTCTCCGCCGTCCGGACCGACCGACCGGCGAAAATTGTCAGCGGAGAGCGACCTGGGAAACCTCTATGGTAAGCCATGAACTTCCAATGTGGCAACCATTTAGCGCCGCGCGTGTGCTATATTTGCAGAGTCTAGAACCACTTAGCTGATGTCTCCCGCGACGCGAGCCACGAAGATTCCGTTGGCGCTCTACCAGTCGGTCGGCACGGTTGGCAAAAGCGGGTCGCGGCCTCGACGGGCGAGCGAGATCTCGCTGACGACGCCGGGACTCGACTTGGCCACGCGCCTGCGTGTGTTTCAGCGCGCACTGCGCAGCCGCGTCGAACGGCGGGACGCGCTCCTCGACATTGTCCGCGCCGTGAACGGGACGCTCGAACCGCACAAGATCGCCGAGTCGATCGTCGATCGATCGTCCACGTGGGTGCCGGCGCCGGGCTGGGCCGTCGTCTGCGCCGATCAGGCCGGCCAGTTGTCGGTGCTCGCCGATCGCGGACTGCAGCCGGAAATGACGCCCGCGGTGTTCGCGATCGCCGGCTGGGTGATGGCACGCGGCCAGGAGTTCGTCGCCGCGGATCTCGCCCGCGACGCGCGCGTCACCGATCCGTGCGCCGGCGCGGTGATCGCGTTTCCGCTCAGCTGCCGCGGCCGCAGAATCGGCGCGCTGGTGGCGCTCGATTGCGCGCCGTCTGCCCGCGAGCCGCGGCTTCCGGCGTCGATGCTGCGTGCGGTGCGCGTGCTGCTCGAGCCGGCCGCGGTGGCGCTCGACAATGCGGTGCTCCTGAAGCGCGCCGAGGCGCTGTCGGTCACCGACGACCTCACGCACCTCTACAACTCGCGGTATCTCAACCAGGTGCTGCGGCGCGAGACGAAACGCGCCTCCCGGAGCGGGCGCCCGCTGTCGCTGCTGTTCATCGATCTCGACGGCTTCAAGAGCGTCAACGATACCCACGGGCACCTCTACGGCAGCCGCGCGCTCGTCGAGGCGGCGGCCGTGATTCGCAGCAGCGCGCGCGAGACCGACATCGTCGCGCGCTTCGGCGGTGACGAGTTCGCGCTGGTGCTGCCCGACACGGGCGGTGAAGGCGCGTTCGCCGTCGGCGAACGTATCCGCGACCGGATCGCCGAGTACCGGTTCCTCACCGGCGACGGTCTCGACATTCACCTCACCGCGTCAGTCGGCGTGGCGACGCTGCCCGATGTGGCGGCGTCTGCCGACGAGCTCGTCCAGGCGGCCGACAAGGCGATGTATCAGGTCAAGGACAACGGCAAGAACGGCATTGTCGCCGCCATCGCTCCGGCCGATAACTGACGCGACACGTCGTGGGAAGTGCTCAGTGACCAGTGGTCAGGATTGCGCGAAACTGCACTGGAACGGCCGCCGACAACCGATTGCGTTTATTACTGACTACCACCCACTACAGGAGTTCGTTTGAGTCTCCGTTCGATGCTCTCGCTGTTTTCGAGTGACCTCGCGATCGACCTCGGCACGGCCAACACCTGCGTCTACGCACGCGGCAAGGGGATCGTCGTCAACGAGCCGTCGATCGTCGCGATCAACAAGGTGAACGGCCGCGTCGAGGCGGTCGGCAAGGACGCGAAGGACATGCTCGGTCGGACGCCGGGCAACATCGTCGCGATCAAGCCGATGAAGGACGGCGTCATCGCCGACTTCGAAGTCACCGAGAAGATGCTGACCTACTTCATCAAGAAGGCGCACAACCGCAACGTCTGGGTCCGGCCGCGCATCGTCATCGGCGTGCCGTCGGAGATCACGCAGGTCGAGAAGCGCGCCGTGAAGGACAGCGCCTACCGCGCCAAGGCGAGCGAAGTGCACCTCGTCGAGGAAGCGATGGCGGCGGCGATCGGCGCCGGCATGCCGATCACCGAGCCGTCGGGCAACATGATCGTCGACATCGGCGGCGGCACCACCGACATCGCCGTCATCTCGCTCGCCGGGATCGTCTACAGCAAGGCGGTCCGGGTCGCCGGCAACGAGATGGACGAGGCGATCATTCAGTACATCAAGAAGCAGTACAACCTGCTGATCGGCGAACGCACCGCCGAGCAGATCAAGATCGAGGTCGGCTCCGCGTATCCGCTCGAGGATCGCATGACGATGGAGATCAAGGGGCGGCACCTGATCGAAGGGGTGCCGAAGACGATCACCATCACGGACGAAGAGATCCGCGAGGCGCTGGCCGAGACGGTCAACGTGATCGTCGACGCGGTGCGCGTCGCGCTCGAGCGCACGCCGCCCGAGCTGTCGGCCGACATCGTCGACCGCGGCATCGTGCTGACCGGCGGCGGATCGATGCTGAAGAACCTGGACAAGCGGCTGCGCGAGGAGACCGGGCTGCCGCTGGCGATGGCCGAGGATCCGCTGTCCTCGGTCGTGCTCGGCGCCGGCAAAATGCTCTCGGATTTCAACTTGCTGCGGAAGATCTCGATTGACTAGCAGGCCTGGATTGCGCCGCGGCGGTCGCGCGGCGCGTCAGGGCTGCCACTTATGGCACTGAGCGACATCCGCCAGCACTCCGGCTATCTGTTCCTCGCGGTCGTCGTCGGCCACGTCCTGCTGATTTCCGCGCAAGTGAGCTCGAGGTCGGGCGTCCCGGTGCTCGAGGCGGTGACCTTCGGCGTCTTCTCGGAGGTGCAGCGCACGCTGTCCGGCGGCTTCTCCGGCGTTCGCAACGTGTGGGACAGCTACGTCGGCTTGCGCCACGTCAAGGCCGAGAACGACGACCTCAAGCGGCGGCTCGCTGCCGCGGAGATCGCCGTCCAGGAGCAGCGGGCGCTCGCCGACCGCGCGCGCGGACTCCAGAAGCTGCTCGACCTGCACGACCGCCTCGAGCTCGCGACTACCGGCGCCGAGATCATCGGCGCCGCGGCGTCGCCCGATTTCCGCACGCTCACCGTCGACAAGGGAACGCGCGACGGGGTGCGGCCCGACATGGCGGTGATTGCCCCCGCCGGCATCGTCGGGCGGGTCGTCGTGCCGAGCGCGCGGTCCGCGAAAGTGCAGCTGCTGATCGATCGCAACGCCGCTGCGGGCGTCATCGTCGAGCGGACCCGCGCGCAAGGGGTGGTGGTCGGCGGCGGCGACGATCGGCTGCAGATGCAGTACGTCTCCGAGGCGTCCGACGTGGCGGTCGGCGATCTCGTCGTCACCTCCGGCATCGACACGATTTATCCGAAAGGGCTTGCGGTCGGACGGGTCGAGCTGGTCGAGAAGAACGGCCCGGCGTTCAAGAGGATCGTCGTCAAGCCGGCGGTCGATTTCAGACAGCTCGAGGAAGTGCTGATCGTGCTCACTCCCACGCCGGCGAAAGAAGCGGCCGCCGGAGTGTCCGAGTGAGGGCAGTCGGGGTGATTCTGGCGATCGTCGTGGCGCTCGCACTTCAAACGACGCTCGCGCGCTACATGGTGAGGGGAACGGTCGCAATCGATCTCGTGCTCGTCGCCGTCGTCTACGTGGCCCTGACCTACGGCCCGACGACGGGACTGCTGTCCGGCACTGTCGCTGGACTGTTTCAGGACGCGCTCTCGAGCCCGGTGATCGGCATCGGCGGGCTGGCGAAGACGGTCGTCGGGTTCCTGGCCGGGGTCATCGGCACGCAGTTCATCGTGTCGCAGCCGCTGCCCCGGTTCGTGGTGTTTTTCGGGGCGAGCGCGCTGCACGCGGCGATTTTCATGGGTCTCTATACACTGTTGGACATTCGCCATTTCGGCACCCCGTACGGCGTCGTCGCGGGCCAGTCGACCGCCAACGCCCTGGTGGGCGTGGTTGCATTTCAGGTGGTCGAACTGCTGCCCGGCGCCGTCGAGCGGAGAAGAGCTGCGAAAACCCGCCTTCGGCGGTAGATTGGTTGCATATGGCTGCGCCGCTTGAAGACCGCCGCCGCCTGACGATGCGGCTGACGATCCTGCAATACGGGATCACGGTGTTGTTCTCCGTGCTCGCGCTGAGCTTCTGGGTGCTGCAGGTCGTCCAGCACGCAAAGTTCGAAGAAATGGCCGAGAACAACCATCAGCGCACGCTGGCACTGCGCGCCCCGCGCGGCCTGGTGGTGGACCGGAACGGCAAGGTGCTGGTCGCGAACCGCCACTCGTTCAGCATCTCGATCGATCGCGAGCGCACCAAGGATCTCAATCGCACAATCCGCATGCTGGCCGCTGTCGTCGGCATCGACGAGAAGAACGTCCGCACGATCGTCGACAAGCACCGTCGCGAGCCGAGCTACCGGCCGATCGTCGTCGTGCAGGATGCGACGCTGGCGCAGGTGGCGGCGGTGAAAGCGCGGCGGCTCGACTTCGAGCTGCCCGGCATCCTGGTCGAGGAAGTGCCCACGCGCGAGTACCCCGAGACGATGGGCGCCCACCTGTTCGGCTACGTCGGCGAAGTGAGCGACGCGCAGGTGTCGGATTCGACCGGGCTGAAGAGCGGCGACATCGTCGGGCAGTCGGGGATCGAGAAGATCTACAACGCGATGTTGATGGGCGAGGACGGCGCCAAGCGCGTCGTCGTCAACAGCGTCGGCCGTGAAATCCGGACGCTGGAGGAAGAGGATCCGACCGAAGGGCATCGGCTGCAGCTCACCATCGACTACGACGTGCAGCGGGCCATCGAGGAAGGCTTCGATCAGCTGGGGTTCAACGGCGCGGCGGTGATCCTGGACCCGGCCAGCGGCGACGTGCTCGGGTTCACCAGCCGTCCGGCGTACGACCCGAATGCGTTCGCGGCCGGCATCGACCGCGACACCTGGGCGACGCTGACCAGCGACGAAGATCTGCCGCTCAACGATCGGGCGATCCAGGGACGGTATTCGCCCGGATCGACGTTCAAGATGGCGGTCGCGACGGCGGCGCTGCAGGAAGGCGTGATCACCCCGGACTTCAAGGTGCACTGCACCGGCGGCGCGACGTTCTACGGCCGTCCGTTCAAGTGCTGGAAGAAGGGGGGCCACGGCACGGTCGATCTCCGGCACGCGATCGAGCAGTCGTGCAACGTCTACTTCTACACGATCGGCAACATGACCGGGATCGACAAGATCCACAAGTGGGCGACGCTGCTCGGTCTCGGCGAGAAGAGCGGCATCGACCTGCCGAACGAGGTGGTCGGCATCGTGCCGTCGCCGGAGTGGAAGCAGGCGCGCTTCAAGGAGAAATGGTACGCCGGCGAGACCGTGTCGGTGTCGATCGGGCAGGGTTCCGTGTCGGTGACGCCGGTCTCGATGGCCGTCTACGCCGCGACGCTCGCCAACGGCGGCACGCGCGTCACGCCGCACCTGCTCAAGGCGGTCGACGATGGCGGCGGCTGGAAGGGGGTGCCGCCGCCGGCGCCGCGCTCGCGGGCGCCGCTCGACCCCGAGAAGCTCCAGGCGATTCGCGACGGGCTGTTCCTCGTGGTGAACGGCGCCGGCACCGGCCACAACGCGATCCTGAAGGGCTATGACATCTCGGGCAAGACCGGCACGGCGCAGGTGATCTCGAACCAGGGCAAGGAGCGCGCCGGCAAGACGGACAAGGATCTGCGCGACAACGGCTGGTTCGTGTTCTTCGCGCCGCGCGACAAGCCGGAGATCGCCGGCGTGGTGCTGCTCGAGCACGGCGTGCACGGCTCGAACGCCGCGCTGGTCGCGCACCACGTGCTCGACACGTTTTTCGCGAAGAAGGAGGGGCGGCCGCTGCCGCCGAAGCCGGAGTTCAAGGCCAACCTCGTGCCCTAGAACTCCAGAACCTGGTTTTTTGTGTTCGAACGAAGGCTCTACTACCACATCGACTGGGCGCTGCTGCTCGCCATCCTCGCGCTGTGCGCGTTGAGCGTCGTCACGATCTACGCCGCGACCTTCGATCCGACGCACGGCGGGTCGCGCCGCTGGGTCATTCAGATGTACGCGATCGGCATCGGGCTGATCGCGATGCTGGTGACGCTCAGCGCCGACTATCGGACCTTCACCGACAAGTCGCATCTGATCTACATCGCGATCCTCGGGCTGCTCGTCTACGTGCTGGTGTTCGGGCACGAGAGCAAGGGTGCCCGCCGCTGGATTCCACTCGGCGCGTTCAACCTGCAGCCGTCCGAGTTCGCGAAGATGTGCGTGGCGCTGGTCCTCGCCAAGTTCTTCGGCGAGAACCGCAGCGCGCCGACGACGGGCGACCTGATCGTCGGAGGGATCCTCACCGGGATTCCGCTGGCGCTGATCGGCAAGGAGCCCGATCTCGGCACGGCGATGACGCTGGTGCCGATCCTGCTCGCGGTCACGTATCTCGCCGGGATGCGGATGCGCATTCTCGGCATCCTGGCGCTGGTCGGACTCCTCGCCGCGCCAATCGCGTGGAAGTTCGTGCTGAAGGACTATCAGAAGTCCCGCATCTCGACCTTCATCGATCCGTCGCAGGATGCGAAAGGCGCCGGCTATCAGCAGATCCAGGCGCGCATCACCGTCGGATCGGGCGGGTTGACGGGCAAGGGATTCAAGCAGGGGACGCAGGGGCAACTGCGGTTCCTGCCGGAAGTGGACAACGATTTTGTCTTCTCGGTGCTTGCCGAGGAGCAGGGGTTTGCCGGCGTCCTCGTGGCGCTCGGCTTGTATCTGTTCGTGATTCTGCGCGCGCTCGAGGCGGCGCGCCTGGCGAAAGATCGCCTGGGCGCCTACCTCGTGCTCGGCGTGCTCGCCAGCTTCACCTTTCAGGTGGTCTACAACATCACCATGTCCGCCGGACTGGCGCCCGTGAAAGGGTTGACGCTGCCGCTCATGAGCTACGGAGGGTCGTCGATGATCGCGACGCTCGCAAGCTTCGGGCTGGTGCTGAACGTGCGCATGCGCAGATTCACGAATTAACGGGCAGGGAGGGCAGGAAGGGCGCCCCTCCCGCCCCGGAGATTCGTGATGATCAAAGAGATGATCGTCTCGTCGAACGGTCACGAGACGATGGTGGCTATTCTCGAGGACGATCTCGTCGCCGAGATCTTCGTCGAGCGCGAGCGGCATCGCGGCACCGTCGGCAACGTCTACAAGGGCCGAGTCTCGAAAGTCCTTCCCGGCATGCAATCCTCCTTCATCGACATCGGGCTGGAGCGCGACGGCTTCCTCTACGTCGCCGACGTCGTCGACACGATCGACGAGTTCGACAAGCTGGCAAGCGACGACGAGGAGGAGAACGGCGGCGGCCGCAAGGAGCGCGAGTCCCGGGGCGAGGCGAGGGGCGAGCGGCCGCACCCGAAGATCGAAGAACTGCTGCGGGAAGGACAGGAGATCGTCGTCCAGGTGGTGAAGGAGCCGCTCGGGACCAAGGGCGCACGGCTCACGTCGCATGTCACCATGCCGGGCCGGTTCCTGGTCTTCATGCCCACCGTCGATCACATCGGGGTGTCGCGGAAGATCGAATCACGCGAGGAGCGCAGCCGGCTGCGCGGCATCGTCCGCGAGTTCCGGGAGGCGCACGGCTTCACCGGCGGCGTCATCATCCGCACCGCGGCGTCCGGCCGGCCGAAAGAGGACATCGTCGGCGACCTCGAGCTGTTCCACAGGATCTGGACCGAGATGCGGCAGCGCAACGAATCGTCGCGCGCGCCGGCCGTGCTCTACCGGGAGCAGAGCATCGTCAGCCGGCTGCTGCGGGACCTGCTGACCGAGGACTACCAGGCGATTCGCATCGACAACCAGGGCGAGTACCAGCGCGTCGTCGAGCTAGTCGAGCGGATCATGCCGAACCTTGCGCCCAAGGTGAAGCTGTATTCGAAGCCATATCCGATCTTCGACGAGTACGGCGTGCAGGGCGAGATCGACAAGGCGCTCAAGAGCAAGGTGTGGCTGAAGTCGGGCGGATCCATCGTCATCAACCAGACCGAGGCGCTGGTCGCTATTGACGTGAACACCGGGCGGTTCGTCGGCAAGAAGACCAGCGGCCGGCTCGAAGACACGATTGTGAAGACGAATCTCGAGGCGGTGAAAGAGATCGTCCGGCAGATTCGCCTGCGCGATCTCGGCGGCATCATCGTCCTCGACCTGATCGACATGGAGGACAAGAAGAACCGCCAGAAGGTGTATCAGGCGGTGGAGCAGGAGCTGAAGAAAGATCGCTCGCCGTCGAAGGCGCTGCAGGTGGCCGACTTCGGCCTGGTGATCATCACGCGCAAGCGGGTCAAGCAGAGCCTGGAACGCGTGCTCACCGAGCCGTGCCCGTACTGCTCGGGCACCGGCGTGATCAAGTCGAGCTCGACGATCTGCTACGAGATCCTCAGTGAAGTGAAGAAGGTGAGTCCGGAGCTGAACGGCCACCGACTGCTGCTGCGCGTGAACCCCGACATCGCGCGCGCGTTGAAAGAAGAAGAGAGCGCCGTGCTCAAGGATCTGCGGCAGTCAATCGGCAAGGACGTGACCGTCAAGCCGGATACGCAACTGCATCACGAGCAGTTCGACGTGATGGCGGTGTGACGAGGCCGGGTGGGTCAGGCAGGCCGGGTGAGCCTGGTAGGTCGGACGGCCACGCGTTCCGACTTTATGGGTAAATCCGATACGGATCGACCCCCATCCAGCAAGTCACCGGGTATCCGACCCACCTGACCTACCTGGCCCACCAGGCCTCTCGATCATCGCGTCGGGGCGAGACGTTTCAATTCCTCGGTCCAGTTCAGGATCACGTTCAGGCGGCCGGCACCGACGTCGTCCTTCACCATCAGGAACTTCGTGCCGTCGAGGCTGACGTCGTAATTTGGAATCGTCGACGCTTCGAACGGGTACTGCCGATCGAAAAGCAGCCGAGGAGCAGAGAGGATGACCTCGTCTGACCTGATCGTCACCGCCACCGCCATCATCTTGTTGCCGGCGCGATAGAAGAGTTCCTTCCCGTCGCGGCGCCACACCGGAAAGCTCCCGCCCTGCGTCGAGACGGGCCACCGCCGATCCGGTCCGCCAAGGGGCCGCACGTACACCTCGAACCGGCCGGAGTCGTCCGACACGTAGACGATCCAGCGACCGTCGGGCGACAGCTGCGCGCCTCCCTCGTACGCCGGTGTCCTGAGAATCGGCCGCACTGAACCGTCTCGCAGCGACATCAGATAGAGATCGCCGGACGTGCCCGCATCCAGCCGGATGAACAGGAGGGACTCTCCGTCTGACGAGATCGACGTCGGAACGTCGCCGTTGTTGCGGCTATCGGGGGACAGCGCTCGCGACGACCCGCCGCTCTGCACGTCGAGCCAGCGCACGCCCTCCTGGCTGCGGAACGCGATGTGTCTACCGTCGGGGGACCACACCGTGAAGCCCGATCCAATCGTGGCCACGTTGCGCGTGACGAGGCGCGTCAACGTGCCGCGCGCGAGATCGTGAACCCAGAGGCTCGCGCCGATCTGCACGACGACACTCTGCCCGTTCGGCGCCAGTCGTGGCGATCGAAATCGAGTGGCGCCATCGACGATCGGCTGCTCGATGCCTTCTCGTGTCACCCACAGCAGGTGGCTCGTGCCGGTGCCGCCCGGCGCGTAGACGAGCGAGCCGGTCGAGGACACGCTCGCCTGCGGGCCGCCGCCGAAGTCCACGCTCACGTCGCTCACGGCTCGAACGGCGGGTCCTGTGACTTCCATCCGTCGCGAGTCGAACGGCGCCGCCAGCAGGTCTCGATCCCGAACGAAGACCAGGTGGCCGCTCGGCGCATAGAGTGGAAGTGCTCCGCCCGGGACGAGAAGCTTTCGCTCCCTCGTTGCCGTCACGAGCGCTTCAATCTGATCGCTCTTCCCTTCATCGCCGGCAATCGACCGGAACAGCAGGCCAGCACCGTTCGGGAGCGCGACCGGCCAGATGTGGAGGCGCTCATGCTTCGAGGCATCGAGCGTCGTCAGCGGCTGCGGCTCTCCGCCGGACGCCGCCACCTGAACGAGCCGACCGTCGCGGACGACCGTGATCCGACCGTCGGCTCCCCAAGTGCCGCCAGCGAATTGCTCGGTATCGTGTGCCAGGACCGTGACAAGACCGTCGGACAACGAGACGGCTTTCAGGGTGCGATCCGCCGTAATGAAGGCGAGCGAAGATCCGTCGGGTGAGAAGAAGAGCGATTGCGCCTGATCGGTTCCCGACAGCGCCGTCGAATCGAAGCGATCCAGGCTGCGAAGGTAGATATGGCGGTTGCCGTCGAGGCTTCCGATATACGCGATTCGGCGTCCGTCGGGCGCGAACGCCACACCGGGGGCTGCCCCGCCGTACATCTCGACGCCCGACGGAAGGTCGAGCTCGAGTCGAGTGACGGCAGGCGCACCGCCCGCACTCCGTGGCGCGGCCGATCGCACGCCAATCAGGGTCGCCGCGACGGCAAGGGCAGCGGCCGCCAGCGGCCAGATCGTGCGTCGCCAGGCGGCTGTCGTCTGTGTGGCTCGCGCGACCGGTTGATCGTCGGCTCGCGCATCTTCGAGGTCGATTCGCGCATCGGCGATGTCGTGGAAACGGCCCGCCGCGTCCTTTCGCAGGCAGCGTCGAAGTACCCGGCGCAGATGCGCAGGGGTCTCTCCCGGCAGCCGGCTCCAGTCCGGTTCGTTCGTGACGACCGCGGCAACGACGTCGGTGAGCGTGTCGCCGGCGAACGCCGGCTTGCCTGTCAGCATCTCGAACAGCAGGCAGCCGAACGCCCAGATGTCGGTGCGCTTGTCCACCGCTCTGCCCCGCGCCTGTTCGGGGCTCATGTAGGCCGCGGTCCCGAGCAGGACGCCGGCCATCGTGCCACCGTAGACGGTGGGAGAGTGAGTAAGGGCAGCGGCGACGTCGGCGCCTTCTCCCGCCGTTCCTTCCCATCCAGCCCCTCCTGCCCCTCCCGCCCCTCCTGCCCCCGCCTTCGCAAGCCCGAAGTCGAGCACCTTTACGCGGCCATCACCTGAGACCACAACGTTCGCCGGCTTCAGATCGCGATGGACGATGCCTTTCTCGTGCGCGGCTTCGAGGGCCGCCGCGATCTGTATGGCGATGGCGACCGCAGCGTCTACCGGAAGCCGACCGCGGGCAACGCGGGCTGCGAGCGTGTCGCCGACGGCGAGCTCCATGACGAGCACCGTCGCCGTGGACGTGCGTTCCAGCCCATGGATCGCAGCGATGTTGGGATGATTCAGCGCAGCGAGGATGCGCGCTTCGCGTTCGAAGCGCGCGAGGCGCTCGGCATCTGCGGCGAAGGCATCGGGAAGGACCTTGATCGCGACGTCGCGATGGAGGTTCGTGTCACGGGCGCGATAGACCTCGCCCATGCCGCCGGCTCCGAGCGGCGAAACGATCTCGAACGGTCCGACGCGCGTCCCATCGGCCAGCATCAGCGTGTCGAAATCGGGAGACGTGCATTATACGCAGCAACGTATTTCGAATGGATATGGCCTTCGGCGAGCGACCATTGCGATCGCGATTTGCGGAGAGACGCAGAGATCGCAGAGGGCCGACGCCCGCCGCCGGCGGACCGGAGAGACTTGTGGCTGCGTTCCCGTGGACGCAGATGCAGCGTGACAGTGCGTCAGCAAGCCGGGGTACACGAAAAAGCCGAGAGCCTTTCAGCTCCCGGCTTCAGCCAGCCCCGAGCCCCGAGCCCCGACACGGTTCAGACCGGCAGGTGCATCAGGTAGTGATTCCCGCCCTTGTTGATCCAGACGCGGACGTAATCGCCGCCCTTGAGCGTCTCCACTTTTGCCGCATTCGGCTTGGGCGGCGTGTCCTTCTGCACCTTGCTGATGTCGGCCTGCGGGACGATCGTGACGACCTCGCGTCCAGCGACCTTGCCGCCCTGGACGAACTCGGCCCATCGTTCGAGCGACTTGGTCTGGCCCTTGGCTTCCTGGGACGCCGTGTCGGCGGTCAACCGCACGGTATAGGTGCCGGCGGGAAGCGGCTTGCCGTCCGCCTTCACGGCTTTTGGAATGTGCACTGTGCCAAGTTGCAGTTGCCCTTCGGGTGCCGCCGGGGCTGCTTCGGTAGGCGGTTGCGGCTTCGGTGCGGTATGGCCGGCGCCCTGCGCGGCGGTGCCTTTCGAACCGGTCCCCTGCGCGTAGGCGGCCGCGCCGAGCGCGCTGATCAAGGCTCCAACGAGAACCAATCGCTTCATGCTTGCCTCCACGTCACGTCTGTGCGGCTCAGCTGACGAGACCAATTATACAAAGGCAGAAGCAAGCAGGATACCGCGCGCGGCTGAGCTTAACGCTTTACCATCCGCTAACGCTTCGCGATCACGATGTCCCCGCTGAAGGTGCGCACCGTGAGCGTGGCGCTGCCGTCGCCGAAGGTCGCGCGCATCGATCGGTTGTTCACGCCGCGGCGCTGACCCCGGTCGCTGGTGCCGCCGATCGTCAGCGGCAGATCCGATCGAATGCTGCCGCTGAACGTGTTCGCGGTCAGCTCGAACCCCGACGGGTTCGCGAGGACGAATCGCACCGTGCCGGAGTGCAGGTTCACGTCGTAGACGCCGCCGCGCGCGATGCTGCCGGTGTACTCGAACCCGCCGCTCACCGACTTGGCGTTGAGGCGGTCGCAGGTGACGTCGCTCACCGTCAGGTCGCCGCTCACTGAGCCGAGGTCGAGCGCGTGCGCCTTGACGCCCCTGGCGCGGACGTTGCCACTCACGCTGCTGGCCGACAGATCGCCGTCGTTCTGGATGCCGCTGAGCGTCACGTCGCCCGACACCGTTTTCGCCGCTTCCACCTTCGGAGTATCGGTCGTGGTCACGTCACCGCTGACGCTCTCGCCGCGCACCGCGCCACGGACGCCGCTCACCTTGACGCTGCCGGACACCGATTTCACTTCCACCGACGCGCCGTTCGGAACCGTGATCGTGAAATCGACGGACACGTTGTTGTTGCGGGTGAACCGGTTCGAGTCGTACTCGGCGCGGACGTCGACACGTCCCGGACGATCGTCGACGACGATCCGGACGTTGGCGAGCTGACTGCGATCGCCACGGGTCCGCTTCACCGCCTCAATCGAGACCTCGTCGCCAGATCCGCCGGTCACGGTGATGTCGCCGGAAATGTTGCCGACGCTGACGCGGCCGTCGCGACCGAGCTTCACCTTGCGAGAGAAGCGGTCGGCCTGCTCCGGTCCACGATCGCGCCCCTGATAGGCGCCGTTCCGCGCGGAGCGGAGCACCTCCCGCACGACGATGCGATGCGGCGCGTCCTGCGCACCTGCCGGCTGTGGAACGGCGGCGAGCGCGGCCACGACCACCACGACGGGAGTCAATCGCATGTCAGTTGCCCTTCTCCTTCAACCCTGAGACGATGCGCGCGGCACCGGCCTCGTTGCCCTTCCGCATTTCGTTGATCAGCGCCACCGTGTCCTGCAGCAGCGAGATTTTCGTCTTGAAGTTCTCAATCAGGCTCGCCTGCGCCGGCTCGCTCGTCGGCTGCGACCGGACTGCGGCGCGGCTCTCGCTGATCGCCTGATCGATCACCGCCAGGTTCTTCTGCAGCGTCGCCGCGGTGCGCGGGTCGAGCGCGTTCTGCTCGGCGTTGGCGATCTGCTCGAGGCCCTTGATTGCGTTCTCGTAGTGCGCCTCGGCCTGGCGAAGCTCGCTCTCGACCGCCTGCGCCGCTCCGCTCGCCGACGCCTCCGCGCCGCTCTCGGCCGGCGGCCGCACCGATCCCGCCGTGTCGGCGTGCCGCCCGGGCAGGTAGCGGACGCCGACGGCCGTCGCGAGCACCAGCACGGCGGCCGCGGCGAGCCATTTGCCGTAGCGCCTGGCGATTGCCGCGCCGCGATGGCTCTGCGCCCGTCGTGCGCCGTCGTCGGCGTGGAGTGCCGACGTCCTTCGCGCCTCGTCGTCCCGATCGAGCAGAATCGCGCGCTCGATGCGCGGCCACACGCGCACTGGCGGCTCGCGCACATCGAGATCGGACGTGGCGCGCAGGATCTCGCGCACGTCATCGACCAGCTGACGGCACGAGACGCACGCGCCGAGGTGCTGGTCGACCTCGGCGGCCTCGCCCGCCGTCAGCGATCCGTCGGCGTATGCGTTCAGGACCTCTTCGTTCGGATGCATGTCGTTCACGGTCCGGCTAACCGCCTTCACCAGGGCTTCCTACCGCTGCCCGCGGAGGAAGCCGCGCAGCTTGATCCGCGCCTTGAACACCTGTGATTTCGACGTTCCCTCGGCAATGCCGAGCAGATCCGCGACTTCCTTGTGATCGAACCCTTCGACGTCGTGCAGCACGAACGCCTCGCGGCACCCTTCGGGCAGCCGCTCGACCGCCCGCTCGAGATCCATGCGGGCGATCGGCGTCTCGCGCCGCGCCGTCGGCTCGAACGAGCTCTCCGCGTCGAGCGTTTCCGTCAGCTTGTTCATTCTGGCCCGCCGGCTGCGCACGTAGTCCAGACAGTGGTTGAGCGCCAGACGATACAGCCAGGTCCCGATCGACGAATCGCCTTTGAAGCTGCCAAGTTTGCGATATGCCTGGAGGAAGATTTCCTGCAGGAGATCCTCGCCGTCTTCCGGCGACCCGGCCATACGGCAGGCCAGCGTGTAAAGCCGTGCAGCGTGCTCGCGATACAGCGCCTCGAAGGCGTCGAAGTCGCCGGCCCGGACTCGTGCGACAAGATCCATTCCCTCCGTCGATCCTTTAGACGGGAAAGGGATTGGGGGGCGTTGCTTGGCTGCCGTCACACAGGCTGATACGAAGAAACGGCGGCGGAAAGTTCAGGATTTTCTGCGCCGCGGTGCCCGCCATCGCACGCGGTCGAGCTCGCGGATTCGCGAGCCGGACACCAGAATCCCTTCGGCGGCCAGGAGCGAACGCTTCATCAGCTCGCGGCCGCCATAGCCGCCAAGCCGGCCGCCGGCGGCGATCACGCGATGGCACGGCACATCGGGCCGGCCGCACCCCCGCATGATGTTGCCGACGGCGCGCGCCGCGCGCGGCCGACCGGCGAGCTCCGCGACGTCGCCATAGGTGGCGACGCGCCCTGGCGGGATGCGCCGCACGACCGAGAGCACTCGCAGGGAGAAGGCGTCCGCCGGCGCGGTCTTCTTGGGCTTCCTCGTCACTGCACGCACGACAGCGCGTGCCCCTCTGCCTTCATCGAGAGCCCGGTGACGGCGGCGAGCGTGGGCGCCAGGTCGGCCGGCGTCGCCGGTTCCTGGTACGTGCCCGCCTTGATGCCCGCGCCGAGAAACATCACCGGCACGCGCTGATCGTCGGGGTTGGCAGACCCGTGCGTCGTGCCCGCCGCCGAGATCATCCAGCCAGGCTTCGGCGCGAAGATCAGGTCGCCGCCGCGGCCCGGAAAGTAGCTGAGCGCCGCGGCGCGCAGCAGCGGATCCTTCGCGTTCGCCCCGCCGCGCACCTGCTCGGCCATGAACACGCGCTGCACGCCGGGCCGCGCCTCGATCGCGCCGAGGACCTTCGCCAGCAGCTCGCGCGACTTCGTGATCTTCGTGTAGACACCCGGCTCGAAGTAGATGTCGTTGGTGTTCAGCACTGTGACGTGACGGCCGGTGCCGAGCGCCGGGCGGAGCGTTTCTTCGATGGCCGTCACCAGCGCGCCGCCGTCGATACGGCCGCCGTCGTGCCCTTCGGCCACGAGCTGCTCCGGGATCGCTGTCACCCCATGGTCGGCGCTCAGCCCCGCGACCCATTGATCCTTGCCGACCTGCTCATCGAGCGCGTCGAACAGCAGCCCGATGGTGCGATCGAGGTGCGCGAAGATGTCCTGCACCTCGTGACTGCGCGGACCGAACGCGTGGCCGACGAGATCGGGCGTCGAAAAGCTGAGCGCGAGAACGTCGGTCCCGTCGTGCTTGCCCAGTTGCAGTGCCTGGACCAGCGCAGCGGCGAAGCGGCCGACGTACGCGTCGGCATACGGACTGCGCTCCCATTGCAGCAGGTAATCGCCGTCCGGCTTGTCGCCGGTTCCCTTCAGCACGTGCGGGAAGCTGCGCGTCCAACCGCGAGGCGGCGCTTCGCCCGCCCCATCGTCCGGACCTGAGTAGGAGGCGGCGGGCAGGAGGCGATCCCAGGTCTTGCCGAAATCAGCAGTGATTGGATTGGCGTCGATGAAGGCTTTGACGGCGGGATTCGGACCCTCGGAGTAGACATTGGACGATTCCCAGCCGTCGAGATTGTTGCTGAGCCACGTCACGGCGTCGCCGCCGTGGCCGGCCAGCATCACGGCGCTCCGATCCTTCAGCGCCAGCGCCACGACGTGCGCCGAACGGCGCGAGCGCATCTGGTCGGCGAACGTCGGGATCTGCAGCCGGTAGGCGCTGTTGCCGCCGGCGACCGGCACGCCGTAGCCGAAATCCTGCGCCGACGGATCCTGCGTGCACGTCATCTGCTTCTTCGCGTCACGATCCCACCACGCATTCTGGAACACGCCGTGGGCGTGCGGAAACGACCCGGTGGCGATGGTCGCATGGCCGGCGCAGGTGACCGTCGTGAGGTACGGATAGGCCGCCTGCTGGAACCACGCGCCCTGGGTCACCATCCGCTTGAGGCCGCCCTTCCAGTCGCCGCTGAAGCGGTCGACGTAGTCGGCCCGCATCTGATCGACGACGATGATCACGGCCAGCTTTGGCGGGGTCGCCGGCGCCGCGTGCGAGGTGAACGAGAGGATGGCCGCGAACGCGGGCACCGCGACGGCAAACGTGACGCGCATGCGGGAAATGTTACATCAGCATCAACGGATCGACCTGGAAGTCCGCGGGGTCGAGCGGCGACACGATGGTCGATGGACGCTGCGGATCGTCGCTCCGTTCCCACAGATTCAACTCGTACGGCAGATCGAGCCGCCGGCCGTCGCGCGCGATCAGCACGCGGACGTGCGGCCGGTACGGATCCGGCGCGTAGATCTTCATCACCACGGCGACCTCGCCGGTATTGAGCCGGACCAGGTTGCCGGCGGGGTAGATGCCGACCAGCTGCACGAAGCGGCGCACCAGGTGCTGATCGAACTGCTGGCCGTCATTGCGCTTCAGCACCGCCAGAATCCGGTCGGTGGGGAAGGCCTGCTGATACTGGCGCTGCGATCGCATCGCGTCGTAGACGTCGGCGATGCTGCATAGCATCGTGCCGACGTTCAGCGACGAGCGTCTGGCGCGCGAGGGATAGCCCGACCCGTCGATCCGCAGATGATGCTCGAAGGCGACCACCGGCGCCAGCGTCGGGACGTCAGGCGTCATCCGCAGGATCTCCGCGCCGTCGACGACGTGGCGCTTCATGATCTCGAACTCGTGGTCGGTCAGCTTGTCCGGCTTGTTGAGGATCTCCTTCGGGGTCCGGACCTTGCCGATGTCGTGCATCAGCGCCGCCAGTCCGAATTCGCGGAGCAGCGGGCCGTCGATCCCGAGGCCGCGCGCCTGGCCCATCGTCAGAATCGAGACGTTCACCATGTGCGTGAACGTGTAGTTGTCGTAGTTCTTCAACGTCGTCAGCGCCAGGAGCGCCGTGCGGTTCTGCGCCACCGCCTGGGCGAGCCCGTCGATCATCGTCCTGGCGACGGTCGCATCGGGTGTGCCTTCGGTCTGCGCGCTGTCCCACACGTCGCCGGCGGCCGACACGGCGTCCTGGTAGAGGCGCCTGATCGTCGCCATGTCGGTCAGGCTGCCTTCGACGCGCTGATCGACGCTGACGCGCCCGACGCGGATGTGCGGAATCGCGGGAAACTCCGGCGCCTCGCTGCCGGGGATTGCCGGCCGGCCCTCGATCGTGGTCACCGCCTCGATGAAGGTCGCGAGCTCGTCGGTCGTGACGCCGCGCTCGACGGTGATCCGTTCGACGCCGCTCTGCTGCAGCCGGCGGATCAGCGGGCCCAGCGTGTCGGCTTTCGCCATCGGCATGTCGTCGACGATCACTTCGTCGCCGACCACGCCGATCACCACTGCCGGCTGCAGGCCGTGGAGCAGCTGAAAGGCCGTCGACAGCGACTCGAGGTTGCGGCCGATGATCGGGTGCCCCGGCGAGTACAGCTGGGCCGAGCGCAGCGACGCCGCGACGCGGCGCAGCAGCTCGTCGGCGAGCTGAAAACGCGGCGTGGTCATGCGCTGCCGCCTCGGGCCGCGCTTCGTGCCGCCCGGCGTCCGCGCGCGTTCGAGAGCTGCGTCCGCGCCGCCGACCGGATGCCGCGCGATCCCTGGTCCGCGGCCTCTTCGAGGACCTCGAATGCCTCGGGTGTGCCGATCCGCACCAGCGCCGCGGCAGCTGCCGCCCGCAGCGTCGCCGTGCGCCGCGGCGCCCACCATTCGCCCTTGTAGAGCGCGTCGCGCAGCGGCGTGACCCCGGCCGGGTCGCGCAGCACGCCGAGCGATTCGACCGCGCGCAGGTACACCGGAGCGAGCGCGCCGCGATGATCGAAGTGGCCGAGGATGTAGGCGAGGAGCGGCGTCGCGCGTTCGTCGCGCACCGTGCCAATCGACTGCATGATCGCGTCGCGCGAGCGCGTGGTGCCGCTCGAGAGCGCCTGCTCCAGGATCCGGAACGCCGCGTCGGTGCCGACGTTCAGAATCGCGCGGACCGCCTCGCGCTGCACCTGCGGCTCCTTGTCGTCGAGTAGTTCCGTGAGATCGGGCAGCGCCTCGCTGCCGCCGAACTGCCGCATCAGCTGAATCGCCGTACGGCGGATCGCCGGATTCTGCGAGTTCTTCAGCCGCTCGATGGTGCGGTGGCCGACCGATCCGAAGGCGAGCAGGATCGACGTCAGGCGCTCGCGGGTTCGCGGCCGCTCGTCGGCCGACAGCGCTTCGGCCAGCGGGCGTACCAGCACCTCGCCGATCGACACGCACATCGCCCGGACGCGCTCGAACTGCGTGTCGTCAATCGTCGCCAGGTGCGTCGTGATGTGCCGCATCATCGATCCCGAGACCAACAGGTCGAGCGCCGTGATCGCGTGCTGGCGGCGCGCCGGAATCCAGCTCTCCGGAGACGCCTCTTTCACCAGGACGCGCACGATGTCGGTCGCCGCGTCGAAGTCGCCGACCAGGAGCAGATCCTCGAGCAGGCCGACGACCGGGTTCATCAGCTCGCCCCAGCGCGCCGGGTCGTCTTCGATCTGCAGCAGGTCGAGCACCAGCCGCAGATCGAGCGCGCGCAGCGCGGTGGTCGCGATGCTGCCGAGCCAGACGCCGATCCGTTCCGGCGGATCGTCGCTCACCTGCTCGACTTCGACGGCCCGTGCGCGCGAGCCGGAGAGCTCGCGCCCGTACTCGTCGGAGACGTACGACTCGTCGGTGTAGGAGGTCAGCAGCTTCTCGGCGACGTGATTCCAGACCGACTCGAACCCTTCGGTGCTGCCGAGCGGCGACGCCGCGACACGCTCGCGCGCCAGCGCCAGCAGGCGCTGCTGCTGATCCGGCTCGCGCACCAGCGATTGAAACGCGAGCGCCAGACGGTCGGTGGACGAGGCGCCCTCGATCACGTGCTTCGACACGAACCGCGCGATCGTCTGGTCGGTCATCCGGCTGACGACCGCCTGCATGAGTCGCGGGCCCTCGTCGTCGTGTTGCTGGTGGAGCAGGCCGAGCATCATCTCAGGCGACACCTGGCCCACGGCCGAGGCCATATTGCGGAGGACCGGCTCCAGGCGATCGGGATCGTTCTTCGACACCACGTCGACGATGCCGCGCAGCATGCGCATCATCGCGCCGATCGTCGTCTCGACGGCGCCGATCCCGTTGCCACGCTCTTCGAGCGTCGCGATCAGCGTGGCGAGGCGGTCGCTGTCGAACGCGATGCCGAGGAGCTCCCGGATGCCTTCCTCGTCGAGATCGAAGGCGCTGCCCTGCAGGCAATTCGCGATCACGCGATCCCACAGCGCGGCTTCACCGCCGCTGCGCTCGCGCAGCACTTCCGCGTAGTCGATTTCGCGCAGCTCGACATGGCGTCCGGCCATCGTCGTCCAGACCCGGGCGATCCCGCCTTCCGCGCGAATCGATTCCGGCGTGCGGCCGAGCAGCACCAGGAACGAGCGCCAGGCTTCGACGTCGCCGCCGGGGCTGACCGAGATCTGACCGATGAGATGCGAGTGCAGGAGCGTCGCCAGTTCGACGATCGCGGTGTCGCTGCGAGCCGGCGGCCGATCGCCGACCAGCAGATTGTCCGGGAGCACCGTGAGTCGCAGCGGACCGGGCAGCACGTCCGGCGCGGTCATCTGCGCGATCCGCCCGAGCGTCGCCGCGATCGCCGGATGCGCGGCCGGGTAGAGGACGACCGCGCGCGCCGCGGCCTTGCAGGCACGGGCGAAGTCGGTGAGCCGCGCCGTTTCGACTGCGTCGAGTGGCGCGGGCGCGTCGGTCAACTCGGGCAGTTCGGCCATTACAGGTAGTGCAGCGGGTCGATTCCGACCGATTCTGGATCGACCGCTTCGACGACGGCGTAGGGATGCTGGCCGCGGCTGTCGCGCTCCCATGTGTTCGCGAGCAGCGGCTCCTCGAGCATCGCGCCGGTCCGGTCCGTCAGGATCTTCACCTGCGGCCGGAACGGATCAGCCGGGTGTTCGGCCGTCACGACGGCAAGCTCATCTGCGTTCAGCCGGACGAGATTGCCGACCGGAAACAGACCCATCAGGTTGACGAAGCGCTTCAGCAGCACCTGGTTGAACGCCGGGTTGCCCTGCTCGCCCATGATGCTGCGGATCCGCGCCGTCGCGAGACCCTGCCGGTAGGGTCGGTTGCTGCGCAGCGCGTCGAACACGTCGGCGATCGACACGATCATCGTGCAGAGATTCAGCCTCCGCGCGCCGATGTTCTCCGGATACCCGCTGAGATCCTGCCTCAGGTGATGCTCGAACGCCACGATCGGCGCCAGCGCCGGCATCTCGGGCGTGCGCCGCAGAATGTGCGCGCCGTCGATCACGTGACGCTTCATCACCGCGAACTCGTCGCTCGTCAGCTTGTCCGGCTTGTTCAGCACCTCCAGCGGCGTGTGCACCTTGCCGATGTCGTGCATCAGCGCGGCGAAGCCGAACTCGCGCAGGAGCGGCCCCTCGATGTTCAGCGAGCGCGCCTGCGCCATCGACAGCGCCGCGACGTTCACCATGTGCGTGAAGGTGTAGTTGTCGTACTTCTTCAGCGCGGTGAGCGCCATCAGCGACGTGCGGTCCTGCGTCACCAGCCGGGCGAGGCCGTCGATGATCTTCCGTGCGGCGCCGGGATCGGGCTGATCGCCCGCTTTGGCCGCGTTCCACAGCGACTCGGCGGTCTCGACCGCCTGGCCGTACACGCGTCGGGCCGCGGCGATCCCGGCCTGATCGTCGCTCACCTCGTCGACGACGATCCGGCCGAGGGTGACGTTGCGGATTCCTTTCGACACCAGGCGATCGGAAAGCGGCACCGGCGACGAGGACCGGTCGCTGAAGACCGAAAGCAGGGTGCTGACTTCGCCCCGCGACAGTCCGCGCGTGAAGGTCACCTTCTCGATGCCGCGATCGCGAAGATCGCGCGCGAACCCGACGAGCGACGCGGTGCCCCGCGGCAGGCGCGTGCCGTCGACGACCACCTCGTCGCCGATGAAGCCGATGACGACTGGCGAGGTCGCGGCGAGCCGTTCGGTCGCGGCCGACGTGAACGCGTCGATGCCGCGCTGGACGAGCGGATGATCCGGCGAGTACAGCTCGGTGCCGCGCAGCGCAGCCGCCAGCCGGCGAATCAGCTCCTCGCCCTTTTTGTGATCCATCCGTTCTCGGCTAGCCCCTAGCCCCGAGCCCCGAGCCCCGAGCCCCGAGCCCCGACGGCCGCGGCAATCTTCCGCAGCATCCGATCACCCTGCTGCGCCGCCTCTTTGATGGCCCTGGTCGATTTCGGCGTCCCGACGCGCACGAGCGCCTCGATGCTCCGCTCCTTGAGCGCGCGCGCTTTCCTTCGTCCGAAGAACGACGTCCTCCGCGCCATGGTCGTCAGGATCGGCACGGCGCCGTCGGTGCCCACCGTGGCGAGCGCGTCGATCGTTTCGAGCACCATGTCGTGGTCACTGCCGAGCGGCTGGCTTTCTTCGAGCACGCGGACCAGCATCGGCACGACCCGCGGGTCGCGCTCCGCGACGAGCGCCTCGGTGACGGCCTTGCGAAGCTGTCCGCTCGCCGCACGCAGGACCGTCTGAATGGCGCGCGCCGCCGCTGGATCCTGGATCGCGCCCAGCGCGGACACCGCCTGGCGGGCGACGCGCGGATCGGCCTGCCGCAGCAGCGGTTGTAACAGAGGCACCGCTTCCGGCGTCGCGATGCGGCCGAGCAGGCGGGCGGCACGCTGCTGGACGAACCATCGCGAGTCGCCGACGAGCGACCCGAGGCGGCCGACGGCCGCGGGGCCGAACACCAGAATCTGCTCTTCGGCGCGCGCGGTCGCAAGCGTATCGTGCTCGGCCAGCAGCACCGGCTTGAGCGCGTCGACGGTCGCCACGCCGACGGTCTGAATCACCGATCGGATCGCCGTCCATGCCTCGTCGTCGACGTCGCCGATGAGCGCGACCGTCTCGCGCATGCCGAGCGAGTCGCCGAGCCGATCCAGCGCGACGCGCGACGCGTCCTGGCCGCGGCTGCGAGGCGTGGTCGCGCGCGTCTGCAGCGCCCGGGCGACCGTGAGCGCATCGTCGTAGGCGCCGGCCATCAGAAGGTCTTCGGTCAGCGCCTCCAGGTCGCCGGCGATCTCCGCCGCGCGGACCGGATCGTCTTCGATCGCGAAGAGATCGATGAGCATCGTGACCGAGAGCCCGCGAACGTTCTCCTGGCCGAGGCTCTGCATCCACTCGGGCAACTCTGCCGGCAGATCGCCGGCCGCCATGCGATCGGCGCGGCTGCCGACGCCGTCGAGCTCCCTGCGGTAGGTTTCGGAGACGAACGGCTTGTCGTTGTAGGAGACGAGCAATTCTTCGGTCGACGCCCAGAGCACCTGGAAGTGTCCCGAGCGGCCGAAGTCGGTTTCGCTGAGCAGATTCCGCGTCAACGTGAGCACGCGGCGTTTGCGATTCTCGTCAGGGGCGATCGTGTTGAAGATGGTCGCGAGCCGATCGGAGGCCTGGCCGTCGAGCGCGAGCGCGGTCGCGAGCAGCTGTGCCACCTTCACGTCGTCGAACGCGTGAGTCATGCCGCGGACCACCTGCACGCCGCCCGGCTCGTCGTCGCTCTGCATCACCTGCATGACCACGTGCGGATCGAGCTGTACGGCGGCTGTCGTGATGTTGTTCATCACGTCGGCCATCCGCTCCGGCGCGGCCACCGAGACGATGCCCGTCAGGTGACGGAACGCCGCGAGGACCGTCGCCGCCTGCGTCGTGATCATCGGCGAGCTGTCCACGCCGCACTTCGGCGCGGCGACCGCGACGGCGAGATCGGCAATGTCGACCGGACTGCCGGCGATCGCCAGCAGCCGCTGCTGCGCGCGCTCGTCGAAGACCGCCTTTTGTCCGCCCGAGATCGACAGCACAATCGATCGCCAGAGTTCGTCGCGTCTGGCGGGCTCGGCGATGCTGCCCTCCTCGCGGGCGAGCACCCTCGCGTAGTCGATCTGCTCGATTGCGATCGATGGATCCCCGTCGAGCGTCCAGATCGCGGCGGGACCGCCGCGGCCGCGGCGCTCGGCGGCGTCGAGCGTCAGCAGGCGCAGGAGCGCGTGCAGCGCGGCGTCGGGCACGTCACCGATGAACGTGAGCGTCAGAATGTCGCGATCGTGCAGGAGGGCGGCGGCTTCGGCGATGCCCGTCTGCGAGGTGTCGGCCAGCGTGCCCTCGATCATCAGCGTGTCGGGCGTCACGGCGACGGCGAAGATCGCGCCGAGCGACGATTCATGGATCGCCGTCCCGAGGCGCGCCACTGACGCGGCGACCGTCGGGTGTTCAGGCGGGTACAGCGTCCAGTTGCGTGCAGCGACGAGCAGCGCACGCGACAGCTGCAGCACCCCCCGAGTCAACTCGGGAGACAGCTGACTAACCTGTTCCATGGAGTCCCGAAGTATACTGCCCGCAACCAGATGCGGGCCGTCGACATCATCTTATCGAAGCGGGAAGGGCGGAGCCTTACCCGCGACGAGATCGGATTCTTCGTCGATGGCGTGACGTCAGGATCGCTGCCCGACTACCAGGCGTCGGCGCTGCTGATGGCGATCCTGTTGCGCGGAATGACACCGGACGAAACGGCATGGCTCACCGATGCCATGGTGCATTCCGGCGTCCGGGTCGATCTCGCGGAGATTCCCGGCGTCAAGGTCGACAAACACAGCACCGGCGGCGTCGGTGACAAGACGTCGCTGATTCTGGCGCCGCTGGCCGCGGCGTGCGGCGTGCCGGTGCCGATGATGTCGGGCCGCGGGCTCGGCCACACTGGCGGCACGCTCGACAAGCTGGAATCGATCCCCGGCTTTCGCGTGGACCTGTCGCTGCAGGAAATGAAGGCGGCGCTCGCCCGCGTCGGCTGCGCAATGATCGGCCAGACCGCGCAGATCGCGCCGGCGGACAAGAAACTGTACGCGCTGCGCGACGTCACCGGCACCGTCGAGAGCATCCCGCTCATCTCGGCGTCGATCATGAGCAAGAAGATCGCTGAAGGGATCGATGCGCTCGTCCTCGACGTGAAGACGGGCAGCGGCGCGTTCATGAAGACGGAGGCCGATTCGCGGCGGCTCGCCGAGTCGCTGGTTTCGATCGGCAACGCCTCCGGCGTGAAGACCGAAGCGATCATCACGGCGATGGAGTCGCCGCTCGGCCGCGCCGTGGGCAACGCCCTCGAAGTCGAAGAATGCATCGACGTGCTGAAGGGCGGCGGTCCCTCCGATCTGATCGAGGTGTCGATCGAGCTGACGGCGCGGATGCTCGTGCTCGGCGGGGTGGCACGCGACCGCGGCGATGCAGAACGCCAGGCCCGTGGCGCGATTCAGTCCGGCGCCGGCCTCGAACGCTTCCGGCAGATCGTCGAGGCGCAGGGCGGCGATCCGAAGGTCGTCGACGATCCCACGCGGCTGCCCCACGTCGCCGACCGCCACCTCGTGGCCGCCGATCGCGCCGGGTACATCACGCGGCTCGACGCCGAACTGGTGGGACGCGCGTCGGTCGCGCTCGGTGCCGGCCGCGATCGCGTCGAGGACCCGGTCGATCCGGCGGTCGGGATCATCGTGCTGGCGAAGCCCGGCGACTGCGTCTGCGCTGGCGATCCGGTCCTCGAACTCCACTACCGCGACCGCGCCCGGCTCGCGAGCGCGATGCGCCTCGCGAGCCAGGCCGTCGCGATTGGCGACCAGCCGCCGCCCCTGCCGCGGCCGATCGTCGCCGAGGTCCGTTGATGCTGGGTGTGTTGCAGCCGATCTTCGGCGCGATGGTCATCCTCGCCATCGCCTTCGCGTTCTCGACGAACCGCCGCGCGATCAACTGGACCACAGTAGGGTGGGGCCTCAGCCTGCAGGTGGTGTTCGCGCTGATCGTCCTCAAAACGGCGATCGGCCAGCGCGTTTTCTCGACGCTGGGTGACGGGATCAACAAGCTGCTCGGCTTCAGCGTCGTCGGCTCGGGGATGGTGTTCGGCCCGCTCGGCGACAGCGAGGTCTGGCGCCGACTGGCGACGGGGGCGCTGGGGCCCGAGGGCGCCAACTACCCGGTGCTGTTCGCGTTTCAGGTGTTGCCGACGATCATCTTCATCGCTGCCCTGTTCGCGATTCTGTATTACTACGGCATCATGCAGGTCATCGTCCGCATGTTCGCGGTGTTGATGCATCGCGTCATGCGAGCGAGCGGCGCCGAGTCACTGAACGTGGCCGCCAGCATCTTCATGGGGCAGACCGAAGCGCCGCTGACGATCCGCCCGTATCTGCCGGAGATGACCCAGTCCGAGCTGATGACGGTCATGACGTCGGGCATGGCGCACATCTCGGGCGGCATCATGGCCGCGTACATTCTCTTCGGCATCGAGGCGAAGCACCTGTTGACGGCCGTCATCATGACCGCGCCGGGGACGATCATGATGGCAAAAATGCTCGTGCCGGAGACCGAGCTGCCAAAAACCATGGGCACGGTGCGGCTCGAGGTGGAGAAGACCGACGTCAACGTCATCGACGCGATGGGCCGCGGCACCGGCGAGGGCCTGCACCTCGCCCTGAACGTCGGCGCGATGCTGATTTCGTTCCTGGCGATGGTGGCGCTCGTGAACTACCTCCTCGGATACGTTCATCTCAGCCTGCAGCAGATCTTCGGGTGGATCTTCGCGCCGGTGGCGTGGAGCATGGGCGTGCCGTGGCGCGATGCGCCGGTGATTGGCAACCTGCTCGGCACGCGGATGGCCCTCAACGAGTTCGTCGCCTACTCGCAGCTCGGGCCGCTCAAGCCGTCGCTCGATCCGAAGTCGTTCACCATCGCCACGTTCGCGCTGTGCGGGTTCGCAAACTTCAGCTCGATCGGCATTCAGATCGGCGGGATCGGCGCGCTCGCGCCGAATCGCCGCCACGACCTCGCTCGTCTCGGGCTCCGCGCGATGTTCGCCGGCACGCTCGCCAATTTCATGACCGCGACCATCGCGGGCTTCCTCCTGTAATGGGCTACTACGAACATGTGCGCGAGGCCGCTGACGCGGTTCGCGCCCGGGTGCCCCAGATTCCGCAGATTGGCATCGTGCTTGGCTCCGGCCTCGGCGACTTCGCCAACTCGCTCACCGAGGCGGTCACGATGCCGTACGGCGACCTGCCGCACTGGCCAGCGTCGCGCGTCATCGGACACGAAGGCAAGCTGGTGGTGGGCAAGGCGCGCGGCCGGTTGGTGGCGGCGCTCGCCGGTCGGTGCCATGCCTACGAGGGGCACGACATGGCGACGGTCACGTTCGCCGTCCGGGTGCTCGCCCTGCTCGGCATCAAGATCGTGATCCTCACCAATGCCGCCGGCGGTGTGAACACGAGCTTCTCCGAGGGCGCGCTGATGATGATCGACGATCACATCAACCTGATGGCGGCGAATCCGCTGGTCGGCCTCAACGACGACCGGTTCGGCCCGCGCTTTCCGGACATGACCGAGGTGTATTCGTCGCGGCTGCGCGCGATCGCCGAACGCGCCGGCCGGGCGATCGACCAGCGGCTGTCGCACGGGATCTACGTCGCCGTGCTCGGCCCCAGCTACGAAACACCCGCGGAAATCCGCTACCTGCGGACGATCGGCGCCGATGCGGTCGGCATGTCGACGGTGCCGGAGGCGATCGTCGCCCGTCACATGAAGATGGAGGTCCTCGGCATCTCGTGCATCACCAACATGGCCGCCGGCGTGCTGCCGCAGCCGCTGAACCACGACGAGGTGATGGAAACGGCGCGTCGCATCCGGGGGCAGTTCATCGCCCTCCTGGAAGGCATCGTTGGACAGCTCTGATCTGCGGCGGCTGTCGGTGTCGCTCATCGACATCAGGCCTGGTCACGAGGCGGACTTCCTCTCGTTGTCGACATCGTTCGAGGCGCTGCTGATTCGCAAGGAGTACGGGCGCCTGGAGATCGTGCGCGACGAAGCGGTGCCCTCGCGGTACTACGCGCTCCGGTACTGGACGGACGTCAACGCGGCGGAACGGTGTCATGCGGATGCCGAGGCGCAGGCGCTCACCGCGAAGCTGCACCGGATCGCGCGCGTCACCCACATCGTCAACGGGGTTCGGCGGCGGGACGTGACGCAGCCGCTGCTCGACGAACGGCGGGCCCATGCCGGCGGCGACCGCCGCAGCGGCTTCGATCGGCGCGTCACGGATCGCGGACGGCCCGAGGGCGACCGGCGCAAGGGCGATCGGCGGCTCGGCCCGCGGCGGGTCCGCGACCGCGCCGGCGACATCGATCTGCTCGCCGCGGCCCGCCGCGCTCGCGAGAATGCCGACGCCGCGTACTCCCACTTCAAGGTCGGCGCGGCGCTCGAAAGCGGCGACGGCACGATCGTCACCGGCTGCAACATCGAGAACGCGACCTACGGTCTGACGATCTGCGCCGAGCGCGTCGCGATGTTCAAGGCGTTGTCGGAAGGGCACCGCGTGTTCACCCGCATCGCCATCGTGGCCGACACCGAGGCGCCGACGCCGCCGTGCGGCGCCTGCCGCCAGATCCTCTGGGAATTCGGTGGCAACCTCGAGATCGAGCTCGGCAATCTCAAGGAAGCCAAAGGCAAACACCGCCTCAAGGACCTGCTGCCGCTACCCTTCGACGCGCGGTTGCTCTGAACGACGAGGTTCGAAGGTGCTAGGGTTCTCAAGTTCTCATGTTCTTGGTTCCAGGTTCTTGAGCTGCGCGGTAGAGAACCAGGAACCGTGAACCCTGGAACCTAGAACTCTAGAACTTGAAGAACCTCTGCCTCGGTTCGTTACAATCGCTCCAATGCTCCCAACCATCGCCCGTGAAGAAGATGTCGTCGTGATGATTGACCAGCGCAAGCTGCCGGCCGAGGAAGTGTACGTGCGCTGCAAGACTGCGCCGGAGGTGGCGCGCGCGATCAGGACGATGGTGATTCGCGGCGCGCCGGCGATTGGCGTCGCGGCGGCGATGGGCATCGCCGTCGGGATGCGGAAGAGCAAGGCCACCGGCACGCAGAAATTCGCCGCCGAGTTCCACAAGATCTGCGAGCTGATGGCGGCGACTCGTCCGACGGCGGTGAACCTGTTCTGGGCGATCGAACGGATGAAGCGGGTGTTTGCCGAGACGGCGCAGGCCGGCGCGTCGGTGGAGCAGATCAAGGATCGGCTCGACGCCGAGGCGCAGGCCATCCACGACGAAGACGTGGCGAGTTGCCGAGCGCTGGGCGCGTTCGGCGCCGAGGTGGTTCCGGCCGAAGCGCGCGTGCTCACGCATTGCAACGCCGGCGCGCTGGCGACGGCCGGTTACGGCACGGCGCTCGGCGTCATTCGCGGCGCGGTCGAGCAGGGCAAGAACGTAGCGGTGTTCGCCGACGAGACGCGGCCGTTCCTCCAGGGCGCGCGCCTGACCGCGTGGGAGCTCGTGCGCGACGGGATCGACACCACGATCATCACCGACAACATGAGCGGCGCGCTCATGCGTCAGGGTCGAGTCGACCTCGTCGTCGTCGGCGCCGATCGCATTGCCGCCAACGGAGACACGGCGAACAAGATCGGGACCTATGGCGTCGCCGTGCTCGCGCGCGAGCACCGCATTCCGTTCTACGTCGCGGCGCCGCTGTCGACGATCGACCTCGATACGCCGGACGGCCAGCACATTCCGATCGAGGAGCGGAGCGCGCGCGAGGTGACCCACGTCGGCGCCGCGCAACTCGCGCCCGCCGGCGCACATGTGTGGAATCCGGCGTTCGACGTCACGCCGCATGAGTACATCGCCGGCATCATCACCGAGCGGGGCATCTTCCGGCCGCCGTATGCGGAATCGCTGAGACGCGCCTTTGCTGTGGCGGAGCGCGAGCAGGGGCTGGGGGCTAGGGGCTAGGGCTAGGGGCTAGCTGTCAGGGGACTGGGGACTGGGGACTATGGACTTCGCAGCGCGAAGGCGTCAGCCGAGTGTCAGCTAGCCCCCAGCCCCGACTGAAGACACGTAATGCGAATTCTCGGAATCGAAACATCCTGCGACGAAACCTCCGCGGCCGTCGTCGAAGAGACCGGCGACGCGGCCCGGCCCTGGGCCATTTGCTCGAACGTCATCGCGTCGCAGGTGCAGATTCACCGTGAATGGGGTGGCGTCGTCCCCGAGCTCGCGTCCCGGCAGCACATCCGGGACATCTGCGGCGTCGTCGAGCGGGCACTCGGGGATGCGGGCATCTCGTGGAACGACCTGGGCGCGGTCGCGGTGACCCAAGGTCCGGGCCTTGTCGGCTCGCTGCTGGTCGGCGTCTCCTTCGCGAAGGCCGCGGCGGCGGCAGCTGGGCTGCCGCTCGTGGCGGTTCATCATCTCGCGGGACACATCGAGTCGCTCGTGCTGCAGAACGGCGAGCTGCCGCTGCCGTCGGTCGTGCTGGTGGTTTCCGGCGGTCACACCAGCCTGTTTCTCGTCGAGCGGCCCGGCTCGTATCAGCTCCTCAGTCGCACGCGCGACGATGCGGCGGGAGAGGCGTACGACAAGGTCGCGAAACTGCTCGGGCTGCCGTATCCGGGCGGGCCGGCGATCGATCGGCTCGCCAGGACCGGCAACGACCGCGCGGTCGCGCTGCCGACGACGCGTCTGACGCACGCCGACCGCAATGCACCGCAGCTCAAAGGGGATCTCGACTTCAGCTTCAGCGGACTCAAGACCGCAGTGCTGCGCTACGTGCGTACGCATGAGGGTCCGCTCTCGGAGACGGACGTGGCGGACGTCGCGGCCAGCTTTCAGCGGATCGTCGTCGCGTCGCTGATCGAGAAGCTGTTCGACGCGGCGCGGCGCCACGGCGCGAAAAGCGTCGGAGTCTCCGGCGGCGTGTCGGCGAACAGCCGGCTGCGCGCGGAGCTCCAGGAGCGCGGCGCACGACGCGAGATCCCGACGTTCCTGCCGAGCCTTTCGCTGTCGACTGACAACGCGGCGATGATCGCAGCCGCCGGTCTGCGGAAATTCCGCGCCGGTGTGACGTCGTCGCTCGATCTGAACGCGGACGCGGCGCTGTCGCTGTAGAACGTCGGGGGACTGGGGGAGTGGTGACTTGCGACTGACGACTTGCGACTGAGGACTATGTGCTCGTCCACACCGACTATTTGTGGTTCAACACGAAGCAGCGGCAGGAATTCATCCGGATCACCGACGAAGTAGCAGCGATCGTGAAGACGAGCGGCGTGCAGGAAGGCATGGCCCTCGTCTCGGCGATGCACATCACGTCGGGCGTCTACGTGAACGACTGGGAACACGGGTTGATTCACGACTTTCAAGCGTGGCTCGAGAAGCTGGCGCCGTCGGGGATCGACTACGAGCACCATCGAACGGGTGAGGACAATGCCGATGCGCACCTGAAGCGCACGATCATGGGGCATCAGGTGATGCTGCCGATCACGGCGGGCAAACTCGATCTGGGGCCGTGGGAGCAGGTGTTCTACGCGGAGTTCGACGGACAGCGGCGGAAGCGTGTGGTGGTCAAGGTGATGGGGAAAGGGGCTGGGGGCTAGGCCAACGTTCTCGAATGCAGCGAGCCCCTAGCCCCCAGCCCCTAGCCCCGTCCCTGAGGCGACGTGCGCGAATACCCAGAGCGGCCCATCGTCGGTGTCGGCGCGGTGATTCTCGACGGCCACCGCGTGCTGCTCGTCCGTCGCGGCAACGAACCGCTGAAGGGCGAGTGGAGTCTGCCGGGAGGTGCTGTCGAAGTCGGCGAAACGCTCGAGACCGCGATCGCGCGCGAGGTGCGCGAAGAGACCGGTCTCGACGTCGAAGTCGGCCCGATGATCGACGTGCTCGATCGTGTCCGCGTCGATCCCGACGGCCGCGTGCGTTATCACTACGTGCTGATTGACTATCTGTGCCGTCCGACGGGCGGCACTCTCCGCTGTGCAACCGACGCAGCCGACGCAACGTGGGCGGAGGTCAGCGATCTCTCGCGGTTCCATCTGGCCGAGGCGACGCTGAAGATGATCGAGAAGGCTCGCGTTCGCTCGTGGGACCGATAGGCCCCGTACGCTTGGTGGAGAGGGTTCGCGCTTCGCGCGAGCGAAGGCCCATCGGTCCCACCCAACCAACCCCATGGGCCCATCGGTCCTACACTCCAGAGTTGTCGCGCGCGTCCTGCACTCAGGGCCTCCATGCGAAATACACCGGCACTCCCAGCAGCACGATCACGAGTCCCGGCCACGTGGTCGCGCTCTGATAGATGAAGAGCACGAGCAGGATCGCGGCGGCGCCGGCGATGTACAGCGCCGGCACGACGGGGTAACCGAACGCGCGGTACGGCCGCTCGGTATTCGGCTGCGTCCGGCGCAGCCGGAAAATCCCGGCGATCGTCAGAATGTAGAAGATCAGCGCAGCCGAGATGACGTAGGCCAGTAGATCGTTGTAGAGATTTCCGTAGGCGCGTGTCGCCGGATTGAACGTACGCGGCAGGACGAGAAACGCGGCCCACAGTCCCTGCAGCACCAGCGCCCAGGCAGGCACCTTGCGGTCGTTCAACCGGCCGGATGGCCGGAAGAAGAGCCCGTCGCGCGCCATCGCGTACGACGCGCGCGCGCCGGCGAGAATCAGCCCGTTGCAGCAGCCGAAGGTGGAGATCATGATGCCGATCGCCATGATCGTCCCGCCCAATCCCGGAAAGATCGCGTTGAGCGTCGCCGTCGCGACGCGATCGCCGGGAGCGTGCTGAATCTGATCGAACGGCAGCGTCGCGAGGTAGGCGACGTTCGCCAGCAGATACAGCCCGATCACGATGAAGGTCCCGAGCGCGAGCGACAGCGGAATGTTGCGGCGCGGATCCTTGACTTCGCCGGCCGTGAACGTGATGTTGTTCCATGCGTCGGCGGAGAAGAGCGATCCCGTCTGCGACACGCAGACCGCAATGAACAGGCCGAAGGCGGTGACCGCGGACAAGCCCGGCACGATCTCACCAGCCGGGCGCGGTGTCCAGAGGTTGCCGAAGTTGTCGGCCACCGCCGCGTGGTTCCAGCCAAGCAGGAGCCCGACGAGGATCAGCCCGACCAGCGCGCCGGTCTTCGCGGTCGTGAAGACGTTCTGGATGATCTTTCCGTACTCGAGCCCGCGCGTATTCGTCCAGGTGAGCAGCGCGATCAGGACGAGGGCGACCAGCTGCGTCGTGGACAGCGACAGGGCGTAGCCGGTCGACAGGTGGACCGGCGGGATCAGGTAATGATCGTCGGCGATCCACGGCACCAGCGCGCCGAAGTAACGGGCGAAGCCGACCGAAACGGCGGCAATCGTCCCGGTCTGGATGACGAGGAAGAGCGTCCAGCCGTAGAGGAATCCCCACAGCGGCGAGAACGCCTCGCGCAGGTAGACGTACTGCCCGCCCGCTCGCGGCATCATCGCGGCCAGCTCGCCGTACGAGAGCGCGCCGACCACGGTCAGCAGGCCGGTGACGATCCACGCGCCAAGCAGCCACCCCGGACTGCCGATCGTGCGCGACATGTCGGCCGAGACGATGAAGATGCCCGACCCGATCATCGCGCCGATGACGATCATCGTCGAGTCGTAGAGGCCGAGTCCGCGATCGAACTCGGTGTCGAGCGTGGTCGCGGATGACGTGCGAGTCGAGGCTGGCATAAGATGCAGAAACTTATCATGAATCGAGACGATGCCTGGGCCCTCCTGGCGGAATACACGAAGAGCGAAAGCCTGCTGAAGCATGCGCTGGCCGTGGAAGCGGCGGTGCGCGGCTACGCGCGGAAGTTCGGGGAGAACGAAGAAGACTGGGGCATCACGGCGCTGCTGCACGACTTCGACTACGAGCGCTGGCCCACACTCGGCGATCATCCGAACAAGGGGAGCGGGATCCTGAGGGAGAAGGGCTATCCCGACTGGATGATTCGAGCGATTCTGTCGCACGCGATGGAAATCACCGGCGTCTCGCGCGACAGCCCGCTCGAGAAGACGCTGTTCGCGTGCGACGAGCTCACCGGGTTCATCACCGCGGCGTCGCTGGTGCGGCCGAGCCGGAGCGTTCTCGACCTCGAGGCCAGCTCGGTCAGGAAGCGGATGAAGGACAAGGCGTTCGCCCGCGGCGTGAAACGCGAGGATCTCGTCGAGGGGGCGGCGCTGCTCGGCCTCCCGCTCGAGGAGCACATCGCGAACGTGATCGGGTTCATGCGCGCGCGCGCCGACGAACTCGGCCTGCGAGGAACGCTCTGACGCGGCGCTGCGTCTATAAAACGTAATGCCTGAGGCTGCCCCGGTCGTCACGCTCGAGGGGGTCACGGTCGCCTACGGCGCCAACCGCGCATTGCGCGACGTGACCTCCTCGTTCGCGGCCGGCGCAGTCGGCCTGCTCGGACCGAACGGGGCGGGCAAGAGCACGCTGCTCAAGTCGCTGCTCGGGTTCATCGTGCCCGAGCGCGGGCGCATGCGCGTGCTCGGCTACGAC
>DATFWL010000085.1:0-3117 GCA_035259385.1 Vicinamibacterales bacterium | reverse complement strand
ATTACTGAAGCTTGGCGGCCTGCTCGGCCAGTAGTCGGGCGATCAAGCGATACTGCCGTATCGGATGCAAATCGCCCGACGTGAAACCACTGACATCGACAAGCGCGACCCGTGGCAGGTTGGCCGCGACGGCATGTTGGGCGACACGGATCCTTTGCCAGTCTGACGGTTCGTCACACGCGGTGGCCGTTCCCCCCTCTGATCTCTCCTCGCAATAGCGTTGCAAACCCACGACGACGACGGGCATTTCAGGGGCGTGGAAGTCCGAGCGCAGCAATTGAAAGAAACATCCCAGACGCTTCGCGTAGGTCGAGATGGGGGCCGGATCCTGGATGATCGCTTCGGTCTCGCCCTGCCACCAGATGACCCCAACAATCAGGATGTGCGCGGCCCGCAAGCGTCCCAATTGATCTTCGTAACAGTCTCCTCCACGCTCCCAACACGCCAAGTCGCTGCCGCCGACCGCGGCCGCAATAATGCGCACGGGACGCCGCCGCAGCCTCGAAAGTGTGGCGGCGAACTCACCCGCGACCGCTGAAAACTTGCCGGCGCGCTTCAGGGACGTCCACACCGGGATGTTGAATCGAGGATCGTGACCGAATTGCTGTACCTCGACATGTTCGGCGCCGCGCGGTGGCCTGTCGGCGAAGACTTCCATGTTGGATTGGCCGGCCGCTAGCCAGATTTCGGCCTCGAGATGCACGTCGAGCTGGCGTGCCGTCGGCCGACTCAAGGCGCAGCCAACGATCAGCAATGGCACCAACAACAGAACCCGATCGGCCATACAGCAATGATTTTAGGCCGTTGATGCGCAAGGCCACCGGCCTTCCGGCCGTCGCTTTTGCAGAGGCGGGTTCGAATCCAGCCTGAGCCGGACAGGAATCGAACCGCCGAAGCGCAAGGTGTCTTCGACTAAGGTTAAGACTGGAAGAAGGCGGCCATGCCTGACAACGAGCACGTCGAAACGATTGACGCTCAGCATGCGGCTATCCGCCGCGAATATCGCATCCAGGCCGAAGCCTGGAGCAGGCGTCCGATTGACGCACATCTGGCGTGGGTTGTGGAACAGGCGCCCTGGGATCCCGCGTGGAGGGTCGTCGACGTCGCCGCCGGGACGGCTCTGTTTGCGCGGGCGATCGCGGCGCGCGTCGGGTCGATCGTGGCCGTGGATTTGACGGCGGAGATGCTGACTCGCGGTCGCGATCTGTCGCGCGCTCAGGGTCTGACGAACATCCGTTTCGAACAAGCTGCGGTCGAGCGACTGCCATTCGCAGACGCGTCATTCGATGCCGTCGTGACTCGCTACTCGGTTCACCATTTTCGCGAGCCGGCGGTCGCCTTGCGTGAGATGGCCCGCGTCTGCCGCGCAGACGGACAGCTCGTCCTCGTCGACATGGTCGCCGACCACGATCCGCGCGTCGCGAATCGCCACAACGAACTCGAGCGTACTGCCGATCGCACGCATACTGCCATGCTCTCACCGCAACGCTTGATCGCAGAGGTCGTCGATGCTGGATTCGCGCTGGAGAAGTATGTGTCCCGCGAGGTCGACATGGTGTTCGACGCGTGGCAGCCGCAGCTCGCACTCGAGTCGGCCGAGCGACAGGTGATCCGCACGGCGCTCGAAGAAGAGCTTGCGGGACGAGGCGAGAGCGGGATGCGTCCGATTGTGCGAGACGGCGTGCTCGTATTTCGCCACACATGGGGCATCGTCATCGCGCGTCGACGGCGGCGACGCTGATCACAATCGGCACGACACGCCCAACGGTCGAGGACCTCTGGCGATCCGATGATCGCGTTGCGTGGACGGGCAGGTCTTGATCATCGAAAAGTCACACGTGAAGAGCGACCGAAGGCCCGCCAGTTTGATCGCCAAAGCGCCGTCAGCACCTATCTGACGGAGAGAGGTTCTGATCTGGATCGCGGATTGCCGGGTAGCACTGAGCCCGCTACAATCGGCCCGTGCACTTCGTCTACATCGTCCGTTGCGCGGACGGCACGTTGTACACCGGTTATGCGCGAGACCCGCGTGCGCGCGAACGGGCGCACAACAGCGGCCGTGGCGCAAAGTACACCGCGGGCCGGCGTCCGGTGCGGCTGGTGTATCAGGAAGCGTTCCGGTCGGTGAGGAAGGCGCTGGCGCGCGAGTACGTGGTGAAGCAATTTACTCGCGCGCAGAAGAACGCGTTGGTCGTTACCACGAGACGACGCCACCACTGAACCAGCACTTCCAGGCGCAACTGTGAAGGGAATTGCGCGGCGTTGGTCTTCGCACGTTCGGCTTTGTCCTCGACTCGCCAGAGCGCCGTTTACGAGGACTGATCTCGATCGTAATCACCAGCTGGAGCGGGTGGCGAGATCAGAATCCGGCATCAGCGCGAACGCCCGATTCGGGCGGGCTGGGAGCGCCAATTACTGGATGGTTGACTCACGAACTCGCCCCGCCCGTGCCACGAGCCGGCAAGCCGTAGTGCACCAGCACGTGCCAGAGCTGCTTCAAGTGCTGGAGCGCCTCAGCATAGTCACCCCAGTCCCGCCACGGGTCTGGTTGTCTGCGCAGCGATGCCTCGGCCCTTCCGATCACTGCTGCATCTAACATCCCATCCTCACCCGCTACACGCGATGCGAGCCGGACCATAGCGGGTCCACGAAAATCGTCTGGAACATCGTTCACGTGGAGTCGAAATCCGGGGTGCCATCGCAGCGGGATGCCATATCTCGGGGCAAGTTCACGCAAACGCGTCCCGGTGGGAGTTTCGGCAAATGCCGGGTCGGCCACCAACAGCTCAACGTCCCGGTGCAACTCGATTGGACCATGCACCTGCGCCTCGAGTTCGGTATCGAGCACCCGGCCCAGCTCCCCATCGGCTGGTTCCTTGCGAGGCTGTTGGAGATCCTTGATGATGTATCTCAGTAGTCGAGAGACGGTTAGATTCGGAACTCCGAGAGTGGGCGCACGAAATGGTGGCCAAGGAGGGGTCGACACTCCGCCCTCCTCAATTTCCGCGAGCAATGCGGTCATCACACAGTCCATCTGACCGATGACGCCCAGGCGTTCCGTCGCACGCGGGTCCTCGCTGCCCATGAACGTGACGGACGTACGCATCGAGACGCTAG
>DATFWL010000084.1:0-4415 GCA_035259385.1 Vicinamibacterales bacterium | reverse complement strand
CGGCGAGATCTACAATTTCCGCGAGCTCCGTCGCGACCTCGAGCGCAGCGGCCACGCCTTCCGCGGTCACTCGGATACCGAGGTTCTCCTCGCCCTTTATGAAACGAAGGGCGAAGCGATGCTTTCGTTGCTCAATGGCATCTTTGCCTTCGCGATCTGGGACGATTCGACGCGATCGCTGTTTCTCGCGGGCGACGCCATGGCCGTAAAGCCGTTGTACTTCGCCCAGACGCCCGAAGGGTTCCTGTTCGCGAGCGAGCTGAAAGCGCTGATGTGCGCAGGGGCCATCCCCACAACACTAGACGTCGCGTCGCTGTTTCGTGCGTTGGGATATCTCTGGATTCCTGGCGGAGCGACGCCGATCCGTGGTGTTCGGCGGCTCGGTCCCGGCGAAGCTCTCCGCGTCAAGGACTGCCGCATCGTCCGCCAGTGGAACTGGTCGCCTTCGACCTGGGCTGCGGAACCAGTCAATGTGAGCCCAGGCGAAGCGGCACGACGTGTCGAGCAATCGCTGCGCATCGCCGTCCATCGCCAGATGGTGGCCGATGTGCCGGTCGGCGCGTTCCTCTCCGGTGGCGTCGATTCGAGCGCGGTGGTCGCCATGGCCCTCGAAGCAGCGCCGCACATTGACTGCTTCACCATCGACACCGGAGGCGTGCGCGATGGCGGCACGGTGGATGACCTGCCGTATGCACGCCAGGTTGCGCGCCACCTCGGTGTGAAGCTGCACGTCGTCCGCGTCGATTCATCGCAGATGGCGCAGGACCTGGAGCAGTTGGTCGTCCAGCTCGATGAGCCGCTCGCGGATCCCGCTCCCCTCAACGTGCTGTACATCAGCCGACTGGCTCGAGAGCACGGCGTGAAAGTGCTGCTGTCCGGCGCGGGTGGCGACGACCTGTTCTCTGGCTATCGGCGTCACCGCGCACTCGATTTCGAGCGGTATTGGAGGGACCTGCCGAGACCGGTGCGTGTTGGTTTGCGGCGTGCGTCGGCACGCCTCACGGCATTCGGTTCTTCAGGACGACGGATCGCGAAGGCGCTCGCTCATGCCGACTCGACGCCAGAGCAACGGCTGACGAGGTACTTCCTCTGGGCAGACGTGGAGCGAATCCGCGGCCTGTTCGCGCGCGAGCACCGCGCCAGCCTCGCGACTGAACGAATCGCGGCTCCGCTCGAGGACTACTTGCAATCGCTGTCGCCGGGCATGCCGCCGTTGCACCAGATGCTTGCGCTCGAACAGCGCTTCTTCCTTGCAGACCACAATCTCCTGTACACGGACAAGATGTCGATGGCGGCGGGCGTCGAGGTGCGGGTGCCGTTTCTCGACAACGATCTCGTGCAGCTGGCGAATGCGTTGCCGGACCACTTGAAGCAGCGCGGACGTCAGGGCAAATGGGTGCTCAAGAAGGCGATCGAGCAACGTCTGCCGCGCGAGATCGTCCTTCGGCCCAAAGCCGGTTTCGGCGCGCCGGTGCGCCGGTGGTTGCACGGCGATTTGCGGGAACTCGTCGACGACACGCTCTCTAGCGTCACCGTGCGCCGTCGCGGTCTCTTCGATCCCGTTGCCGTCAACACGCTGATTGCCGATGATCGTGCTGGACGCGTCGATGCGGCCTACACGATTCTTGGGTTGATGTGCATCGAGATCTGGTGCCGGAATTTCCTCGACTCCGTACCACGATGGTGCATCGGATCGCGTACCGCGGTGACGGTCGGCGGCGGTTGGAGATGGTCTCGACAAATCATGTGATGACCAGCGGTCCCACGACGATGCGGTCAGCACCCCAACGAGGGACGAACTCATCTGTCTGTGAACCGATGGACGCCATCCTCACCGTCCACGACTTCTGGAATTCAGCATCCTGCGGGGAGGACCTCTATCTCGCTAACGCAGACAAGGCGGGCTACCTGGCTCAAAGCCGCCGGCGATATGCGCTCGAGCCATTCATTCCCGCGTTTGCTAACGCAGCCGAGACGCGGGACCGGGACGTGCTGGAGATCGGCGTCGGCCTCGGTGCGGACCATCAGTTGTTCGCGGAGGCCGGCAGTCGCTTGACCGGCATCGACCTGACAAAACGTGCGATCGATCATGTGCGGAGTCGCTTCGAGGCGTTCGGGCTCCAGTCCGACCTGCGCGTAGCTAATGCCGAGTCGCTGCCGTTTCGCGATCAGTGCTTTGACCTCGCGTACTCCTGGGGCGTGCTGCATCACACACGCGACACACCGCGCGCTGTCGGCGAGGCCTGGCGCGTCCTGCGGCCCGGCGGTCAGGCGAAAGTGATGATGTATCAACGGCGATCGCTCGTGGGCTTCATGCTGTGGTGTCGCTACGCAGTGCTCGCCGGCCGGCCGTGGCAAAGCTTGAACACCATCTTCGCCAACCATATGGAGAGTCCTGGCACCAGGGCCTACTCGGTCGCCGAGGCACGCGATCTGTTCAGGAACTTTGCCAGCGTGACCATTCACACCGTGCTCACGCATGGTGATCTCCTGGAATCGGATGTTGGGCAGCGTCACCGGGGCCGGCTACTGTCACTTGCGAAGCAGGTCTGGCCGCGACGGCTGCTGCGCGCCGCGTGCCCTGGCCGCGGACTCTACATGCTGATCAAAGCGACCAAATGAAAAGGTCGCACAAGCGATGAGGCAGATCCTGGAGGACCTCTCGACCGGCGAGATCGAACTGGCCGAGGTACCGTGCCCGCACGTGAAACCTGGCCACGTACTGCTCCGCACCACCCGCTCGCTGATCTCGCCCGGGACCGAGCGCATGCTGCTCGACTTCGGCAAGGCCGGCTTGATCGAGAAAGCCCGCCAGCAACCGGACAAGCTGCGCGCGATGCTCGACAAGGTTCGCACCGACGGGATGATTTCCACCCTCCAGGCCGTCCGGCACAAGCTCGATCGGCCGCTGCCGCTCGGCTACTGCAACGTGGGGCTCGTGTTGGAGACCGGCGCCGGCGTCAGCGTGTTCCACATCGGCGATCGGATTGCGTGCAACGGGAAGCATGCCGAGGTGGTGAGCGTCCCGGTCAATCTTTGTGCGCGCGTCCCGGATGAAGTCAGCGACGAGGAGGCGGCGTTCACCGTGGTTGGCGCGATCGGCCTGCAGGGCATTCGTCTCCTGCAGCCAACCATGGGCGAGGCGATCGTGGTCATCGGCCTCGGCCTGATCGGTCAACTGGCCGTCCGGCTGCTCCGCGCCAACGGGTGCCGGGTGCTCGGCATCGATCCGGATCCCGCCAGGGCAGAACTGGCTCGTAGCGCCGGTGCGGAAACGGTCCGTCTCGACACTGGTCAGGATCCCGTGACCGCCGCCTCTCGCTTTTCACGCGGCCGCGGCGTCGACGGCGTCCTCGTCACGGCGACGACGCGCAGCAGCGAGCCGATGCGACAGGCGCCGCAGATGTGCCGCACTCGCGGACGCATCGTCCTGGTCGGCGTCACCGGGCTGGAACTGTCGCGAGACGATTTCTACAAGAAGGAAATCTCGTTTCAGGTGTCCTGCTCGTATGGCCCGGGACGGTACGACCCGAGCTACGAGGACAAGGCCCACGACTATCCCGTTGGCCACGTGCGGTGGACGGAGCAGCGGAACTTCGAGGCCATCCTCGACCTCATGGCCGATCGGCGGCTCGACGTCGCGCCGCTCGTCTCCCATCGCTTGCCGCTGGAACTGGCCGATGCCGCGTACGAGGTAGTGGCTGGGAGCGAGCCGTCGCTCGGCATCATCATCGAGTATCCATCTCCCCAGTTGAAGCCGGACGCGGCCCTCCGCTCGTCGTACACGACGCTCCCACTCGAACAGAACCCACGCCCATCGATTAGTGAACCAGCGGTCGCGTTTGTCGGGGCTGGAAACCACGCGGCCGGCGTGCTGATCCCCGCATTCAAGCGTGCCGGCGCGAGGCTGGTGACCGTCGCGTCGGCGTCAGGCGTCGCTGCGATGCATGCGGGCCGGAAGTTCGGCTTTTCCGAGGCTTCGACCGAATCGGCGACCGCCGTGCGTGATGCGTCCGTCGACGCGGTCGTCATCGCCACGCGGCACGACTCGCACGCGTCGCTGGTCGTGCAAGCGCTGGAGGCAGGGAAACCGGTCTTCGTTGAGAAGCCGCTCTGCCTGACGCTCGACGAGCTGGCGGCGATCGAAGCTGCGTACTCCCACGCGAAACGCCCGTTGCTGGTGGTCGGGTTCAACCGGCGCTTCGCACCGCACGTGCAGCAAATCAGAAGCCTGCTTCCTGCGACCGGCCCGAAGTCCTTCGTGATGACGGTGAATGCCGGCACTCTCGCTCGCGACCATTGGGCCCGCGATCGCGAGACGGGCGGAGGCCGCATCATCGGCGAGGCCTGCCATTTTATCGACCTGCTTCGATACCTCGCAGGGAGCCCGATTGCGTCGCAGGGACGCATCGGTC
>DATFWL010000083.1:0-17536 GCA_035259385.1 Vicinamibacterales bacterium | reverse complement strand
GCGGCGTGTCGAACCAGATCAGCGCCACCGGCCCGTATCCGGTCAGCAGCTCCCGAACCTGCGGCTCGGCCTTGCCGCGCAGATACCGGTCGTAGTCCTTCTTGTCGTCAGGCTGGAAGTCCCATTCGTTGCCGGCGCCGTCCGGTTCATGCCAGTCCTGCGACTGCGAGTAGTAGAAGCCGAGCCGCATTCCCTGACGCGCGCACGCATCGGCCAGCTCCTTGAGGACGTCGCGCTTGAACGGCGTCGCATCGACGACGTTGTAGGTGCTGGCCTGCGACTTGAACAGCGCGAAGCCGTCGTGATGCTTCGACGTGATCACGATGTACTTCATGCCCGCGTCCCTGGCGAGCTTCACCCACTCGTCCGCGTTGTACTTGACCGGGTTGAACCGCGACGCCAGCGTTTCGTACTCGCGAACGGGAATCCGCGAGCGGAACATGATCCATTCGCCGAGGCCGAGCGACCGCTGACCTTTCCACTCGCCAGCCGGGATCGCGTACAGGCCCCAGTGGATGAACAGGCCGTACTTCGCCTCGCGGAACCATTCGAGGCGTTTTTCTCTGGCTGGATCGGCGGTGGAGGGTCGTGCGGCCTGAAAGGCCGCACCTGCGCGCGTACTAGCGTAGGGCCATGCTTTCGGGGCGGCCGACGCGGGCTGAAAGGCCGCGCCAACACCTGCCGTCAGCGCGAGCCCGACTGCGAAAGCGATTCGTGGTCGCATGTCGACCTCAGAAGTTAATCCGCGCCGACAATTGAATCACGCGCGGCGGCCGCGTCGGGTTCGAAATCCCGATCGCGGTGCCGAAATTCGGGTTGACCTGGAGGCCATTCGAGTCGAACCGCGCCGTGCGATCGATGTCCTGGAACTCCACCTGGTTGAACAGGTTGTAGATTTCCGCGCGGAACTGCAGCGCCCGCGGGCCGCCCAGCGCCACGTTCTTGAAGATCGCGAAGTTGGTGTTGACGACGCCCGGCTTCCTGACGACGTTGCGCGGCGCGTTGCCGTAGTCGCCGCGGGCCGGCCGCGCGAACGCCGCCGTGTTGAAGAACCCGGTCTGCGGATCGCCGCCGCCCGCGAGCGGATCGCCGACCAGCACCGGCCGCACGACGTGCAGGCACGGTTCGTTGCCGTTGATGCAGGCGCCGTTGCCCGCCTCACCGCCGGTGAAGTCGAAGTTGTCGGTCGTCGTCATCGCCACGTTCGCCCAGTCCCCCGACACGAAGTCGTTCTCGCCCGACACCTGCCAGCCGTCGAGGAGCAGCTTCATCGGCCCGGTGTGTCGGCCCGGGAGATCCCACGAGTAGTTCAGGACGAGACTGTTGCGGTTGCTTTGCGCCAGCTCCGAGTAGAAGAAGTCGAACGGACGGTTGAACGTGTAGCTGCAGCAGCCGCCCACGTCGTCGTCCGCGACGCCGCGCGCGCGCTGCAGCGCGTAAGCGGCGCCGAACTGGACGCCGCGGATGTAGCGGCGGTTTACCTGAACCTGCAGCGACTGATAGTCGCCGTCGGCGAAGTTCCCGCGGGTGCGGATGTTCTGGTAGCCGCGGTACGGACGCAGGAACTCGGCTGGCAGCGCGGCCGCGGTCGGCGTCGCGTTCGCCGCCGCCGTCGGATCGCGGTTCTCCGGATGCACGTCAGTGAAGCGCGCGCCGTCCGGCACCAGGTTGATGTCGTAGTACATCTCCATGTCGCGCGACTTGTAGCCCGAGTAGGTGATGTCCACGGCCGTGCCCCAGCCGATCTCGCGCCGCAGTCCCGCCGACCAGTTGATCGAACCGGGCGTGTCGTACTTCTGCATGTCGAGCGCTTCGACAGTCACCGGACGGTTCGCGAGCGAGTTGCCCGGCACGAGCAGGTTGCTCAGCGTGTTGTAGAACACCGTCGGGTTGTGGATGAACGGCGGGTTCGCCGCGAGGTTGCCGAGCGAGCCGCCGCCGAGCCGCGCCTGATGGAAGTAGCCGACGTTCGTGTGCACGACGGTCCTGCCGGCGCCGGAGAGATCGTAGGTCATGCCGACCCGCGGCTCGACCTGCGGCGCGAACGTCCGTCGGAAGCCGTTCGGCACTCCGGCGTCGGTTTCCTTCACCATGCCGTTGTCTTCCTTGCCGGTTCCCGGCACGTACGCGCCGATGAACACCGAGTTCAGCGTCTGCTCCGTGGCCGGATCGTAGGCGACGCGCACGCCGTTGACGATGGCCGGCACGTAGAGCCGCGGCGCCAGCGCCGGATCGTAGAGCGACGGATCGAAGTTGGCGATCTGTCCGTCCGGCCGGTAGTACGGCGAATACCAGAGGAAACGCGCGCCGTAGTCGAAGGTGGTGCGGGCGTTGAGCTGCCAGGTGTCCTGCGCATACCACTCCGACCACCACTGGCGGTTCTGCGTCAGGCGGTACTTGTCGGTTTCGGTGTACTGCGAGAACACCCCGAGGATCGCGTTGGCGAACGCGAAGTTGGCGTTCAGCGGGTTGCTGGTGTTGTTGCTGAAGGTGATATCGCCGGCCCAGTTGCCGCCGCGCGCCTCGTTGTTCTGCATGTACTCGACGTGCGCGCCGACCTTGAAGGTGTGCGCGGCATGCGTCCAGGTGATGTTGTCGCGGATGCTGCCGAGCCAGTCGTAGGCGGTCGAGCCGACGCGGCTGTCGTAGGTCCAGTCGGGCGTGTCGATGCCGGTGGTGTTCAGGCCGAACCGGATGAACGGCATGTAGCCGTTCGGATTCAGCTGTGGATTGAACTGCGCCGCCGTGAAGCCGACATTCGATCGCGTGAAGCGCGTGTAGTCGCTGTCGTTCTTCACCCCGAAGCCTTCCGTCGCCCGGCGGATGCCGGCGCCGAACTCGTTGACGCTGTTCGAGCGGAAGACGTGGTTCCAGCCGCCGTTGATCCCGCTGTCGCCGGACACGTAGTTGCCGTCGAAGTAGCCCCACTTCGCCGGGCCGGCGGTGATTTCCGATCCGAACTGGTTCGAGCTGAACTGGCGGTACGACACCCAGTAGCTGTTGCTGCCGGATGGCCGGCCGTCGATCCGCAGCAGGTTGTTCATCCGCGGGTTCTCGGGGGTCTCCTGCCGCGTGAAGTTCGACAGCGCACCGCAGCCGGCGCCGCTGCAGTTCACGTTCGGCAGCGGCATGTAGTTGAGGATCGCGAGGCCATTCGGATCGAGACGATCGGCCGGGATGACGTTGCCGGGGAAGCAGCCGGCGCCGCCGGTCGTCACGCTGCAGGGGAGCGGCGACAGCGGGTCCCTGATGAACATCAGCCGGCCGTTGGCGTCGAGGGTCTGCGAGAAATCGCCCCTGCGCTCGAGCGCCGTCGGCATGCGGTACAGGCGCACCTGACCGGGCTTCTGCACCTGCGGGGCTTCCATCGAGTAGAAGAAGAACAACGTTTTCTCGTTCTGGCGCGGCAGCGGCACCGGTCCGCCGATGTTGAACCCGGGCGTGTCGTACCGCTGCTTCGGCTTGGGCAATCCAAGCCGGCTGTTCTCCCATGGCGTCGCGTTCCAGGCGTCGCGGCGGCCGTACCAGTAGCCGCTGCCGCGATAATCGGCGCTGCCGCTCTTGGTGACGATCTCGATGTTCGCGCCGGCGGTGTGTCCGAATTCGGCCTTGTAGCTGTTGAGCAGGACCTTGACTTCGGCGATCGCATCGAGGTTGATCGACGAGTTCATCCGGTTGGTGCCGGACAACTCGTTGCCGTTCAGACCGTCGACGGTGACCTGATTCCAGGTGCGGCGCTGGCCGGCGATGTTCGGCAGCTGCGAGCCGAAGCTGTCGCCCATCGCCTCGATGTCGTTCTCGTAGTGGACGCCGGGCAGGAGCCGCAGCAGATTGACGACGTCGCGACCCTTGGTCTGAATCTGCGCGATCTGCGTCGACGTCAGCAGCCCCGAGTAGTCGCTGTTCTTCGCCTCGATGACGGTCCCCTGGGCGGTGACGGTGACCGATTCGGCGAGGGCGCCGATGTCGAGCGTCACCTCGCCGAGGCTCAGCCGCCCGCTGGCGTTGAGCACGTTGCTCCGGCGCTCGTAGCGGCGGAAACCCGAGAGCTCGACGACGACGGTGTAGGTGCCCGGCTGCACGGCGCGAAAGGTGAACTCGCCGCGCTCGTTGCTCACCATGGTGCGGCTGGCGCCGGTGGCGTCGTTGGTCAGCGTCACGGCCGCGCCGGGGAGGACCTGGCCCGAGGCGTCGACGACGGTGGCGGAGATGGTGCCGGTGTCCTGTGCGGCGGCGTGGCGTGGAGCGGCCAGCAGGATAATGAGGAGGACGAGGATCGGAGACGGGCGTGTGATCGACATGCGCGCTCCTGCAGGTCAGGGGTTACCGCGCGGTACGGGTGGGTGTGATACTATCCTTTACCGTTAAAGTCAAGGAACTTTAGCGTTAAAGGCGAAAGAGGTTCTGGGTTCAGGGTTCCTCTGATGCGGCAGACGACGATGAAGCGGATTGCCGGCGAGTTGGGCGTGTCCATCACGACCGTCTCGAAGGTGTTGAACAACCACGACGACATCAGCGAGGCGACGCGCTCGCGGGTGCTCGCCAAGGTCGAGCAGCTTGGCTACCAGCGCAACGCCGTGGCGCGCAGCCTGACGCTGCGGCGCACCCACACGCTCGGCATCGTCATTCCCGACCTGATGCATTCCTTCTTCGTCGAGATCATCGCCGGCATCGAGCCGGTGGCGAGCGCGCGCGGCTATGGACTGCTGCTGTGCAGTTCAAGCGAAGACGCCGCCAAGGAGCGTGCGGAGCTCGAGATGCTGCGCGGCCGCCAGGTCGACGGCGTCGTCCTCGCCTCGGCCAACGCGTCGGGCAACACCGACATGCTGCTGCAGCTGACCGGCGAGCGCACCAGCCTCGTGATGATCGACCGCGACGATCATCCGAGCGTCAAGTGTCACCGCGTGCTGACCGACGACGAGCAGGTCGGCATGCTGGCCACGTCGCATCTCCTGGACGCCGGGCGCCGCGCCATCGCCCACATCGGCGGCCCGCCGATCGTCCACGCCAAGCGCCGTGAAAAGGGATGGCGCGACGCGTTCAAGGCGCGAGACCTCAGGCCGGCCGCTGGATGGCTGGTCGGCGGCGGCTTCATGGAGAGCGACGGCCACCGCGCGATGAAGCGATTGCTGACGATGCGTCCGAGGATCGACGCGGTCTTCGCCGCGAACGATCCGGCGGCGATTGGCGCGATGAAGGCAGTCTGGGAAGCGGGGCTTCGCGTCCCCGACGACGTCGCGGTGGTCGGCGTCGGTGAAATCGCGCTGGGCGACCTGCTGCGCGTCCCGCTGACGACGGTCGGCTGGTCGCGCCGCGATCAGGGGCGGCATGCCGCCGAGTTGCTCTTGAAGAGCCTCGACGGCGACCTCGATCGCCCGCAGCGCGTCGTCATTCCGCCGCGGCTCATCGTGCGTGAGTCGAGCGGCAGCGCCCGGTGAACGCGTGGATCGATTGTCCCGCCGGGCGTTCATGGAGATGGCGGCCCTAACGGGCGTCCTGCGCCGATCCGCGCCGGCGCCTTCGCAGAGCCGCACGCCCGACACCGGCCTCCCCGACCTGGTGCGTGAGTGGGATGGACCGCTGCTGCGCACGCGCGCGGTCAATCGCGGCAGGACGCCGATTCGGCTCCACGACATCGTCGTGCTCGAACAGCCGATCTCGCTGCCGCCGGAAACGGCCCTGTACGGCGAGGGCTTTCAGATGCTCACGCAGACCGCCGGCACCCTCGCCAGGCCCGGCGATCTGAGTCAATACACCGACGCCGGGCATTACCGTATTCCGGCCGGCGGCCAGTCGCGCGCGTATTACGGGCTGCTGACGCTGACACCGCCGGGCGGCGTTACGCAGGTCTTCGCGTTCACCTCGTGCGCGCGCTTCAGCGGGCGATTCGAGATCTCAGGATCAGTTGTTCGCGCGATCGTCGGCTGTGAAGGGTTGCCGATGCCGCCCGGCGGATCGTGGCCGCTCGAGGAGTTGATGGTCGCCTCGGGTTCCGACCGTTCGGCCCTGCTCGCCTCCGTCGCCGAACGGCTGGCATCGCACCACCCGCCGTTGAAGTGGCAGACGCCGCCGACGGGATGGTGTTCGTGGTACTGCTTCGGCCAGGGCGTCACGGCGCAGCAGGTGCTCGACAACCTCGACACGATCGCCCGAACGATCCCGGCGCTGCGCTACATCCAGATCGACGACGGCTATCAGCGCGCGATGGGCGACTGGCTCGAGACGGGCACGGCGTTCGGCGGAAGCGTCAGGGAGGTCCTTGGCGAGATCAGGCGGCGCGGGTTCCAACCGGCGATCTGGGTTGCGCCGTTCATCGCGGAGGAGCAGTCCCATCTCTTTCAGGAGCATCCCGACTGGTTCGTCACGGACGCGGACGGCTCGCCGCTGCGATCCGATCGCGTCACCTTCGGCGGATGGCGGCACGGTCCGTGGTATGCCGTCGACGGCACGCATCCTGGCGCGCAGGCGCACCTCGCACACGTGTTCAACACCATGCGGGACGAGTGGGGCTGCACCTACTTCAAGCTCGATGCGAATTTCTGGGGCGCGATTCACGGCGGGCGCTTCCACGATCGGTCGGCGACGCGGATCGAAGCGTACCGGCGCGGCATGGCCGCAATCGCCCGCGGCGCCGGCAACGCTTTCCTGCTCGGGTGCAATCACCCGATCTGGCCGTCGATTGGCGCAGTCCATGGATCGCGGAGCTCGAACGACATCAAGCGATCGTGGGATCGGATCAAGACGACGGCGCGCCAGAACCTCAGTCGGAACTGGCAGAACGGCCGCGTGTGGTGGAACGATCCCGACGCCGTCGTGCTCTCCGATCTGACGGACGCCGAATGCCAGGTCCATGCGACTGCCATCTACGCCACCGGCGGCATGGTGCTGTCCGGCGACGACCTGACGGCGCTTCCCGCGGCGCGCGCCACGATGTTGAAGAAGCTGCTGCCCCCGACCGGCGTCGCGGCGGCGATGACCGGCGCCGATCTGCGCGTCGGTACGATTACGCTCCCGGACCGCGAGCTGATCTGCCTGTTCAACTGGGACGATCAGCCGATCGACCTCAGCGCGCGATTCGGTCAGGCGTCGCGTCGCGCGCCGCGAGCCGTGTCGGATTTCTGGAGCGGCCGGCCGGCGGCGCACCAGGATGGCCGCGTCGCCGTGACGCTGCCGCCGCGGTCGGCGCGGCTGCTGAGCGCCACCTGATCGCGCTCCCGGCCCGGCGACCCGGCCGCGGAACGCCGGCTTCGCCGACGGACGAGCGCGTCACCGTCAGGGACGGTACATGATCGCTTCGATGCTGCGCCGCACGTCTGTCGGCCGCTTGCGGCGCGCCAGGTTCATCTCGTACGCCGTCGTGGCGACGCTGGCCGCGATGGCGAGCGAGATCTTCCGGATATCCCGCAGCGGCGGATAGAGCGAGCCCTGATCGAGATCGCGCTGCTGCACGAGACGCGCAAGCGTGCGGGCGGCGACCAGGAACAGTTCGTCGGGCAGCGTGCGTGCTCGGCAGGCGATCGCGCCGAGGCCGATGCCCGGGAACACGTACGCGTTGTTCCCCTGCGCCGGCCGGAAGGTTCTGCCTTCATGGGTCACCGGCGCGAACGGGCTGCCGCTCGCGAAGATCGCCCGCCCGGCGCTCCAGGCGTACGCCTGTTCCGCCGTGCATTCGGCGTGCGAGGTGGGGTTCGAGAGCGCAAAGATTGCGGGCCGATCGTTGATCGCGCTCATTCGCTCGACAACCGCCCGCGTGAACGTGCCGGGGGCGCCGGTGGCGCCGATGAGCACCTGCGGCCGGATCGCCTCGATCGCGTCGACGAATCCCATCGGCCTGAAGTCGTGGGCGTACGGACGATTGTGCTGGAGCAGATCCGTCCGCTGCTTCACCACCAGGCCGTTCACGTCGACGAACCACAGACGGCGTCTGGCGTCCTCGACACCGAGCCCTTCGTCGACGAAGGCGCTGGTCATCAGGTCCGCGATGCCAGTCGAGGCCGAGCCCGCGCCGAGAAACATGATCGTCAGATCCTTGAACGGTCTTCCGGTGATGCGCGTGGCGGCGTATACACCCGCGACGGCGACGGCCGCCGTTCCCTGGATGTCGTCGTTGAAGCAGAGCACACGGTCCCGGTATTTCTTCAGCAGGGCGTACGCGTTCGGGGTCAGGAAATCCTCGAACTGGATCAGCGCGTCCGGATAGCGCGACTGCACCGCGAGCACGAACTCCTCGACGAGATCGAAGTAGGCTCTCCCCTCGAGCCGCCGCCGCGGATATCCGAGATACAGCAGGTCGGCCAGCAGATCTTCGTTGTTCGTGCCGACGTCGAGCGTGACCGGCAGCGTTGTTTCAGGATCGATCCCGGCGCACGCGGTATAAAGGGCCAGCTTTCCAACCGGGATGCCCATGCCATTGGCGCCGAGGTCGCCGAGCCCCAGGATCCGCTGCCCGTCGGTGACGACGATGACCCGGATGTCCTTGCGCGGCCAGTTCGCGAGAATGCGCCGGATCCGACCGCGATCGTCGGGCGTGATGAAAAAGCCCTTCGGGTCCCTCGCGATGTGCGAGAACTCGCGGCACGCCTCGCCGACCGTCGGCGTGTAGATGATCGGCAGGATCCGATCGACATGATCGATCACCGTCTGGTAGAACAGCCGTTCGTTCCGCTCCTGCAGCGCCGACAACAGCATGTACCGATCGATGTCGCGCGGCAGCCGGTCAAGGTTCGCGATCACGCGATCGACCATCTGCCGCCTGGTTGCGACCCGGTGGGGGAGCAGTCCTCGCAGGCCGAGACGATCCCGATCCTGCCGTCCGAACGTGATCGATCGGTTCAGCGCCTTGTCGCGCAGGACGTCGAAGCCGCGCTTCATGCCGCTTCCTCAGTGGTTGTCCGCGTCGCCGTCATCGCCGCATCGCATGCACGACGGCGACCACGACCGGTCCCCACACCGTGAGCAGGATGTTTCCGATGGCGTACGGCACGGTGTACGCGAGTGATCCGATGTTGCTGTCGCTGGCTTCGCGCAGCGCGTTCAACCCGGGTGTGCAGGTCTGCGCGCCGGCGAGTCCGCCGAGCGTCATCAGCGGGCTCATCCCCAGCACGTAGCGCGCGGCGATTGTGCCCACCGCGAGCGGGACGACGGTGACGATCATGCCGGCCACGAAAATGCTGGCGAAGTAGGCGCCGCCGCTCGTGTGATACGCCTCGACGGCGTGGGGCCCGGCGTGCATGCCGACGACGGCGATGAAGACGGTCAGGCCGATGTCCATCAGCAGCCGTTGCGCGGGCTCAGGGATTCTGCCGAATACGGGATAGCGGCTCCGCGCCCACCCGCCCACCAGGCCGATCAACAGGATCGATCCCGCGGTGCCGAGCCCGACGACGACGCCGCCGATGGTGATCTTGAGGAGCCCGAGCAGCATGCCGGCGCAGATCCCGCCGGCGAGAAACGTCAGGTCGGTCGCTGACAGATCGCGCTCCACGAAGCCGATGTACCGTCCGGCACGCTCGACGTCTTCGGGTGCGCCGACGATCTGCAGGATGTCGCCGCGCTCGAGCACGGTCCACAGTTCGCGCGGCATCAGTACGGGACCGCGCCGCAGTGACTCGAGGTAGACGCCGCGCGCGTCGGAGGCCTGCGCCAGCTCGCCGATCGTTTTGCCGCCCACCTCCCGGCTCGTGAGCACCACGGCCACCGTCTTCACCGGCACCGAGAGAAGGGCAGGGTCGTCTATCTCCGGCCCGATCTCGCGTTCGGCGTGCCGGAACGCGCCTCGCCGCGCGGACACAACCAGCCGGTCGCCGTGCTGCAGCGTCAGGGCCGGATTCAGGTTCAACAGCTCGTCACCCCGCTGCACGCGGTGGACCGATAGCCGCGCATCGGCATAGCGGTCCTCGAGCGCCGCGAGGCTGGCCGCCGCGACCTGTGCGCTCTCGACGCGGTAGGCGCGCAGGCTGAAGTGTGCCGCGGAGAAAACCTGTTCGCTCGTCCCGCCGGCGGCGAGCTTCTTTTCGAGGGCTCTGGCCTCGCTCCTGAGGTCCGCCCGCATCATCTTCGGGCCGAGCCAGGTGAGAAACAGGATCAGGCCGAGGTCACCGAACCCGTAGGTGATCGCGTCTCCAAGCGGCGCGTTGGCCATGAGCGCGGACTTCGACTCGTCGGAGATCGGCAACTCGGCGATCGCGCTGAGCCCCGTGCCGAGTGCGGCGGACTGCGTCATGCCGCCCGACAGCAGGCCGACGGCGAGACCTTCGTCGAAGCCGAAGACGGCGGTCACGCCGATCACGGTGGCCAGCCCGCTCAACGCGACAATCACCGCCAGCGCGATCTGCGGCACGGCGTCCTTCTTGAGGCTGGCGAAGAACTGCGGGCCCACCGAGTAGCCGATCGAGAACAGGAACAGGTAGAAGAAGGCCCACCGCAGCAGGTCGGGCAGCTCCGGCTTCGCGAAGATGCCGATGCCGATGCCGGCAATCAGGGTCCCCACCACCGACCCGAACCCGACGCCCTTGACGTGGAAGCGACCAATGATGGTCCCGAGCAGGATGCTCAGGAAGAGGCACAGCGCGGGGAACTCGTGCAGGAAAGCCGCCACGTGTTCCATCCGGGAGTCCGCCGTTTCAGTCGGCGAGCAAAATCTCGGCCGCGTGCTGGAGACGGTGGACCGTGGCGGCGAGCGTGTTGCGCACAGGTTCTCCTCGAAGCAATGAGATCCGCCGGGGTCGGGTTCGGACGCAGGCCGGCGCGCACCAGCCCCCTGATCCGCGCGCCCGCGGCGACGGGAGATAGCAGGCGCCGTGCCGGCGAGCCGGGTTACCCGAAGCCGTCGGAGAATGGCAGGAACTCGGAGTGTTTCGCCGATTCTGGAGCCGCGCCCGATCGAAGCGCGCGGGAAATCCCTCCGTGCCTTCGGAGGTACGCGCTCCTTATCGGGGGGGACGAGCGGGAAGCTCTCTCGGCGGAGGCTTCCCGCCGCGGTCAGATGTCGGTCTTCAGCGTCGAGTCGCCCGAGGGCATCACCGGATCGAGATCCTCGTCGTCCGGGCCGGCATCTTCGGTAGCGCCTTCGTTGACGACGTGCGACTGGCGATCGCGAGTGGCCGACTCCCTCCCGTCGCGCAGGCGCGGATCGTGTGAGCCTTCGTGCGGGTTGTCTTCGCCAATCGGTCGGGCATCGTTACGCATGGCTGTCCTCTTTCGCTTCGCCGCGCGGCGGCACCTTCTGTCGACGGCTGTCCTCCGCGCTCCGCGAGCGATTCGAAACGCCGCCCGCATCCGCGGTGCTGCCGGCGTCCTCGCGCGAGCCTTCTGCGGGGTCCCTGTCAGCGGCGTAGTTCGGCGGGGCGGTCCTCGTCGTCGGCTGCTGATTGTCGCCGGACGTCTGGCCGCTGACGACCGACTCGCCCGAGGTCTGGCTGTCGTCGCGAATCTGCTGCTGGTCGCGCAGCGCCCGATCGTCGTCCGCACCCGATTTTCGATTGCTCTGTGGCATGTCCGGGGCCTCCGGTGGTACCGTCGCAAGCGCGATGCCCGATCCAGCGATCGAGTTCCGCAGCGTCTCGTTCGCTCGGCCGCAGGGCGCGCGCGTGCTCAATCGTTTCTCGCTTACGGTCGAGGCCGGCGACGTCGTCGCGCTGGTCGGCCGCAGCGGCGCGGGCAAGAGCACGTTGCTCAAGCTGATCAACCGGCTGCTCGAGCCCGACGAAGGCGCGATCTTCGTCGACGGCCGCGATACGCGCGAGTGGCCTCCGATCCAGCTGAGACGCCGTGTCGGCTATGTGCTGCAGGAGGTCGGGCTCTTCCCACACATGTCGATCGCCGACAACGTTGCGGTCGTGCCCCGTCTCGAGCAGTGGACGCGCCCGCGGATCGCGGCGCGGGTCGAGGAACTGCTCGACCTGGTCGGGTTGCCGGCGCAGCAGTTCGCGATGCGGTGGCCGGATGAGCTGTCGGGCGGGCAGCGACAACGGGTCGGCGTGGCGCGCGCGCTGGCGGTCGATCCGCCGCTGCTGCTGATGGACGAGCCGTTCGGAGCACTCGATCCGATGACGCGTGCCGAACTGCACCGCGAGTTCCGCCGCATCCAGTCCCGCGTGCGGAAGACCGTGATCATCGTGACGCACGACATGGGCGAAGCGTTCGCGCTCGCCGATCGCGTCGGCGTGCTCGACGACGGACGGCTCGCGGCGTTCGACACGCCAGTCAGCGTCGCCGCGTCGCGCGACGCAGTCGTGCGCCGTCTGCTCGACGCGCTGCCGCAGGTGCCGCGCGCATGAATTCCTCGGCGTCCGTTGCGGCCTTCGTGTCGTTCGTGCGCAGTCACCGCGCAGAGATGGCGGCGCTTCTCGGCCAGCACGTCGTCCTGGTCGCGGCGGCAACGGCGATCGCGGTCGCGATCGGCGTGCCGCTGGGAGTCTTTGCGGCGAAGCGGCCGCGCCTGGCGGCGCCGGCCATGGCGATTGCCGGCATCGTGCAGACCGTCCCGAGCCTTGCGATGTTCGGCTTCCTCCTGCCGGTGCCGCTGATTGGCGGCGTCGGCGCCCGCGCGGCGCTCGTCGTCCTGATTCTCTACGGGCTGCTGCCAATCGTCCGCACGACGATCGCCGGGCTGCGCGGGATCGATCCGGCGATCCGTGAAGCAGGCGTCGCGCTGGGGATGACGCCGCGGCAGCTGCTGCGCCAGGTCGAACTGCCGCTGGCGCTGCCGTCGATTGTCGCCGGCATCCGCGTCGCCGCGGTCGTCGGCGTCGGGTCGGCGACGATTGCGGCGGCGATTGGCGCGGGCGGCCTCGGCGAGTACATCTACCGCGGGCTCTCGATGGTCGACACGACGGTGATTCTCGCCGGCGCGGTTCCTGCGGCAATCCTGGCGCTCGTCGTGGACGGTGCACTGCTGTGGATCGAGCGGCAGCTGTCAGCGCGGCGGCGTGCGCGCTCGCGGCGGGTCGCGCTGGCGACCGCGGCCGCGATTGCCGCGATTGTCCTCGTCTCGAGCGGCGCGTCGGCACGCCGTGGCGGACGCGACGCCGTCGTCGTCGGCTCGAAGAATTTCACCGAGCAGCTCGTGCTGGGAGAGCTGCTGGCGCAGGCGATCGAGCGCCAGGGCGTTGCGGTCGACCGGCGGCTCAACCTGGGTGGCACGCTGATTTGCGATCGTGCGCTGCTCACGGGAGACATCGACGTCTACGTCGAGTACACCGGCACCGCGCTGACCGCGATCTTCCATCAGCCGATCGCGAACGATTCGTCGGCGGTCTTCAGTACGGTTCGCGAGCTGTACGCGCGCAGCGGGCGGACGCTGCTGCCGCCGCTCGGCTTCAACAACACGTTTGCGATCCTCGTGCGCGGCGCCGACGCGCGTTCGCGATCGCTCCGATCGATCGACGACGCGGCGCGCGAGTCGCCGCGGTGGAAGGCGGGCTTCGGCTACGAGTTCGTCGAGCGTCCCGATGGCTATCGCGGGCTGGTGAAGGCGTACGGCCTGCAGTTTCCCGATCCACCACGGGTGATGGACCTGACCCTCAGCTATCGGGCGCTCGCTTCGGGCCAAGTGGACCTGATTGCCGGCGACGCGACCGCCGGTCTCATCAAAGGGCTCGATCTCGTCCAGCTGGAAGACACGAAACGGTACTTCCCGCCGTACGACGCGGCCGCCGTTGCGCGGGCCGAAGTCCTGCTCCGGCATCCCGAGGTGCGTTCCGCGCTCGAGGGGCTGAGCGGCCGGATCTCGGCAGCCGACATGCGCGCCATGAACTACGCCGCCGACGTCGAGCACCGCGACATCGCCGCCATCGCCCGCGGCTTTCTTGCCGGTCGGTGACGCTGTTCAGCCCCAGCCGGCATCTTCTGCGACCGCGGCGGCGCGACCGCGTGACGAAGAATGCGTGGCTCATGAGCGGCCAGCCCGCCCCTGCAGGTAGGCGAGGGTGAACTGACAGGGCGGATAACCCTGGGCTTCAGTCGCCGCGAGCACATCAGTTGCTGTTGCGGCCAGATCGGCGCACACACCGCCCCCGCCGCCGGCCGACAACCGGCTTGCGACGTCGCGGAACAGCGTCAGCGACGACACCAGTTTCAGGGCGTCGATCCGCGAGCCCATCAGATCGACCACTCGCACGCCGTCGCGCAGGCCCTCGCGCACGACCTTGGTGATTTCGAGCAATCGCGGCCCGAGCACCGGGTGCTCGAGATATCGTGCCGCCTCGTCGACGCCGTCGATCTCGTAGCGCTGTGCCATCCAGGACGCTCCCAACCCGGACAGCTGTGGAAAGATGTACCAGATCCAGTGACCGCGTTTGCCGCCGGCACGAAGTTCATCCAGCGCCGCGTCGAATCCGCCGATCGGCTGGCTTTGCGCCGCTACGAACCGGTCGAGAACCTCGTCTGCCATCGACTGGCGGCGCATTGTACTTGCAACCTTCAGGCGGTTCGTTTACGTCTAATCCGTCGTTTATGAAATCACTCTTCCTGCTCGGATTGGCGGCCGCGGCCGTCGCCCTGCTGTGTGGGACCGCCCTGGCGCACGACCGCTGGCATCACCACCACGTCCGCGCTGACGTGCACCGCGAGGTGCACGAGGCGATGCGCGAAGCGCGGCAGGCCGTGCACGAGGCGCAGCGGGAGGCGGCGCACGCCAGCCGGGAGGCGCGAATCGCCGCTCGCGACGCTTACCGGGACACCGTTCGCGACGCGGTTCGCGACGCCCGCCGGGCGATCCGCGACGCCGCCCGTGAGGTCAGGCAGGCCGTCCGCGACGCATCCCGCTCCTGGTAATCGCGGTGTTCACGCGCGGACGATCGCGCCGCCGATCGTCCGCACCGCGTCGAGCATGCGGTCGACGTCGGTGCGCGTGCTCCGGTAGTTGACGATGCAGGCGCGCAGCACGAAGCGGCCCGCCAGTTCCGTACTGGTGATGAACGCATCGCCGCCGAGCTGGAGCTTTTCCAGAATCACACGGTTCGCTCCTGCGATCTGATCCTCGGTCCTGAGCGCCGCGTCGGCGTACCGGAAGCAGACGATGCTCAGGCTCGGCGGCGCCATCAGTTCGAGATCGGCAGAGCTCTGCACGCGGTCCGCGAGGTACTGCGCGAGCGCGATGTTCTCCTCGATCGCCGCCTTGTATCCCTCCAGCCCGAACTGCTGCATCGCCATCCAGACCTTCAGCGCGCGGAAGCCCCGCGTCTGCTGAAACCCGTACTCGCTGAACCACGGCAAGCCATACACTTCGCCGGCGCTGCCGGTGGTCCGGACGTACGGTGGCACGAGGCTGAAGGCGGCGCGCATGGCGTCGGCGTCCTTGACGAAGACGAGACCGGCTTCGACCGGCACGAACAGCCACTTGTGCGGATCCAGCGCGACGCTGTCCGCGTGGGCGAGCGCGCTGACTGCCTCGCCGTACTCGTCCGAGAGGATCGCCGGCCCGCCGTAGGCGGCGTCGACGTGCAACCAGACGTCGTGGCGTCGGCTGACAACGGCAATCGCCGCGAACGCGTCGATGGCGCCGGTGTTGGTCGTGCCGGCGGTCGCCACGACGGCGATCGGCCGGACCCCCGCATCGCGATCCTGCACCAGTGCCGCATCGAGCGCTTCGAGGTCCATCGTGAAGTCCGCCGCCGTCGGCACGGTCCTGATCGACGCGCTGCCGAAGCCGAGGAGCTCGATCGCCTTGCGCGCGCAGCTGTGGCCCTCCGCCGTCATGTAAAAGGCAAAGGGCTGCGCCGCGCCGCGCAGTCCATCGCGCCGGACGTCCCCACCGCTCTTCACGTACCGCGCGACCGCGAGCGCGGTCATCGTCGCCATCGACCCGCCGCTGACCAGCAGTCCCATCGACCCGCGCGGGAACCTGAGGAGATCGCGAAACCACTCCAGGACCTGGCGCTCGACATGGATCGCGGCGTGGTTGCCGCCCGCGCAGCTGGGATTGATGGCCGCCGCAAGCGCGTCGGCGAAGATGCCCATCACCGCCGGCGGCGAGTTCACCCAGCCGAAGAATCGCGGATGGCCGTTGCCGAACGGAAACGGCTCGATGGTGTCCGCGAAGATGCGCAGGATCTCGTCGGGCGCGATCCCCACAGCGGGCGCGGGCGTCTTCGCCATCCGCTCCGCGAGATCGGACGGGAACGGTCGAAACGCCGGTTCGCGCGGAAGCGACGTGAGATGGTCGGCGATCAGATCGACAACGAGATGCCCGACGCGCCGGATCTCGTCAGCGGTCCATTCGTGAGACATCGGCAATCCGGAATCTGGAGTACGAATTCCAAATTCCAAATTCCTAATTCCAAATTCCCTACGCGATCTTGGCCAGCCGCGCCCCGGCCGGTTCGAAGGCGCTCAGATCCTGCATCACCTCGCCGTGCTGACTGATGTCGAGTCCGACCTCCTCCTGCTCGTCGGACACGCGCAGCGGGATGATCAGGTCGGTGACCTTGTAGAGCACCCACGATCCGCAGAACGAGAAGGCGGCCACGAACACCAGCGCGCCGCAGTGGACGAGGAACGTGTAGGCGTGACCCGACGTGAGGCCGACGTCCTTTGCGAACAGTCCCGTCATCAGCATGCCGACCATGCCGCCGACGCCGTGGCAGGGGAAGACGTCGAGCGTGTCGTCGAGCGTCGACGCGCTGTTCTTCCAGTGCACACAGAGGTTCGAGATCACGCTCGCGGCGCTGCCGATGAAGATGCTCTCGCCGACGCTGACGTAGCCGGCCGCCGGCGTGATGGCAACGAGGCCGACCACCGCGCCGACGCACGCGCCGAGCGCAGACGGCTTGTTGCCGCGCATCGCGTCGAAGAAGATCCAGGCGAGCGCCGCGGCCGCCGAGGCGGTGTTGGTCGTCGCGAACGCCATCGCCGCCTGGCCCGACGCCGACAATGCCGATCCGGCGTTGAACCCGAACCAGCCGAACCACAGCATGCCGGTGCCGAGCATCACGAACGGGATGTTCGCCGGCGTGTGCGCTTCGCCGGCCTCGTGCATTTTGCGGCGGCCCAGCGTGATCGCGCCCGCAAGCGCCGCCAGACCTGCGGACATGTGCACCACCGTGCCGCCGGCGAAGTCGAGCACCCCCAGCTTGTGCAGGAAGCCGTCGGGATGCCACGTCCAGTGCGCGAGCGGCGAGTAGATGAAGACGCTGAACAGGCACATGAACAGCAGATAGCTCGTGAACCGCACGCGTTCGGCGAACGACCCTGTGATCAGCGCCGGCGTGATGATCGCGAACTTCAGCTGGAAGAGGGCGAACACGAGCAGCGGAATCGTCGGCGCCAGATCGGGATGCGTCGAGGTGCCGACGCGGCTGAACATGAAGAAGGTTCGCGGGTCGCCGATCAGGCCATGAAGGCTGTCGCCGAACGCGAGGCTGAAGCCGACCACGATCCAGAGAATGCTGATCACCGCCATCGCGACGAAGCTCTGCATCATCGTCGAGACGACGTTCTTCGTGCGGACCATGCCGCCGTAGAAGAACGAGAGGCCCGGCGTCATGAGGAGGACGAGACCGGTGGCGGTCAGCATCCAGGCGACGTCGCCGGCGTT
>DATFWL010000082.1:0-4941 GCA_035259385.1 Vicinamibacterales bacterium | reverse complement strand
CCGGCGAAGTTCCTCGAAGAGGTGAAGCGCGTCGTGAACGATCCCGCGGTGGAGGTGCGGTTCACCGGTCAGAACGAGCGCCCCGGGTTCCCCGACGCGAAGCTGGACTCCGAGATGTTCAAGGCGCTCGAGGCCGCCGGCACCCGCGTCTACGACGCGCCGACGCTGCCGACGATGAGCACCGGCGCGACCGACATGGCGCAGCTGCGCGCCAAGGGCGTGCAGTGCTTCGGTATCGGGCCGGCGGTCGATTTCGAAGACGCGCCGAAAGGCTTCGGCGCGCACAGCGATCAGGAGCGGCTGCTCGAGAGCGAACTGCATCGCTTCGTGCGATTCAACTGGGACGTGGTTTCCGCGATCGCGGGAGCCAAGTGAAGGGGCTGGGGGTGCTTTCCTCGCGGCTCAGGCGGTGTCGCTGAACATCTTCACCGGTGGCTATCGATCGAACGTGATCCCGTCCGAGGCGAAGCCGACGCTCGACGTCCGGGCGCTGCCGGACGAGGATCCGGCGAGGTTTCTCGAACAGGTGAAAAAGATCGTCAACGATCCCGCGGTCGACGTACATTTCACCTCGCAGAATTTCCGTCCGGCGTCCGCGTTCGACGCGCGGCTGGATTCCGAGCCCTACACGAGGTCGTTTCCGACCTCGCGCGCGCACAGTAGGAGGATCGCATGCGGTACTTGACCGTTTCCGTCGTGCTCTTCGGCGCGCTCGCGATCGCGGCGTTCGCCGGACAGGCACCTCAGCAACCGCCACAGCAGCCCCCGCAGCCGCAGACGCAGCAGCCCGCGCCCACCGCCGATCCGTACGCCAACAACGCAGCGCCCGGCGCGACGCAGTTCCCGCTCGCCGCGGCGGCCGGCAAGGACAGCAACGCGCGCAACGTCGCGCCGACCGGGGCGATGAACACGGGTCCGTTCGATCCGACCACGTGGAAGAACGGCCACGCGTTCGATCCGCCGGCCGGATCGAAAATCTGGAATCCGGTGAAGCTCAAGATGATGCGCGGCGAGAAGGTGACCGGCGGGACGCTGTTCAGCGCCACCGATCCGGCGACCTACTGCGCGATGGCCAACGCCGGCTACGACTTCATCTGGACGGAGATGCAGCACAACGATCGCGACTGGGAGGCGGTGGCGCGGATGTGGCGCACGTGCCCGTACGCGAAGGCGGTCCCCGGCGTCCGCGTCGCCTACACCGACGAGCGCGAGATCCAGCACGCGCTCGACGCCGGCGCGCTCGTCGTCGTCGTGCCGACCATCGACTCGAAGCAGGAGGCGATCGAGGCGCGCAACTGGACCTACTTCCCGCCGCTGGGACGGCGCAGCAACGGCGGCGGCCAGGCGTTCGACCCCGGGATGTGGGGCGGCGTGCCTGGCGGCTATCGCAACACGATCAACGACAACGTCGTGCTGATCGAGATGATCGAGACGCTCGAGGGACTGAAGGACGCCGACGAGATCGCGAAGGTGCCCGGCGTCACCGCGGTGTTCGCGGCGAGCGGCGATCTCGGCAACTTCTCGGGCTTCCGTCAGGGCACGCCCGACTACGAGCGCGCGATCAACATCGTGCACGACGCGGCGATCAAGGCCGGCGTCCGGCTGTGCGGGCCGTTCGCGTGGCGCGATCGTCCGGACTTCACGTGTTTCCAGGCGGGCAGCGAGACCGCCGCGATCGCCCGCGGCGTGGCTGCCGAGCTCGGCAACCTCGCCAACACGCAGGGCAAGCCGGAGGTCGGCCCGTTCGCGGTGACCCAGACGTCGCGGCGATAGCGCGCGCCTCGCGGACGCTGTCATAACCGCAGAGACCGCGGAGACCGCAGAGGAGAGCGCGACCGGCGGCTGGCGGAGCCAGCCGTCTCACGGACGAAAAGAATCGGCGAACACGCAAGCTGCTGCGATCACGATGCTTGCATGTTCCGCGGATTCTTTTCGTCCGCGAGGCGCATTCGCGGCCGGTCGCGCGAATCCTTCGCGTCGCGCCGTCCGGCGTCTCCCACGAGAGCGCTGTCTACGTGCCTTTTCGTTTCTTCGGGTTTGTCCTCGACGAGCGGAGCGCGAGAGCTTAGCAGCGGCGCCCCGTTCCCCTCGCGAGCCGCGACGGCAACGTAGCGCGAAGGCTTCAGCCGAGCGTAAGATCGATCCCGCCAGCAGCCCGCAGTTCATAGGGATTTCTTTATGTACCGCTTTCGTGCGCGCGCCGTTCTTGGTGGCCTTTGCGTGCTTTGCGTTCCCGGCTCGCAGCTCGCGCACGCGCAGCAGCCGACGTTCTCGACCGGCAATCGTACGGTCGCGATCTACGCGACGGTTGCCGATGCCGGCGGGCGGCTCGTTCCCGATCTCACCCGCGATCGTTTCCAGGTCGACGACAACGGCAAGCGCCAGGAACTGACGGTCTTCGCCAACGAAGTCCAGCCGATTACGGTGGTGATGCTGCTCGATCGCAGCGGCAGCATGCGGCGGAACTTCGGCCTCGTCGAGAAGGCGGCCGAGGCGTTCGTGAACGACATGCTTCCGGCGGACCGGGCGCGCATCGGCAGCTTCTCCAACCGCATCCAGATCGATCCGCGAGAGTTCACCTCCGACCACGAGACGCTGATCAACATCCTGCGCACCGAACTGCAACCCGAGGGACCGACGCCGCTGTGGAATGCGGTCAACGTCGGCATCACCGATCTGTTGCATGAAGAAGGACGGCGCGTGGTGCTGGTGTTCACCGACGGCATGGACGCGCCGATGAATTTCAGCCAGGCGAACAGCAGTCTGAAGGACGTGATGAAGCGCGCCGAGGAAGAGAACGTGATGGTCTACGCGATCGGCCTTGCCGGCGGCGGCGGGTACGGCCGCGGGCACGGCGGCTACGGCGGCTTCGGCGGTCGCCATCCTGGCGGCGGTGGTGGATCGGGCGGCGGCGGCTTTGGCGGATTCGGCGGCGGCCGCGGCGGACATGGAGGGTTCGGCGGCCTCGGCGGGCGCCCGATGCAGGCCGACAAGCCCGACGATGGCCTGCCGAAGCTCGCCGCGGCGACCGGCGGCGGGTACTTCGAGCTCACGTCGACAGACGACCTCGCGTCAACCTTCACGCGCGTCGCTGACGAGCTCCATCATCAGTACGCGCTCGGTTTCACGCCGACGAACCTCGACGGCAAGATGCACAAGCTTCAGGTCCACGTCACTGAGTCTGGCGCGACCGTCCGCGCCCGCCAAAGCTACAAGGCGACCGCGCCGCGTACCTGACCCCCACACGCGCGCAGGAACGGCAGAGCGCGCAGAGGCCGCAGAGGAGAGCGCGACCGACGGCCGGCGTGGCCCGCCGTCTCGCGGACGAAACAATCCGGTGGAAACGCAAGCGGGCTCATTGAGTGGCTTGTGTTTCTACCGGATTCTTTCGTCCACGAGGCCCGCATTCGTGGGCCGGTCGCGCGAACCCTGCGTCATGCGACCGTCTGCGTGTGAGCACGCTGTTCTTCGTACGGTTTCGTGTCTTCGCGCCTTCGTGGGATCCGGCCGCCGCGTCTTCCCGGGCTCCGCGGGTCAGTGTGACCGTGCGGCCAGGCCAGGCTGTTTGCGCGCGAAGCGGCGGCGCGCCCAGCCGACGATGAGCGAGGCGGTCATGATGAAGAGGACGAGCAGCACGATCGCGATCGCGGCGGCGGCGTAGGGATGGTTCAGTGCGAAATAGGAGAGACTGATCGCGACGGCGTCCTCGGTGAGGCTGAGCAGCCAGTTGGTGAACGGCTCGGGCGAGGTGTTCACCGCCGCCCGTGTTCCCGCCTTCGTCACATGCGTCGTCATCGCGATCGAGCCGCCGAGCAGCGCCGCGAGCGCCGTCGCGAACGGCGACGCGTGCCCCATCGCGTTGACCGCGACCAGCGCGCCGCCGACCGGGCGGATCACCGTGTGGACGGCATCCCACACCGAGTCGAACCAGGGAATCTTGTCGGCGACGAACTCCACGAGATACATGGCGAGTGCGATGCCGATGATCGCCGGGTGATCGAACGCACGGAACTGTTCAGGCAGGTCGACCAGGTGGAAGTGCTCGCACAGGCCGAGCACGGCGACGGTCGCATAGATGTTGAGGCCGGACGCGAACGCGAGCGGAATGAGCTGCGCCAGCGCGGCGATCATCAGAGCACTGCCTCGTAGACGAACGGCCCGGGCGGCAGCTCGACTCCGAACTCCTCGAACGCGACGCGCGGCATCTCCTGGCGCGCGACCGGCGTCTCACTCATCCGGCCGGCGTGGTAGCGGGTCAGCAGCTCGCCGCGCAGAATCGTCCGCCGATCGCGCTCTGTGCGCTGGATCGTCAGCGTCTTCCGGAAAATCGATTCGGGATGCGTCGAGGTGAAGTGATTGGCGACCTCGACGTCCCACGGCGTCTGCGGATCGTCGGTGAACTCGTAGAGATCGGTCTCCGCGTCGGCGTCGCGCGCGGAGAGGATCCACAACCCGCCGTCGCGCCGCAGCCGGAAGGCGAAGCCGCCCTGATCCGCGGTCGCGCCGTCGCGGAACGGCAGCGGCTCGAGCAACCCCATCGCACCGAAGCCGACGTCGGCGAGCCACACCCCGCCGTCGAGCGCGATGCGCAGGACCATGTGCGTGCGGCACCAGCGCTCGGGCGGACCGCGGCGGACGCGGCCGAGGAGCGTCGTGGGGGCGACGCCGATCTCGCGGAGCGCCGCTGCGAACAGCGTGTTCTGCTCGAAGCAGTAGCCGCCGCGGCGCTCGTCGAGGAATTTCCGCTCGAGATCGGCGACGGCCAGGCTGATCCGGCCGCCGGCCTGAATCGTGAGGTTCTCGAACAGGAACGCTTCGCGGTGGGCGACGTGCAGCGCGCGCAGCGTCCCGGCGTCGGCACCGCGCGGCGCTGCGGCCAGCCCGATTCGCTTCACGTAGTCGTCAAATCGCATCCGCCGCCGGGCTCCTGTCGACGCAGGT
>DATFWL010000081.1:0-56296 GCA_035259385.1 Vicinamibacterales bacterium | reverse complement strand
CACGTGGACATCGCGCTGTTCGACGCGATGCTGTCGGTGATGCGGCTGCCGCACTCCGTGCTGGTCGCGACCGGCACCGAGCCGACCCGCGCCGGCAACGATCACCTGACGATCGCCCCGTACGAGGCGTTGCGGGCGAAGGACGGCCTCCTCATCGTCGCCGTCGCGAATCCGCGCCTGTGGGGGCGCTTCTGCGAGGCGATCGAGCGCCCCGACCTTCGCGACGATCCGCGCTTCAGGACCAACAGCCTGCGCATGACGAACCGCGATCAGCTGAAGTGCGTGCTCGAATCGCAGTTCGCGCAGTGGACGGTCGACGAGCTGACGACGCGTCTCGAACGGCGGGACGTGCCGTGCGGCCGCGTGCGGTCGATGCGGCAGGCCGTCGAACATCCGCAGGTCGAGCCGCGCGGTCTGCTCGCCCGCCAGGCGCATCCGACGCTCGGCGCGATCAGAACGCTCGGCCCTGTCGTCAAGCTGTCGCGTACGCCGGCCGACGTCAGGCTGCCGCCGCCGGCGCTCGGCGAGCATACGGCGGAGATCCTGGCACGGCTGGAGACAGAAGGGGGCCCGACGCACACGTTATGATGTCGTCCGTGTTCGCCTCGACGCTCCTCGAGGACAAGGTCGCGCTCATCACCGGCGGAGGCACCGGCATCTGCCGCGGCATCGCGCTCGCGTTCGCCGATCACGGCTGCCACGTGGCGATCATCAGCCGCAAGATGGAACACCTCGAGCCGACGCGCGGCGAGCTGCAGGCCCGCGGCGTCCGCGCGGTCGCGAAGGCGGCTGACGTCCGCGACGCCGCGGCTGTCGCCGAGACGATTGCCGCCGTCGCCGCCGACCTCGGACGGATCGATATCGTGATCAACGGCGCGGCCGGAAACTTCATCTGTCTCGCCGAGAATCTGTCGCCCAACGGATTCGGCACGGTGGTGGACATCGATCTCAAGGGCACGTTCAACGTGTCGCGCGCGGCGCTGCCGTACTTGAAGGCGCAGGGCGGATCGGTGATCAACATCAGTGCGACGCTGCCGTACCTCGGCACCATGGGCCAGGCGCATGCGTCGGCCGCGAAAGCCGGCGTCGATTCGCTGACCCGCACCCTGGCGGTCGAGTGGGGGCCGCACCGCATCCGCGTCAACGGCATTGCGCCCGGCCCAATCGAAGGCACGGAAGGCGTCCGGCGGCTGACCAGCGAGGCGTCGCGCCAGAGCGGGCTGAAGAATTGCCCTCTCGGCCGGATGGGGACCACTGACGACATCGCGAACGCCGCCCTCTACCTCGCCTCCGACGCCGCGTCGTACGTCAACGGCGTCACGCTCGTCGTCGACGGCGGACTCTGGCTGCGATCGGCGCGCATCCTCGGCGAGGATTGATCGCCGTGTCGCACAGGCCGGCATGGGCCGCGGGAGTCTGCTCGGGTCTCTACGCGGCGGGCAGCCGCGACGTCGTCTATGTGCCGGACAATCCGCTGTCGCACGTGCTCGCCGAACTGGGCGAGCGATACGGCGACGTGCGGTCGACGCTCGCGACGCGCGAGGAAGAGGCGTTCGGCATCGCGGCAGGTCTCTATCTCGGCGGACGCCGCCCGACGGTCCTGCTGCAGTCGAGCGGTCTCGGGAACTCGCTGAACGCGATTACGTCGCTGGTGCTGCCGTACCAGATTCCGATGCTCATCGTCGTCAGCATGCGGGGCGACGCCGGCGAGTGGAACGCGGCGCAAGTGCCGATGGGACGGGCGGTGCGTTCGATCTTCGACGCCATCGGCGTGCCGCACATGACGGTCACATCGGCCGATGCAGCGGCGGACGCGGTGCGGCTCGTCGCGACGACGGCGTTCGGCACGCGGCAGGCCGGCGCGTGCCTGCTGCCGCGGCGGGTGACGACGTCATGAACCGTCTCGACGCGACGCGCGTGGTCGTGGACGGCGCCGGGGACGCGCCGATCGTGGCGAGCCTCGGCCATCCGGCCTACGATCTGTTCGCCGCCGGCGACCGGCCGCAGAATTTCTACACCTGGGGCAGCATGGGCGTCGCTTCGTCGATCGGCCTGGGCCTCGCGCTCGCCAAGCCCCATTCGCGCGTCTTCGTGATCGACGGCGACGGCTCGCTGCTCATGAACCTCGGATCGCTCGCGACCATCGGCCTGCTGCAGCCCGCGAACCTCGTGCTCGTCGTGATGGACAACGAGGAGTACGCGACGACCGGAGGACAGGCGACGGCGACGGCGCTCGGCGCCGATCTCGCGGCGGCGGCGCGGGCGATGCGGATCGATGCGACCACGGTGGTCGACGAGGAACAGCTGCGGCGTACGCTCCACGGCGCTCGGCTGGCCCAGCGTCCGCACGTGGTCGTCGCGAAGGTCACCGAATCGACGCCGGCGGCGTGGCCGCCGTTCGATTGCGTGTTCATCAAGCATCGCTTCATGACGGCCATCGGAAACCCCGAATCCGCAGCCACTACGCACCGCCATGACTAGCCTCGCGAGCTTCGTCGTGTCCGCTGCGCCTCCGTCCAGGGCCCGCGCAACCGCCGCCCGCGCGTTCCTCGACACGATCGGGGTCACGCTGGCCGGGGTCGGCGAACCGGCGGCGCGCATCGTGCAGCGCGTGACCGGCACAGAGAGCAGCGGTGCGTGCGGCGTCATCGGCACCTCCCTGCGCACCAGCGCAGCGAACGCGGCGCTCGCCAACGGGACCGCCGCGCACGCGCTCGACTTCGACGACATGTGCTTCGTATCGCTCGCGCATCCGAGCGCGCCGCTGGTGTCGGCGGCGCTGGCCGCCGGCGAATGGACGGGCGCATCCGGGGCCGAGCTGCTCGACGCCTACGTCGTCGGGTTCGAAATCGAAGGACGGCTGGGGCGGGCGATGAACCCGCGCCACTATCGACGCGGCTGGCACTGCACGGCCACCATCGGCACGATCGGCACGGCCGCCGCGGCCGCGCGGCTGTTCGGCCTCGACGTCGAACAGACCGGCCATGCGCTCGCGATCGCGGCGTCCGAGGCGTCGGGCGTGAAGGAGAACTTCGGCACGATGGTCAAGCCGCTCCACGCGGGCCTCGCCGCGCGCAACGGAGTCATGGCGGCCCAGCTGGCACGGGGCGGATTGACGGCGAGCGCCGCAGCCATTGACGGCACGCAGGGGTTCCTGGCCGCAATGGACAGCGAGCGATCGTCGCTGGACGGCGCCGCCGACCTCGGCACCCGGTGGGAGATCGTCGATACCGGAATCACCGTGAAGTTGTACCCCTCGTGTGCCGGGACACATCCGACGCTCGACGCGCTGCTCGATCTCCGTCGCCTTGTCGGCTTCACGGCGGCGGACGTCGAAGCGGTGGAGATCGGGGTCGATCCGATCGTGCCGACGATCCTGATTCACGATCGCCCGACGACCGGACTCGAAGGGAAATTCAGCATGCCGTTCTGCGCGGCTGCGGCCGTCGTGCACGGCCGCGTCGGCAACGAAACGTTCGACGCGTCGCACCTGCAGGACGAGGCGGTGCGGGCGATGCAATCGCGCGTGACGATGCGCGTCGATCCGACGCTCGACAGCTCGGCGCCGCCGCTGACGCAGTCGCGCGTGACCGTTCGCCTGCGCGACGGACGCGCGCTCACCGCCGAGGCGAAGGGTGCGCGCGGGTATCCGACCCGTCCGGCCGGCGACGACGAGCTCGGCGCGAAGTTCCTGTCGTGCGCGGAGGCGGCGCTGACGCGCGAAGGAGCGCGGGCGGCGCTGGCAGCGCTGCGCGAAATCGACACGAGCAGGGACGTCCGCGCGCTTATGATGCTGCTGCAACCGGCCTGACCGGGCTTTACACGGAGTGCGCCATGAGACTGACTGTCCGTGACTGCGCGACGACGCTGGCCATCATCATCGTCGGGCTCGGCGGTACGCATCTGCGCGCGCAGAACAGCTCGCAGTTCCGCGACTGGAAGGCGTCGGCCCTTTCGGGCGGCGGCGAGGGGAAGCCGGCGGTTGCCTGCGCCTCGCTCGTCTCCCAGACGGGCTACGAATTCTCGATCCTCTCCGCCGCCGTGATCCCGGCAACGTCCGATACGCCTGAGTACTGCCGCGTGACCGGATTGATTCAGCCCGAGGTTCGCTTCGAAGTGAACCTGCCTGCCTCCTGGAACGGCCGCCTCTACATGTTCGGCAATGGCGGCTACGCCGGCGAGGCGCTCGATGCGCCTGGACGCGTCACGACCGCGCGGCGGGCGCTCGCGCGCGGGTTCGCGGCCGTGCAAACGAACACGGGACACGATGCGACTGCCGAACCGCTCGGCAGCTTCGCGGCGTCGCCACAGAAGTTCGTCGACTACGCATCGCGCGCCGTCCACGTCACGCTGATGACCGCGAAGCGTCTGCTGCAGGCGTACTACAACGCGCCTGCGCGCCATGCCTACTGGGACGGCTGCTCGACCGGCGGCCGCCAGGGCCTCATCGAAGCGCAGCGCTTTCCCGACGACTTCGACGGCATCCTGGCCGGCGCGCCGGTGCTGGATTTTTCCGGCACGATGATCAGCTACTCGGCGATCCAGCGCGCGCTCACCGCGGCGTCGATCGCGCCGGCGAAGCTGCGCATCCTCGCTGACGCGGTCTACGCGAAGTGTGACGCTGCGGACGGTGTGAAGGACGGCGTCATCGACGATCCCCGCACGTGCCGGTTCTCACCGTCCGCAGACCTGCCGCACTGCAGCGGCGACACCGACGGCGCCGACTGCTTCACGACGGCACAGGTGCACGCGGTCGAGAGCGTGTACGGTGCGGTGCGGCGGAACGGCAGCGACTTCTTTCCGGGGTGGCCGCCGGGCGCCGAGATTTCGGCCGCCGCGGGCGGACCGTCCGGATGGATGCCCTGGTTCGTCAGCCAGGCGGCAGGCCGGCCGATTCAGGCGAACTTCGGCGAGACCTACTTCCGGTTCATGGCCTTCGGATCGCCGAAGCCGCAGTACGACTGGCTCTCGTTCAACCTCGAAGGCGATCTCGACAAGATCGACGCGGCGCGCACGCTGCTCGACGCGACGAACCCGGATCTGTCGCGGTTCAAGGCGCGCGGCGGCAGGATGATCACCTACTTCGGGTGGGCCGATCCGGCGCTCAATCCGATGATGGGCGTGCGCTACTACGAGAGCGTCATGAAGCAGGCGGGGACCGCGACGGCCGACTTCTACAGGCTGTTCATGGTGCCCGGCATGTTCCATTGCGGTGGCGGCATCGGTACCAGCGTCTTCGACGCCTTCACCCCGCTGGTCGAATGGGTGGAGAAGGGCGCGGCCCCGCAGACGATCCCGGCCGCGCGCGTCGTCGACGGCAAGTCCGTTCGCACGCGTCCGCTCTGTCCGTATCCCCAGGTCGCGAAGTACAAGGGCAGCGGCAGTGTGGACGAGGCCGCGAACTTCTCGTGTGCGGCGGCGCCCCCGATTTCTAGCGCTGACGCGGGACGTGGCCCCGCTTCCAGACCATGAAGGTCCGCGTGAACTGGATCACCGTCGCGCCGTCCTGATTCACGCCGGTCGTCTTCACGCGCACCAGTCCGGCGGCGGGCCGCGACTTCGACTCGCGCGTCTCGAGCACTTCGCTGCGGGAGTAGATGGTGTCGCCTTCGAAGACCGGATGCGGGAGCCGCACCTCGTCCCAACCGAGGTTGGCGACCGCGTTGACCGTGAGATCGGTGACCGACTGTCCGGTGACGAGCGACAGCGTTAGACAGGAGTTCACCAGCCGCTTCTTGAACTCGGTCCGCGCCGCGTACTCGCCGTCGAAGTGAATCGGGTTGGTGTTCATCGTCAGGCACGTGAACCAGATGTTGTCGGCATCCAGAATCGTGCGGCCGAGCGGGTGCTCGTAGACGTCGCCGACCGCGAAATCCTCGAAGACGCGCCCGCTCCATCCGGGTCTGGTCGGCATCTCAAATCACTCCCGCCTTGCGCCACGCCGCAATCGTCTCGCGCGTGACGCCCAGCTCGCCGAGGATCGCGTCGGTCTGTTCGCCGAGCGCCGGGACGCCGCGCATCACCGGCTCGACGCCGGCGATGCGCACCGGCGGCTTCATCGCCTGCAGCGTTCCCGACGGTGAATCGATATCGTGAAAGAGGTTGCGCTCGATCACCTGAGGATGCCGGAGGTATTCGGCCACGGAGTTCATCCGCGCGTAGGCGATCTGCGCCGTTTCGAGGCGCGCGACGAGGTCCGCGACGGTCAGCGATCCCAGTGTCGACTCGATGGCGATATGGAGAGCGTTGCGGTTGGCGACGCGCAGGGAATTGGTCCGGAAGCGATCGTCATGCTCGAGCTCCGGCCACTGCAGGACGTCGGCGCAGAAGCGTGTCCACTCGCGCGCATTCTGGACGGCCACGAACAGCTCGCCGTCGGCGGCGTGGATTGGACCGTACGGCGCAATCGAGGCGTGCTCGGCGCCGCTCCGGCGCGGCGGAGCCCCGCTGTATGCCGTGTAGTACGCCGGATACCCCATCCACTCGCCGAGCGCGTCGAAGAGCGAAACGTCGAGGGCCGAGCCCTGGCCGGTGGCGGCGCGCGTCAGCAGCGCCGCGAGGATGCCTGAATATGTGTACATGCCGGCGGCAATGTCGGCGATCGAAATCCCGACCTTCGACGGCGCCTGCTCGGTTCCGGTGATCGACACCAGGCCGACTTCGCTCTGCACGAGCAGGTCGTACGCCTTTCTGCCCGCGTAGGGTCCCGTCGATCCGTATCCCGACACGCTGCAGACGATCAGGCGCGGATGGCGCCTGCGCAGCACGTCGGCGCTCAGACCGAGCCGCGCCGCCGCGCCGGGCGCGAGGTTCTGCACGAACACGTCGGCACGCTCCAGCAGGCGCGCGAGCACGCCGGCCGCCTCGGGCCGCTTGACGTCGAGCGTCAGCGACTCCTTCGATCGGTTCAGCCAGACGAAATGGCTCGAGAGCCCCTTGACGGTCGCGTCGTAGTGGCGCGCGAAGTCGCCGCCGCCCGGGCGCTCGATCTTGATGACGCGCGCGCCGAGATCGGCCAGCTGTCGCGTCGCAAACGGAGCGGCGACTGCCTGCTCCAGCGCGAGGACGGTGATGCCGGATAGGGGGTGCATGGTGCAATTGAGAATTAAAGAATTCGGAATCAAGAATTCGTGACATTGTGGGCTCCGAGGTGCGAATTCTTGATTCTTAGAGTGCGTTGCAAAATTAGCTCAAGGCGGGTCCTGTCCGCGAACAGCCCCACCAGGTGCTCGCCAGAAAAGCACTGGTCACGGCCCACGGCTCCGCGCCCGGCGGGGCGGCCCGGTTCGCGGCCACCCGCGAGCGAGCTAATTTTGCAACCTGCTGTTGATTCTTGATTCTTAATTCGTAATTTTCACGGCCTTAGTACGACCTCGGCAAGCCGAGCACGTGCTCGGCGACGTACGCCAGGATCAGGTTGGTCGAGATCGGCGCCACCTGATAGAGCCGTGTCTCGCGGAATTTCCGCTCGACGTCGTAGTCCTCGGCGAAGCCGAAGCCGCCGTGCGTTTGAACGGCCACGTTCGCCGCCTCCCAGGAAGCGTCGGCGGCGAGCAGTTTCGCCATGTTCGCCTCGCTGCCGCACGGCGCGCCGCGATCGAACAGGTCCGCCGCCTTGACGCGCATCAGGTCCGCTGCCTCGACGTTGACGTGCGCGCGCGCGATCGGAAACTGCACGCCCTGGTTCTGCCCGATCGGCCGGCTGAAGACGACGCGCTCGCGCGCGTACCGGGCGGCTCGTTCGACGAACCATCGCCCGTCGCCGATGCACTCGGCCGCAATCAGAATCCGCTCCGCGTTCAATCCGTCGAGCAGGTAGCGGAAGCCGCGGCCTTCTTCGCCGACCAGCGCGGTGGCCGGCACTTCGAGATCGTCGAAGAACAGCTCGGTGGTGGCATGGTTCATCATCGTCCGCAGCGGGCGAATCGTCAGCCCGTGGCCCACGGCGTCGCGAAGATCGACGAGCAGAATCGACAGGCCGTCGCTGCGCTTCGTCACCTGCTCGATCGGCGTCGTGCGGACGACCAGCAGCAGCAGATCGGAATGCTCGGCGCGCGAGATGAACACCTTCTGCCCGCGGACGACGTAGACGTCGCGCGTGCGCGTCGCCGTGGTCTTCAACTGAGTCGTGTCCGAGCCCGTTGTCGGCTCGGTGACGCCGAATGCCTGCAGCCGCAGCTCACCGGTGGCGATGCGCGGGAGGAACGCGCGCTTCTGCGCCTCGGAACCGTGGCGCAGCAGCGTGCCCATCGTGTACATCTGCGCGTGACAGGCGCCGGCGTTGCCGCCGCTGCGATTGATCTCCTCGAGGATGACCGAGGCTTCCGCGATGCCGAGCCCTGAGCCGCCGTACTCCTCGGGGATCAGCGCCGCGAGATAGCCGGCGTCGGTCAAGGCCTTGACGAAGGCATCGGGATAGGCGCGCGCGGCATCGAGCTCACGCCAGTACGTGTCGGGAAACGCGGTGCAGAGGTCACGGACGGCGCGTCGCAGGTCGTCGTGGAGGTCGGCCGACGGCACCGCGCCATCATAGTCCACGTTTCCCGTGCAGTCGGTCGCCGGCGTCAGCGCTCGTACGACGAGGTGCTCCATGCGATCCGCGGACCGCCGCGCGGAGCAGGCAGGAATCGTCCTCCCCGCTTATACTCCGCGTATGAAACGCTTCCCCGTCATCGTCATCATCGTGCTTGCGTGGCTGGTCGTTGCCGGCCACGCGCAATCCGGCCGGCTGCTGGTGCTCAACAAGGAAGATGCCACGTTCGTGATCGTCAACCCCGACTCGGGCGCGATTGCCGGGACGGTGCCAGTCGGGCAGGGACCGCACGAGCTCGTCGCCTCGACCGACGGCCGGTTCGCCTTCGCGAGCAACTACGGGAGCGGCCCCGCCCCGGGCCACACGATCTCGATGATCGACATCGCCGCACAGAAGGAAATCCGTCGGATCGAGGTCGCGCCGCTGTCGCGGCCGCACGGGCTCGCGTTTGCGAACGGGAAGCTGTACTTCACCGCCGAAGCGAACAAGAAGATCGCGCGCTACGATCCGGCGACGGACAGGATCGACTGGCAGTTCGAGACCGGCCAGAACGCGACGCACATGCTGCTGCCGTCGAGGGACCTCCGCACGATCTTCACCTCGAACATCTCGTCCGACAGCGTCTCGGCGATTCAGCAGAACGCCGACGGCGGCTGGACCCAGACCGTGATTCCGGTCGGCACGGGACCGGAGGGGATCGATCTGTCGCCCGACGGCCGCGAGGTGTGGAGCGCGCACTCGCGCGACGGCGGCGTGTCGGTGATCGACGTGGCCTCGAAGAAAGTAACCCAGACGATCAACGCCGGCACGAAGCGATCCAACCGGATCAAGCTCACGCCCGACGGCAAGTTCGCGCTGGTCTCCGACGTCGACACCGGCGAGCTCGTCGTCATCGACGTGACGGCGCGCAAGCCGGCGAGACGGATCGCGGTCGGCAAGGCACCGGAAGGCATCCTGATTCAGCCGGACGGCTCGCGCGCGTTCGTCGCGGTGAACGGCGACAACCACGTCGCGGTCGTGGACCTGAAGACGTGGACGGTGGCCAGGACGCTGCAAACCGGCACCGGCCCCGACGGCATGGCCTGGGTGAAATAGCGCATGCCGAATCCGCGTCCGGCCCGTCGCATCGCTGGTCTCGTTGTCGCGGCACTGTTGTCGGCGTCGTGCGCCGCGGCTCCTGAGTACGACGTCGTCATTCGCCATGGAACCGTGTACGACGGCACCGGGGCGCCCGGCGCCGTCGAAGACGTCGCGATCAAGGGCGATCGTATTGCGGCGCGCGGCGCACTCGGCCGCGCCCGCGGACGCCAGGAGGTCGACGCCTCGGGGCTGGCGGTCGCGCCCGGGTTCATCGACATGCTGAACCATGCAGAAACCGCGCTGATTGCCGACGGCCGCTCGCAAAGCGGCATCCGCCAGGGCGTCACCTTGTCGGTCTTCGGCGAGAGCTCGATGGGCCCGCTCAGCGAGCCGATGAAGGCGGACATGAAGGCGCGGCAGAGCGACATCAAGTTCGACATCACCTGGACGACGCTCGGCGAGTACCTGGACATGCTCGCGGCCCGCGGCGTCTCGACGAACATCGCGTCGTTCGTGAGCGCGTCGACGATCCGCGTCAACGAAGTCGGCTACGACAACCGGCCGCCGACGTCCGAGGAGCTCGAACGGATGCGCGGCCACGTGCGGCGCGCGATGCGTGAAGGTGCGATGGGCCTGACGACGGCGCTCATCTACACGCCGGCGGTGTTCGCGAAGACCGACGAGCTGATCGAGCTGGCGAAGGTCGCGTCGGAGTCGGGCGGCATGTACATCGCGCACATGCGCAGTGAAGGCAACCGGCTGCTCGAGGCGATTGACGAGACGCTGACGATCGCGCGCGAGGCGCACATCCGCGCGGAGATCTACCACCTCAAGGCGGCCGGCCGGCCGAACTGGGGCCGCCTCGGCGAGGCGATCGCGAAGATCGAGGCGGCGCGGCAGTCGGGCGTCGCGATCACGGCGGACATGTACACGTATACCGCAGGTTCGACAGGGCTCGACGCGGCGATGCCGCCATGGGTGCAAGAGGGCGGCTACAACGCATGGGCCAACCGGCTGCGCGATCCGGCAGTCCGCACGCGCGTGCGGCAGGAGATGGTCACTCCCGGAGACGAGTGGGAGAACCTGCTGCTGGCCGCCGGAGGCGAGGGCACGCTGCTCGTCGGGTTCAAGAACGAGGCACTGCGCCCGTACGCGGGTAAAACGCTCGCGGAGGTGGCGAGGCTGCGGGGCACATCCGTGCAGGACACCGCGATGGATCTCGTCGTCGAGGACGGCAGCCGCGTCCAGGTGGTCTATTTCCTCATGTCCGAGGACAATGTGAAGCGCCAGATTCAACTGCCGTGGGTGAGCTTCGGCTCCGACGCGTCGTCGATCGCGCCGGAAGGCGTGTTCATCAAGACCAGCACGCATCCGCGCACCTACGGCAATTTCGCGCGCCTCCTCGGCAAGTACGTGCGCGACGAGCACGTGATTCCGCTCGAGGAGGCGATCCGCAAGCTCACCTCGCTGCCCGCGCAGACCCTCAAGGTGAACGATCGCGGCCGCCTCGCAGCCGGCATGTTCGCCGACGTGGTCGTCTTCGATCCCGGGACCGTCGCGGATCGCGCGACGTATCAGCAGCCGCACCAGTACGCGATCGGCATGAAGGAGGTCTGGGTGAACGGCGTCCAGGTGTTGAAGGACGGCGAGCACACCGGCGCCACGCCTGGCCGCGTCGTCCGCGGCCCCGGCTACAGGCCGGCGGAGGTCACGACTCGACGGTGACGACGGTGTACTACCCAAACGGGTCGTGCGCCGGCTCGATCGCGGCGGCTACAATCGATTCGTGATCCCGCAACCGCTCGACGCGGAACTCCTCGATGCGTATTCGGCCGCGGTGACGCGGGTCGTCGATCTCGTCGGGCCGGCGGTGGTGAAGATTGAGGCCGGCCGCGGCAGCGGCTCCGGAGTGATCTTCACGCCTGACGGCCTCGTCCTCACCAACTCGCACGTGATCGACGGAGCCGAGCATGTCACGGTCGTCATGGCCGACGGCCGGTCGCTGCACGCCGATCTGGCCGGCGACGACCCGCATACCGACCTCGCGGTCATCCGTGCCGACGCCTCGTCCGGGCCACCGCTTCCCTGGGCGACCTTTGGTGACTCGCGCGCGGTGCGCGTGGGGCAGCTCGCGATCGCGATTGGCAATCCGTTCGGCTTTCAGCATTCGGTCACCGCCGGCGTCGTCAGCGCGCTCGGCCGTTCGCTGCGTGCGCGGTCGGGGCGGTTGATGGACGACATCATTCAGACCGACGCGAGCCTGAACCCGGGAAACTCCGGCGGGCCGCTGGTGACGTCGCGCGCCGAAGTGATCGGCATCAACACGGCGACCATCATGCCCGCCCAGGGCTTGTGCTTCGCGATCGCGAGCAACACGGCGCGCTACGTCGCGTCGCGGCTGATTCGAGACGGCACGATCCGGCGAAGCTACATCGGCATGGCCGGACAGACCGTGCCGATTCCCCGCGCGATTTCGCGTGCGAACCAGCTCGCGGTGACGTCGGGAGTCTTCATCGTCTCGGTCGAGCCGGGGAGTCCGGCGGCGGAGGCCGGCCTGCGCGACGGCGACGTCGTGCTCGCGCTGGCGGGCGAGCCGGTGACCGGCCTCGACGACCTGCACCGTCTGCTGACCGACGAGCGCATCGGCATCGCCGCGGCGATGACCATTCTGCGCGGAGGATCGCGACGCCAGCTGACGATTGTCCCGGCGGAGAAGCCGAAGCGGTGACGAAAAGCAACCGCGCGGTCTCTGCAGTTGCTTTTCCGCGGGGTCCTACAGCGTGATCAGGCCGCGGCGGACCGCACGGCGGACCGCGTCGGTGCGGTTCACGGCGCCGAGCTTGCCCGAGATCGACGCGACGTGGAACTTCACGGTCTGGTCGCTGATGCCGAGCCGCTCGGCGATCCCCTTGTTCGCGAGCCCTTCGGCCAGCAGCTCCAGCACCTGTACTTCACGCGGCGTCAGGGTTTCTTCGATCGCGAACGGCTCGCTGCCATCAGTCTCGGCCGACGCCGTGCCGGGCCTGCTGACGAGAATGGCGTCGGCGTCGATCGCCGCGGCGCGCGCAGCGGCCAGCGTGGCGTATTCCGCGACCACCACCATCGAGCCGTTCATCTGCGCCCGCAGGCGCGCGCGCTCGGCGCCATCACCGACCAGCAGCACCCGCATCATCGCCCATTAGCCATCAGCCATCCTAGTGCACCGGCCGCTCTCCGACAGTGACGTCGAGGTCGACCGTCTGGTTGCCGCGGAGCACGGTGAGCTTCGCGCTGCGGCCGACGCGATCGCCGAGCAGCCGTCCGAGCAGCTGCTCCGGAGAGCTGACCGGCTCGCCGTCGAACGTCAGCAGCAGATCGCCGACGAGCACGCCAGCCTGCGCGGCCGGTCCGCCGCTGGTCACGCCGACGACCAGCAGCGCGTGATCGACTCCGTCGGCGCGCCGTTGCGCCTCAGGCAACTCCACCCGCTGCCCCGCAAGGCCGAGGTAGCCCCGCTTGAGACGGCCGTGCTCAAGTACTGTCGCGGCCGTCGTCCAGGCGATGCCTGCCGGGATGACGACGCCAAGACCGCGAATCGCGGATGCCGTCGCGACCCCGACGAGCGCGCCTGACGTGTCGAGAAACGCGCCTCCCGAAAAGCCGTCGTGCATCGGCGCGGTCGTGCGAATCACCTGATCGAGGGCGCGGCCGCGGCCGGTGGGGAGCGGGCCGCCAATCACGGCGACGATCCCGGCGCTCGCCGTGACGACGTTGCTCCACGATCGCGCGAGCGCGAGCGCGAGCTGTCCGACTCGAGGGTCCGAAGACGAGCGGCGGATCGGCGCGACGCCCAGGCCCGGCACGCGCAGCACCGCGAGGCTGGTGGTCGGATCCCAGCCGGCGAGCTCGGCGTCGAGCAGGTCGCCGTTGTCGCGGCGAACGTGGATGTTGTCCTCGCGGCCCAGCGCGCGGACGGTGGTGAGCACGACGTCGTCCGCATAGACGAGGCCGCTGGCGGGCCGCCGGCGGCCCTGCACCTGGACGACCGACGGCGCGGCGGCGGCGACGGCGTCGGCGAGCTGATTCGAAAACGTGGCGAGCAGGTCAGTGGTCATGCGCCCGATCGTCGCAGAGCCATCGAGCGTGCACATCACCCATAAGCGTAGGGACGGGATGGCGCTATGATGTCGGCTTTTAGCGGGAGGAGCCATGCATCGCGCGGTGACGGTGGCGCTGCTGCTGACGATGGTCGCGCCGGCGCGGGCCCAGCGGCCGCTCATCTCCACAAACCCAGAGACGCCGTTCAAGCTCGCGACGTTTCAAGCCGAGGGAAAGACGCGGCTCGGCCTGGTGCTCGGCACGCGCATCCTCGACATCGAGGGGGCGCATTCGGCGGTCGTGCAGGAGCTCGGGCTGCGCGGGACGCCGCCGATGCCGCGCGACATGCGCGGCCTGATCGAGGACTACGAACGGCTGGCGCCGCACCTCTATCGGATCGCGAACCGGTTCAAGGACGCCAACGCCGACAACCCGGCGTTTGCGTTCCGCGTCGATCGCGTCGCGATCCAGGCGCCGATCAAATATCCGTACAACCTTCTCGCCGTCGCGGCGAACTACAAGCTGCACGCCGGCGAGATGTTCGCGCCCGGCAGCCCGCAGCAGAAGGCCGCGCTCGAAGCAGATCAGGAGAGGGAAGATCCGGTGTTCTTCGCGAAGTCACCGCGCTCCTGCATCATCGATCCCGACGAGCCGTACATCATGCCGGCGGGGCGCAACATCGACTGGGAAGGGGAATTGGCGATCGTGATCGGCCGGCAGGCGCTGAACATCAGCACCGCGGCCGCCCACGACTACGTGTTCGGCTACAGCGTGATCTACGACGTCAGTGATCGCGGCGGGCAGGGCCGCCCGCTCACCGGCATGTTCCCGGGGCCGAACTGGTTCAGCGGCAAGAGCCGTGACAAGTGCGCCCCCTTCGGCCCGTTCATCGTGCCGAAGGAGTTCGCACCGAACCCGCCGCACTTTCACATCGTGACGAAAGTGAACGGCGTGCTGAAGCAGGACGGCAACACCGCCAACTGGATCTGGGACGAGGCGCACATGATCCGCTACCTGACGTCGATCCTGACGCTCTTCCCCGGCGACGTGATCTCGAGCGGCACGCCCGACGGCGTCGGCGCCGGGCGCAAGCCGCCGGAGTTCCTGAAGCCGGGCGACGTCGTGACGATCGAGATCGAAGGGATCGGAACGCTGCGGACGCCGATGAAGGCGGCGCCCTCAGGGTCGGCGCAGTGACCGGCGCGAAGCATTCTTCCAACACTGGTGTAGGCGTCGCCTTTCAGGCCGCCCGGCGCAGCCGCCCGGAAAGGGCGGCCCTACACCTCCTGTTGGCGGTCGCCGCCCTTGGCGCAGTTCAACCCGGTGCGCCGCCGGCCGACACGATTCTCGTCAACGGCCACGTCATCACCGTCGACAGCCGTTTCTCGATCGCGCAGGCGGTTGCGATTCGCGGCGGCAGGTTCACCGCGGTCGGCAGCGACGCCGAGATCCGGAAGCACGCCGGCCCCGGCACGCAGACGATCGATCTCCACGGCGAGACGGTGATTCCCGGTCTCGCCGACGATCACCTGCACGATGCCGGCGGCGGTCCCGGTGTCGACCTGTCGCGGGCGCGCAGCCTGGGCGAGGTGCTCGCCGCGATCGGCGCCCGCGTGAAATCGAGCCGCAGCGGCGAGATCGTCGTCACCAACAGCGACTGGCACGAGGCGCAGTTGAAAGAGCACCGCCTCCCCTATCGCAGGGATCTCGACACCGTGTCGCCCGACAACCCGGTCGTCGTCGTGCGCGGCGGCCACGAGTACATCCTCAACTCGGCGGCGCTCGCGAAATGGCACATCACGAAGGACACGCCGCAGCCAGCCGGCGGGCGCATCACGCGCGACGCGCAGGGTGAACTGAATGGCGAGCTCATCGATCGCGCGAAGGCGCTCGCCCAGCTGCCGCCGCCGCCGGCGCTGACGATCGAGGCGCTCGCCGCGCAGCACCGGAAACTGAACGAGGCCGGCCTGACCAGCATTCGATATCCGGGTGCGTCGGTCGAGCAGTATCGGCTGCTGCAGCAAATGGAGCAGCGCGGTCTGCTGACGATTCGCGTCAACCAGTTGCTGCGGTTCGGCGCCGACAATGCCGCGGTGATGCGCGACGCCATTGCCAGATCGCAGATCAAGCCCGACGAAGGCGACGAGTGGCTGCGGATCGGCGGCATGAAGCTCGCGGTCGACGGCGGGTTCGAGGGCGGATGGATGCGCGAGCCGTACGCCGAACCGTGGGGCGAGCACGGCACCTTCTTCGGCGTCAATACGATGAAGCAGGCGGCCTACACCGACGTCGTCAAGGAGCTGAATCGGCTCGGATGGCGAGTGGCGACGCACGCCGTCGGCGACGCCGCGATCGACGAGGTGCTGACCGCCTACGAAGCGGCCAACGCGGAACAATCAATCCGCGGCCGGCGCTGGACGATCGAGCACGGTTTCATCCCGCAGCCCGATCAGTTTCCGCGCATGAAGGCGCTCGACCTGGTGATCTCGGCGCAGGATCACTTGTACCTCGCGGGTCCGAGCCTCGTGAACTACTGGGGGCGCGCGCGTGCCGGCCGGACGACACCGCTGCGGACGTATCTCGATCAGGGGTTCGTCGTCGCCGGCGGAACGGATTCTGCGGTCGTGCCCTATCCGCCGCTCTGGGTTGTTTATCACTTCGTGTCTCGCGACACGATCAGCGGCGGCGTGATGGGCGCCGATCAGAAAATCTCCAGGAAGGAGGCCCTTCAGGTCGAGACCATCAACAACGCCTACCTGACCTTCGAGGAGCGAACGAAAGGCTCGATCGAACCCGGCAAGCTTGCCGATCTCGTCGTGCTGCCAGAGGACATCCTCACCTGCCCCGAGAAACAGATCGAACGCATGCGCACAACTATGACGATGGTCGGCGGACGCGTTGTCTACCGCAGAAAGTAAGGCCTTACGCTTCGGGTAACTGACTTCGGCAGGCTGTCAGTCGATTCAACGACTTACGGCTGGTCCCGACCTTGCTCAGGGAGCCGCACTGTGACGCGATACTCTTACTCCGCCTGTCTGGCACTCTTCGCCAGCTTCACGCTCTTCTTGCCCGTTCACGCGCACGCTCAAACCGCGCCGCCGCCCGACGCCACGGCTGCGACCGCGCCCGCAGCGGCCGCCGCGCAGCCAGCCGTCGACGAGGACGACGACGCGAAGCTGCGTCCGCTCGAGCCCGATTTCACGATCATCAATCTGCCGACCACGCTGCCGCTGCCGCTCAAGACCGGCGGCAATTTCCATCTCACGCACCGCTTCGTCGGCGTCAACTACGCCAAGGACGACTTCAATACCATCGCCGAGAATCTGTTCGGATTGGACGGCCCGGCGATCATCCAGCTCGAATACCGCATCGCCGTCATGAAGCATCTCGAGGCGATCGTCGCCCGGACGAATTTCGAGCGCACGATTCAGTTCTCGGCGAAGTACGACTGGCTGCACGAAGGCACGCACGCGCCGTTCGGGCTGTCGCTGCTGGCGAGCGTCGAGGGCGGGAACAACTTCCACGCGCACAACGCCAACGGCCTCGACGTCGGCTACAGTCCGGGCTTCGGCGGCGTGGTGTCGCGCACGCTCGGTACCTACGCGGCGGTGTACGTAGATCCGATCTGGGTGCACAACACCGCGGCCGACGGCAATCCCGACCGGCAGGACACGTTCTACGTCGGCCTCGGTGCGCGAATCCGCATCGTGCCCAGCCTGTTCGTCGTCGGCGAGTACTCACCGCGCGCGGCCGGTTACCGTCCTGGCAACGGAGAGTTCGCATTCTCGCTGGAGAAGCGTGTCGGAGGGCACGTCTTCTCGCTCGTGTTTGCGAACACCCAGGCGACGACCTTCGCGCAGATCGCCCGCGGCGGCCAACCGGAAACGCTCTACATCGGCTTCAACCTGGCCCGGAAGTTCTACTGATAAAAGGAGAGTCCTGAAATGAAACGCCTGTCCGTATTCGTCGTCGCGACCGCCCTCTTCGCCGTGGGCTGCAGTTCCTCGACATCGCCCTCGACGCCCACCAACCCGACGTTCACGGCGCAGATCTCGCCGGCGAACGAGATTCCCGCGATCACCAACGCCGAATCGGCCGTCGCCGGCAACGCATCGATCACGTTCGTGACGACGAAGGACGCCGCCGGGAACGTCACGGCGGCGACGGTGACGTTCGTGGTCAACATCACGGGTCTGCCGGCCGGATCGACGGTCAACATCGCGCACATCCACGAGTGCGCCAGCAGCTGCAATGGCTCGATCGTCATCAGCACGCAGATCAATCCAGGCGATGTGGCAGTAACCAACGGCGTCGCGTCGTTCACAAGGGCCAATCTCCCGGCCGATGCTGCAGTCGTGCAGCGCATCCTGAACAACCCGGCGGGCTTCTACTTCAACGTGCACACCACGCTCAACCCGGGCGGCGTCGCGCGCGGTCAGCTGCAGAAGGTCTCGTAGGGCTGAAGAGCTGGAGGAAAGCGGGATGGGAAGGCAGGAAGTAGGTCGCCCGATTCCTTCCGCCTTCCGCTCTCCGCCTTGTTCGACCTGACTTCTAGCTTCTAGACGGTTTCGACATCGGCGTAGGCGACGGGCTTCAGCCCGTCGGCCGGCCTGGAGGCCGGCCGCTACGTTTCAGCTTCGTCAGTAAGGCTGCAGGTCCCCGCGGTACGGAATGACCTGCCCACCCGCCACCATCACGTCGAACACGAGCGGCGCGTAGCCAGGCGCCTGCACTTCGATCCGGTGCGTGCCGGCGACGACCGTCAGCGGCTGGACGGTTCCGTCGAAGTCCTGCACGCGCCCGGCGTAATTGCCGTCCACGTAGACATACGCGTCATACGGCGAGATCTCGAGCGCAATGCCTCCGTAGAGTGGCATGCTCGGCGTGATGTAGACCGGCGCGCGCGGCGCGCTGTAACCGTAGACGTAAATCGGCGCCGTGTAATGCCACGCGTACGGAACCGGATAGCCGGCAAAGATCCCGAACCCAATCGAGACGTGCGGCCGGAAGACATACGGACGCGCGACGACGTACGTCCTGGGCGCGTAGTAGACGTGCGGCGCGTAGCCGTAATAGTGCCGATCGTGATCGTCGTAATAGCGCCGATCGTGATCGGAGTCGTGATGATCGTGATCGTAGTTGTAAGCCGGCGACGTGCGCGGCACTGCGCGTCCGACCACGGCGCTCGAGCGTGTCTCGACGCGCGGCGCAACCACCGGCGCCTGGACGGACGGCGCCGGGATGATCGGCCTCTGAACCTGCCTCGCATCGTCAGGGCGTGGACGCGCGCGGTCTACGGGGCGCGCCTGCTCGGCTGGGCGCGGCTGCTCGGCTGGGCGGGCCTGCTCGACGCGGCGCGGTTGCTCAGCGCTCCGCGCCGCCTCCCGTGGCGGTTGCGCCTGCCGCTGCGCGTTCTGCTCAGCCCGCGCCGCTTCGCGGCGCCTGGCATCGCGTTCTTGTGCGACGGCGGGCACCGCCAGGGTCGTCGTCAGCAGCGCCGCGGTTGTCAGGCCGAAGAATGTAAGCTTCATGCCCCGTGTAACGGCAAGGAGCTTGCCAGCCGTACAGCTTGTTTTATCGGCACGTTCTTGCTGGATCAGCCCTCAGTGTCACCGGAACAGGGCAGATGAGCCTGCACCATTTATAATCGCGGACCTATGTCCATCCCCGGCGTTCTCTTCCGGCGCATCGCGCTTCCCGTTGTCCTCATCGCTTCAGCGTCCCTGTCGCTCGACGCCCAGCAGCGGCTGACGGCCGCCGACTACACGCAGGCCGAGCGCTTCATGGGCTACAACACGACGCCGCTCGTCCTGCACAGCGCGGGACGCCCCACCTGGGTGAGCGACCAGAACGGCGAACGCTTCTGGTATCGCACCACGACGGAGAAGGGCAGCGAGGCAATCATCGTCAACGCCGCGGACGGCGGGAAGAGCTCATGCGATCTGCCGGCATGCCGCGCGTCGGCGAACGAAACCGGACGCGGCGGCGGACCGCGCCGTCTCGACGTCCGATCGCCCGACGGCAAACGCACCGCCTTCATCCGCGACTGGAACCTGTGGGTTCGCGACGTCGCCAGCGGCAGGGAAACGCAGCTGACGAAGGACGGCGTCAAGGACTTCGGCTACGCCACGGACAACGCGGGCTGGACACGCAGCGATCGTCCGATCCTGGTCTGGTCGCCCGATTCGAAGAAGATCGCCACGTTCCAGCAGGATCAGCGCCGGGTCGCCGAGATGTACCTCGTCGACACGACCGCCGGGCATCCCGCTCTTCAGGCGTGGAAGTACCCGCTGCCCGGCGACGACACCGTGACGATGATTCACCGCGTCGTGATCGACGCCGACTCGGGGAAGATCGTGCGCTTTCAGATGCCGCCCGATCAGCACCGCTCGACGCTCTGCGACGATCTGGCCTGCCGCGGCGGCGAGTGGGCGGACGTGCAGTGGAGCGCCGACGGATCCACGGTCGCGTTCGTCTCGACCGCCCGCGATCATCGGCGCGAGCAGCTGCGCCTCGCGGACGCCTCGAGCGGCACTATCCGCGACGTCCTCGAAGAGAAGGCGGAGACGTTCTTCGAATCGGGAAATGGCGCGACCAACTGGCGATATCTGGCGGGATCGAACGAAGCGATCTGGTTCTCGGAGCGCGACAACTGGGGGCACCTCTATCTCTACGACGTGAAGAGCGGACGCGAGAAGCATCCAATCACGTCGGGCGACTGGAACGTCACGCAGCTGCTGCGCGTCGACGAGAAGAACCACGCGATCTACTTCGTCGCGGTCGGCCGCGAGCCCGGCCGCGACCCGTATTTCCGGCATCTCTACCGCGTCGGCATGGACGGCCGGAACGTGCAGCTGCTCACGCCGGAGGACGGCGATCACGACGTGTCGCTGTCGCCGTCAGGCCGCTATTTGTTGGACTCGTTCTCGAAGCCGGACGTCCCGCCGGTCACCCGGCTGCGCGACGCCGACGGCGTTCTGATCGCCACGATCGAAACCGCTGACATCTCGAAGCTCACCGCCGCCGGGTGGAAGCCGCCGATGCCGATCACCGTCAAGGCTCGAGATGGGCAGACCGATCTCTACGGGTTGCTGTACCGCCCGACCACGTTCGATCCGTCGAAGCAGTATCCGATCGTGAACCACATCTATCCGGGGCCGCAGGCCGGCAGCGTCGGCAGCCGCACGTTCTCGGCCGCGCGCGGCGATGCGCAGGCGCTCGCCGAGCTCGGCTTCGTCGTCGTCGAGATCGACGGGATGGGGACGCCGTGGCGGTCGAAGAAATTCCACGAGGCGTACTACGGCAACATGGGAGACAACACGCTGCCCGATCAGGTTGCTGGCATGAAGGAACTCGCGGCGCGGTTCCCCTGGATCGACGTCGATCGCGCGGGGATATACGGCCATTCGGGCGGCGGCTACGCGACGGCGGACGCGATGTTCCGGTATCCGGACTTCTTCAAGGTCGGCATCTCGGAAGCCGGCAATCACGACAATCGTGTGTACGAAGACGACTGGGCGGAGAAGTGGCAGGGCCTGCTCGAGAAAAAAACTGACGGGACGACGAACTACGACAACCAGGCCAATCAGCTGGTGGCGAAGAACCTGAAAGGCAAGCTGCTGCTCGCCCATGGTACGCTCGATTCCAATGTGCCGCCCAACAACACACTGCTGGTCGTCAACGAGCTGATCAAGGCGAACAAAGATTTCGATCTGCTGATGCTGCCTAACCGGGGGCACGGATTCGGCAACGAGCCGTACATGGTCCGGCGGCGGTGGGATTATTTCGTGCGGTATCTCCTCGGCGCGGAGCCACCGCACGAATATGAGATGCACGCGCCCGCCGCGCGGACGTCCTCGCCGTGACGGGCGTGCGACGCGATCGAGCGCGCGCAGTCCGATGGAACGTCTAGACCACGGTTTCGCGGCCGCTGAGGAGGCCGATCAGGAACAGCACGATCGCCACAACCAGCAGCACATGCACGAAAGCGCCAATGGTATAGGTTCCAACTACGCCGAGCAGCCAGGCGATCAACAGGATCACCGCCAGCGTATACAGCATCACGACACCTCCCGGCTTCCATCGTGCAAGGAGCGGTGCCTGAGGAGTATGTGAGCTCAGGCAGCGGGGACCAGTGCGTCCTGTTAGCTGCTGCGTGTTGAATCGTCGGGCTGCCGCCCGACACTTTGGACGGTCGTAAGGCTGTCTTCGAGCGTGGCGCGAACGTTTCACCTGACGATCGGCCGGCGATCGCCGGCGCGCCGCCGCCGCTGACAAGGCACTGTCTGAGCGATGCGGTACCGCGTCCAGTGAACGTGTGCCGATTCATCCAGTCATTACGGGCGCGCCCCGAGATCGATTTCGATGAGCGCTGCCGTCCGAACGACGGCCGCGATCTTGCCTCCCTGTACCACACCCGACGGTTTCGGAAGATCTGTCTCTCCCGTCGGGAGAGTCGCGCGCTGGCGACGTTACTGCTGAGTTGGGTTGACAGCTTTTAACGGCGAAGTCGCGATCAGAGACAAGGAAATACACAACAAAACGCCGCCGAACCGCGCAATTCGTGTATCTTTCATGCGACTTTGGCGTCTAACCGACTGTAAGGAGAATCATCGATGGCCAAACGTTCAACGTCGGGTATCGTCTGTCCTCGCTGCGGCGTGCCGAGCGCACGCGTGATCGGCCGGTCGGAGGCTCTGCCCGTCCTCTATCTTCGCTGCGACGACTGCGGGAAGACGTCCGTCTCCCCCGAATAAGCTGTCATCATCCGTGCTGCCCGCGCGCCGGGTCCCGACGGACCCGGCGTTTCGATGTACGTCCGCTCATTCCGGGCACGATCCCTGTGCCGGGCGGATGCTCTTGACCCTGAACTCGGGGACGTCGTTGTTCCCCTTCGAGGCGGCAGCGGTCTGCGCGGCGACGGCGGCACGCGCGGGATCGATGTCGCCGGCCTGTGCCGCGATGTTGGGCGTTGGGGTCAGTCCGCCAACCACCGTGAGCTTCTTCGCGCCGCTGCCCACGATGATCACCGGACGGCCGATGTAGTCGCGGAAATCGACGCCCGTCAGCCGGTAGGTCGTGCCCGCCTGCTTGTCTTCGAGCGTGTACTGCACCGGCGTCGTTTCGCTGCGCACGACACAGCCGGAGAGCGTGATCGATTTGGTGTTCGGCTTCTGCTGGGACTTCGTCTGCGCCGTCGCCGCGCCGGCCGCGAGCGCGACGATGAGGCATCCTCCGGCAATCCGCATCATGGCCTCCCCAGAAACCCGCTGACCACTGCTCGCCCCGCGCGGCCGGTCAGGCTCATCGTGACCGCCGAGGCAGTGGCGGCGTCGGTGTCCTCGATCAATGGTCGCACATAGTCGCCTTCCATCGCGGCGATCGGTACGCCGTCGCGGTAGACGATCCGGTTTGCCGCAACCGCGCGCACGCGATCGCCGGTGGTGACGATGCCGGCGAGGTTCAGCGGATCGGCGGCGCTGATCACGTGGAGCCGGCCATTGGGACGGGTCCGGCGGATCTCGCGGACGCGCTCGACCGCCTCGGGCAGCGCGAACTGTTCGCCGGACATGGCGGTGACGAAGCGGCCGCCGCGGATCTCGCCGCGCGCCTCGAGGCGACGGTAGACGCGCGCGAGCTCGCGCCAGGGCGCCGCGTTCGGTTCACGCGCGAGCAGCCTGCGGAAGACGATCCCGTAGCGCCGCACCAGCGCGCGGGCTTCGAGCTCGACAGCAGCCTCTCGGATCCCGGCGGTCGACTCTGCCCGCCGCGGATCGACGATCGACCAGCGGCCGGTGACGTGGGTCCGTGCGCCCGCCGGCAGCGGGCGTCCGGTCGGCGTGCGGATGATGGCCCGCAGACCCCCGAATCCGTCCGAGGTGACGAGGCCGCGGGCGACGAGATCGGCAAGGGCGTTCCGCACCTCGGCGTCACTGGCGCCGGAGGCGGCGGCGATCTCCGGCGCGAACAGCGCGCCGCGGGTACGGAGCACCTCGAGGATACGCACAGAGGCTGGCGGCACGTCCTGCGCCGCCGACGCGCCGCCGTCTGCACAGCCTTTCAGAAACGCCCACGCGTCGCCGTGCTCGCGCAGGAACAGCGCGACCGGCGTCGCGCCGACGACCTGCGTCGCCTCGTCGGTCGGCGTCGACAGCCGGGCCCACGCGATCTCGCCAGTCAACGAGAGCATGTCGAGCATCGATCCGTCGTAGCCCTCGACGCGCGCCGGGAGGACGGTGCGCTCCCAGGCGTCCGCGGCGATCTCGTAGCCGTCGAGTGCCTCCAGCACTGCGCGGACGCCGTCGACGCCGGCGAGGCGCGCGATCGGATCGACGTGCTGCCAGGCGAACAGGAACCGCATGAAATCGGCCGGGCTGACCGGCTCGATCTCGGCGCGGAGGCGATTGAGGGTGTGGCGGTGAATGCGCGCGAGCAAGCGGCGGTCGCACCACTCGGTGCGCCGGGCGTTTTCCACAGGTGGTCGGGAAGAGTTTTGCTCGACGTCCGGAAACGATTCCCGACCCCCTGTGGAAAAGTGCCCCCGCATGGCGACGCCGTCACCCTCGAGCGCGAGCAGCGCCTGCTCCGCATCCGCTTCCCCGACCGCCAACGACGCCGCCAGTTCCGCCGCCGTCGTCGGGCCGATCATCGTCAGACGGCCCCGGAACAGCTCGACGATCGCCTGCTCGCGCGTCCAGGGCCGTTCGGCGCGTGACGGAGGCGCCTCGATCGGCGGAGCCAGAACGACGTCGCTGTGAATTGCCTGCAGCTCGGGCAGACGCTCAGCCGCCACGACGATTTCGAACGCGGAACCCGGAATGCGCAGCGTCGTGGCGCGCCGCGCTTCGACGAGCAGCGGCAGCAGATCGCGTGCGATCGCATCCGCTTCGGCGCGCGCGAGAAAGCCGGTGATCACGAGCGCGTCGTGAAGCTCGTCCGCATCGCGGGGATCCGGACGCGCCTCGTCACGCACACGCTCGATCGCAGCGGCGTCGAGCGCGCCCAGCTCGCCGGCGCGCGACGGCTCCGTCGCCCGGCGCGTGTAAACCGCCTGCGTCCGCCGCTCCTCGAGCGGCGCGTCGTCCATGAACGAGTACGGCCGCGCGTTGAGAAGCTCGTGGCAGAGGGGCGACGGCTCGGTGGTGTCGCGCGCCACGCAGCGGATCTCGCCGGCGTGAATGCGCGCGAGGACGCTGGAGAAGCCGTCGAAGTCCATTGCCTCTTCGAGGCAGTCGCGCACGGTCTGATTCACGAGCGGGTGATCGGGAATCTGCCGATCGCCGGGGATGTTTTCGAGACAGGCCGCGGCGTCCGGAAAGCACGCCGCCATGAGGTCGTCCGCGAGCATCCGCTGCAGCGGCGCGGGAACCTTCTTGCCGCCGCGATTGCGGGGCACGGCGAGCGAGATGGTCGCGTTCCACCGCCACCGCGTCTGGAAGACCGGCGCGTCGAGAAACGCCTGGATGAGGACGTCCTTCGCGGTAGCAGGATGAAGATAGCGGAAGACGTCGGCGAGCGGGAACGAGTGCTGCGGCCCGAGCGAGAGCAGCAGGCCGTCTTCGGTCGCCGCCGCCTGCAGCTCGAAATTGAACTGACGGCAGAAGCGCTTCCGCAGCGCCAGGCTCCACGCCTTGTTGATGCGGCTGCCGAACGGCGCGTGCAGCACGAGCTGCATCCCGCCCGACTCGTCGAAGAAACGCTCGAGAACGATCGTCTCCTGCGTCGGCAGCACGCCAAGCACCGCGCGCGCGTCCGCGAGATAGGCGATCGCCTGGTCGGCGGCCGCCACCGGCACGCCTGTCTCCGCAGCCAGCCACTGTCCGGCCGCCTGATGCGCATCTGATGCGCTTCTGACACCGGTCTGATCTCGATCCGGCGTCGACCTGACGTCGATGGGATCGAGAACCGATGTCGAACCGATTCCGATCGCGCGCGCACCCGGTGAAGATCCGATGTCCATCTGGGCGCGATCCAACTGCACTCGCGTCAACAGCTGATCGATATCGGCACGCAAATCGCTGACCGCGCGCGACAGTTCGTCGCTGCGCGCTGGCGCCTCGCCGAGCCAGAACGGAATCGTCGGCGGGGCACCCTTCGCGTCGGACACGCGCACTACGCCCGACGCCACCTGCTGCACCATCCACGACGCGTTGCCGAGCTGAAACACGTCGCCGGCGTTGCTCTCAATCGCGAAGTCTTCGTTCAGCGTGCCGATGAAGGTGTCGCTGGGGTCGAGGATCACGCGGTAGTCGGCGACCTCGGGGATCGCGCCGCCCGACGAGATGGCCAGCAGCCGCGACCCGCGCCGCGCCCGGACGCGACGGTTGACCTCGTCTCGATGGACGAGTGCGCTCCTGCGTCCGTGTCTGGTCGCAAAACCCTCCGCGGTCATCGCCAGCACGGCATCGAAGCGGTCGCGCGGCAGATCACGGTACGGCCACGCGCGCCGCATGAGCGCGAACAGATCGTCTTCGGCCCAGTCGCAGCAGGCGGTCTCGGCGACGATCTGCTGAGCCAGCACGTCGAGCGGCGCATCCTGGCTGACGATGCGATCGAGGTCGCCGCAGCGGACCGAACGCATGAGCGCGGCGCACTCGATCAAATCATCGCGCGAGGAGGGGAAGAGCCGCCCTTTCGGCGTGCCGGTGATCGTGTGGCCGGACCGGCCGACGCGCTGCAGCAGCGTGGCAATCCGGTGCGGGGAACCGATCTGGCACACCAGGTCCACGGTGCCGATGTCGATGCCGAGCTCGAGCGACGCGGTCGCGACGAGCGCCTTCAGCGCGCCGCTCTTGAGCCGCGATTCCGCGTCGAGCCGCTTCTCCTTCGACAGGCTGCCGTGATGCGCGGTCACGGCGTCTTCGCCGAGCCGCTCGCTCAGGCAGCGCGCGACGCGCTCTGCCATCCGCCTGGTGTTGACGAAGATCAGCGTCGTCCGATGCTCCGCGACGAGGGCAGTGAGCCGATTGAAATACTCCTCCCACACCTCGTGCGACATCACAGCTTCGAGCGGCGACCGCGGAATCTCGAGGCCGAGCTCCATCGTGCGCCGATGGCCCTCGTCGATGATGGCGCAATCGATGGGTCCGCTTTCCGGTGGACGACTGTTGCCGCCGCGACGTCCTGCCGTCTCACCGCCGGCGGCGGATTCGTCTGCGGCGCGAGCCCGGCTGGCGACGCCGTCCTGCGTGCCGTCAGCCGGACCGCGGACGCCGACCAGGAACCGTGCGACCTCCCCGATCGGTTTCTGCGTCGCCGACAAGCCGATCCGGAGCAGCGGCTGCGCCGCGACCTGCTGCAGGCGCTCGAGCGACAGCGCGAGGTGGGCGCCGCGCCGTGTCCCGATCACCGCGTGAATTTCATCGACGATGACGGTTCGCGCGGTGCGCAGCATCTCGCGGCTGCGCGCCGCGGTCAGCAGCAGATAGAGCGACTCCGGTGTCGTGACGAGGATGTGCGGCGGCGTCCTGAGCATCGCCGCGCGCTCGGACGGCGTGGTGTCGCCGGTGCGAACCGCGGCCGTTATCCGCGGCGGCGTCATGCCCGCGGCTGCCGCGAGCCGGTGGATGCCGTCGCGCGGCTCGGCCAGGTTCTTGTGGATGTCGGCGCTCAGCGCCTTGAGCGGCGATACGTAGACGACCCGGACTTCGTCGGGCAGCGGCGCCTCGGCGCTCTCGCGGACCAGTTCGTCCAGCGCTGTCAGGAATGCGGCCAGCGTCTTGCCCGACCCGGTCGGCGCGGCAATCAACGTATGACGCCGCTCGCGAATCGTGCTCCAGCCGAGTTGCTGCGCGCGCGTGGGCGAGCCGAGCGTGTCGGCAAACCAGCGCGCGACGATCGGATGAAAGAAGGAAAGCGACATGGGGCTCGTGGAAGCGCTCAAGAATTGGGGGACGCTCAAGAATACTGCACTCCGCATGAGGCCGCCGCCGGAACGCTCGAGCTGCGCTAAGATCGGCGCGTGCTACCGGCCAAAGTCGGCCTCCGCTGGGTCGTCGTCGCACTCACGCTCTCGATTGTCGCCCCGCTCGGGCCCCTCTCTGCCGCAAGTCTCCAGCGCGCCTGGCGCCGCCAGCGCGAGAACATCGATCGTCAGAACATCCAGACCGCGCGCGCGATCTCGATCGGGATCGACACGGCAGTCGAGACGACGACTGCGGCGCTCGAAGTATTCGCCACGCTGCACGCGCTGGACGTGCCGGATCTCGCGGCGTTCGAGAACCTCGCGCGCCGGCTGATCGTCCGGCAGGCCGACTGGTCGTCGATCGTTCTCGCCGACAGCGCCAACCACGTGCTCGCCGCGTTTCCCGACGGGGGTGCCGACGTGAGCCATTCGCCGGCCGCCGGATGGGCGGATACGGTCATCACGACCGGCCGGCCGCTCGTGTCCAACCTCTTTACGCTCGCCGACGTCCCCGGCGGCCATTTCGTGATGATCGGCGTGCCGGTGATCCGCGACGGCAAGGTCAGGCTCGCGCTCGGAGCACGGGTCCGATCCGACAGGCTCAGCGCGATCCTCCGCGCGCAGCAAGTGCCACCGAACGTCGTCGTCGCGCTCGTCGACAGCAGCAACCGGATCGTCGCGCGGTCGGCGCTGGAGAACGCGTACGTCGGCACCCAGGCGAGGCAGGCGCTGGTGTCGATCGCGACCGGCAGGATGGAAGGCAGCTGGGAAACCGTGTCGCGTGAGGGTGTCCCGACCTACGCGGCGTTCAGCCGGTCGGCGAAGCACGGGCTGCTCGTCGCGATCGCCGAGCCCCGCGACTACGTCGACGGGCCGGTGCGCCGGATGCTGTGGCTGCTGGCCGGCGTCTGGGTCGCGATTCTCGCGGCTGGCGCAGGCCTCGGACTGCTGCTCGGTCAGGCGATCGTCCGGGCGATGCGCTCCGCGTCGAGCGCGGCGATGGCGCTCGCGCGCGGCGAGCCGGTCGCCCCTGCCGGATCGCGGATCTCCGAAATCGACGATCTCGCGACCGGCCTTCGCGAGGCGGCGATGACCCTCGAGGCGCGCAACCGCGAGCGGGACGAGGCGAGCCGGCTGAAGGACGAATTCCTGATGACGATTTCGCACGAGCTGCGGACGCCGCTGACGGCGATCTACGGCTGGTCGCGGATGCTGGCGACCAATCAGCTGCGCGACGGGCAGCACGATCGTGCGCTCGTCGCCATCGAGCGCAACGCCAAGGCACTCGGCCAGCTCGTGAACGATCTGCTCGACGTGTCACGGGTGGTGTCGGGCAAGCTGCGCCTCGACGTGCAGGCGGTCACGCTGCCGGAAGCGGTGGCCGCGGCAATCGACGCGATCCGTCCCGCGGCGATTGCGAAGAACATCACTGTCGCGACGACGGTCGCGCCTGGTGAAATGACCATCAGCGGCGACGCGGGGCGCCTGCAGCAGATCGTCTGGAATCTGTTGTCGAACGCTGTGCGGTTCACGCCGCCGGGCGGGCGCATCGACATCGAGATCGACCGCACCGTCGACAGTGTGTCGATCGCCGTGCGCGACACCGGGACCGGCATCGCCGCCGATTTCCTGCCGCACGTATTCGAGCGCTTCCGACAGGGAGGCGCCGGCACGACGCGCGCCCACGGCGGCCTTGGGCTCGGGCTGGCCATCGTCCGGCATCTCACCGAGCTGCATGGCGGCACCGTTCGCGCCGAAAACAACACGCCGGCGCCGGGCGCAACGTTTCACGTGGTCTTGCCGGCGCGCTCGCACGCGCTCGCCGATCAGAAGGAGGTCTGGAGGCGGCCGCTCGACGACGGCCGGCCACCGGCCATCCGTCTCGACGGCATCGAGATCCTGGTCGTCGACGACGATCTGAATGCGCGCGAACTGGTGGTGGCCGTGCTCGAGTCCGCGGGAGCGGAGGTGCGAGCCGCAGCGTCTGCCGAGGACGCGCTGATGCTGCTCGAGACCTGGTCGCCCGACGTCCTGCTCTCCGACATCGAGATGCCCGGTGAAGACGGCTATGCGCTGATGCGGAAAGTGCGTGCCCTGGCCGGCACGCGTTCGCAGATTGCCGCCGTCGCGCTGACGGCGCACGCGCGCCCCGAAGATCGTGTGAAAGCGCTCGAGGCCGGCTACGAGTGGCACCTCGCGAAGCCAATCGAGCCGGTGGAGCTCGTCTCAGTGGTTCGGACGCTGTGCCCGGAAGCGATGCCGCCGGCATCCTCGCGGCTGCGCGTCAATTGACGCGGTTGAAGACAGATGCAGTCTCACCGATAGAGAAAGCTGATCAGGGCACGCCGGGCGGGTCAGGCCGGTCAGGCAGGTCAGGCGGGTCAGGGCAGGTCGGGCGGGTCAGGCAGGTCGATCCGTTGCTAGAAGAAGGGCCGCCCCAAAACGGGCGGCCCTCGAGAATTCCTAATTCTTAATTCTTAATTCTTAATTCTGTCCTGCAGTAGGCCGCGTCGACGTCTGCGGGAGCGCGAAGGCAATGTACTCGCCGGAGTAGTTGCCGCCGCTGACCGCAACGACGATGTACTGGCGGCCGTCGACCGAGTAGGTCATCGGCGAGCCGCTCTGCGGAGCCGGCAGCCACACCGCGCCGACTTCCTTGCCGCTGGTCTTGTCGTAGGCGCGCAGCATCGCACCGCGCGGATGCTCGGGCGTCGTCGTCACCGACGGATCGCCCGCGACAACGAGCGTCTTGGTCACGACCACGCCGACGTTGCCGCTCTGTCCGGTCTTCGGGATGTTCAGGCCCTTGAGCGCCGGGTGATTGCGGACCGCGTCCGGCGTATCACCGTGCGGCGTGGACCACACCAGCTCGCCGCGATCGAGATTGATGGCGACGATCTGGCCGTACGGTGGCTTCACGATCGGCAGTCCCTGTACCGTCGCGCCGAATCCACCGCCGCCGCCGCCGGGAGGCGTCGCGCCGCGGCCGCCGGCCGCCGCGCCTGCGGGAGGCGGCGGGGGTGGCGGCGGCGTTGCCGGACGCGCTGGTCGCGGAGCGTCAGCCGCTTCGCCCTCGCCGCCGCCGACGATCGCGCGGAACGTCTGGCCCGCCGTGCCCATCACGTAGTCGAGATCCGAGAACTCCTTCGGCGGCGCAACCAGGCCGAGCGGCGAGATGCAGGCGTTGCACGCGTGCGAGAAGAAGGTGTGCATCTCGGGGTCGTACGCCGAGCCCGGCCAGTTGACGCCACCGCTCAGTGTGCCGGACGTGAGCGTGGCGATCGGCCCCTCGGTCTTGCTGACCAGCGGCGGCGTGAACACCGGTCCGAGCCGATAACGCTTGGCGGCTTCGAGCCCCGCCGCCTTCAGTTCGGGCGTGAAGTCGATCAAATCGCCTTCGAGAACGCCGTTGCGCGAGTACGCCGGCGGCCTGGTCGGGAATGGCTGCGTCGGCGATGTCTTCTCGCCGGGCACGTCGGTCTGCGGCACCGCGCGTTCCTCGATCGGCCACACCGGCTGGCCGGTGATTCGATCGAACACGTAGAGGAGTCCCTGCTTGGTCGCCTGCGCGACCGCCTTGATCGGCCGGCCGTTGACGTTGATGTCGGCGAGCAGTGGCGCAGCCGGCATGTCGAAATCCCAGATCGGGTGATGCACGATCTGGAAGAACCACTTGCGCTGGCCGCTCTTCAGATCGACGGCGACGAGGCTGTCGCCGAACAGGTTGTTGCCCGGCCGATGACCGCCGTAGAGATCCGAGGTCGGATCCTCGACCGGCAGGTAGACGAGGCCGGCATCTTCATCGACGGTGATCTGCGTCCAGACGCCGGTGTTGCCGTTGATCGCCCACGATTCCTTCTCCCACGTCTCTGCGCCGAACTCACCCGGGCGAGGAATCGTGTTGAACGTCCACAGCAGCTTGCCCGTCTTCGCGTCCCACGCGCGGACCAGGCCCTTGGTGTTGTTGTGAGTCTTGACGGTGAGGCCCTCACGGAACGACGAGCCCACGATGATGGCGTCCTTGGTGACCGTCGGCGTCGAGTGGAGTCCGATCTCGCCGGTCTCGAGGTCGATCTGCTGGCCTTTGCCGACCACCGCGCCGACCTTCATGTCGACGACGCCGTTCTGGCCGAAGCCCGGCACCGGCACGCCGGTCTTCGCGTTCAGCGCGACGAGGCGATAGCCGGTCGTGACGTAGACGACGCGATCGTCGCCTTTGCCGTCGGTCCAGTAGGAGAGGCCGCGGCCCGAGAGCTGCCGCGGCGCATTCACGGCGCGGGCGCCCTCTTTCTCGGCATGCACCCAGATCAACTCGCCGGTCTTCGCGTCGAGCGCGACCACCGAGCGGCGCGTGCCGCCGGTCGCGTAGATCACGCCCTTCACCATGAGCGGCGTCCCTTCGAGCTTGAACTCGGGACGCGTGCCCAGGTTGTCGGTCTTGAAGCGCCACGCCACTTCGAGCTGGTTGAAGTTGCTGGCGTTGATCTGATCGAGCGGCGAGTACCGCGAGCCGCGGACGTCCGCGGTGTAGTACGGCCATTCGCCGTTCTTCGTGGTCAGAAACCCTGAAACCTGCTGGCCTGCGAGCGTGGCCGTCATCCGCGGCGCGATCATCATTGCGCCGATGGCGCCGGCGATTCCTGCTGCCGCCAGCACCGTCCGTGTCACTGTTCGTGTCATTCGTGTGGCCCTTCTGCGTTGCTGAATCGATGTCGGGCCGCCGTCTCAGGGCAGCCGCGCCCTACACCAGCTCTCTAGCTTACCTCTGCGCCTGGGTCGTCGGGCGGCCCGCGTTGGGGAGCGCGAACGCGATGTATTCACCCGAATAGACGCCGCCGCTCACGGCGACGACGATGTACTGCTTGCCGTCGGCCATGTACGTCATCGGCGACCCGCTCTGCGCCGCCGGCAGCCAGACTGCTCCGACTTCGGTGCCGTTGTTCTTGTCGTAGGCGCGAAGCATCGCGCCGCGCGGCCGTCCGGGAGGCGCCGTCACCTGCGGATCGCCGGCGACGACGACCGACTTCGTGACCGCCAGGCCGACGCTGCCGTTCTGGCCCGTCTTCGGGATGTTCATCCCGGCGAGCAGCGGCGCGTTGCGCACGGCGTCAGGCGTGTCGCCGTGCGGCACCTGGAACTTCAGTTCACCTTTGTCGAGATCGATCGCCGCCAGCACGCCGTATGGCGGCTTGATGATCGGCAGCCCGCCGAGGCCATCGGTCAATCCGCCGCGTCCGGCTCCGCCAGCGCCGCCGGCTGCGCCTGGCTCGGCCGCTGGCGCCGCGCCGCGGCCGCCGCCGCGGCCACCGCGTCCTCCAGCAGCCGCGGCTGCGCCACCTTCCGGCGCCGCGCCCCCAGCGCGCCCCCGCCCGGCCAGCGGCGAATCGGCGGCGCTCCCGAAGCCGGGACCGAGTGCTTCACGGAATTCAGTCCCTTCCATGCCGGAGACGTAATTCATATCCGAGAATCCTGCCGGCGGCTTGCGCAGCGTGAGTCCGCCGACCGCGCCCATGCTGGCGACCGCGTACACCGTATGCGTGTCGGGGTCAGCGCCGCCGCCCGGCCAGTTCGTGCCGCCGCTCGCGTTGCCGGTGTTGATCGCGCCGCGGATGCCGTTCGGATCGCCGACCACCGGCGGGTTGTACATGCCGGCGACGCGATAGTGCTTCAGGTTCTCGAGCGCCTGCGTCCGCAGGGCCGGCGTGAAGTCGATGAGATCGTCCGGCACCTTGAGATATGGACGTCCGTAGGCCGGCGGTTTGGTCGGGAACGGCTGCGTCGGCGACGTCTTCTCGCCGGGCACGTCGGACTGCTGCACCGACCGCTCTTCGATCGGCCAGATCGGCTGGCCGGTGATCCGATCGAACACGTAGAGGAACGACTGCTTGCTCGGCAGCGCAACCGCTTTGATCAGCTTGCCGTTCACGGTGGCGTCGAGAAGAATCGGCGCCGACGACATGTCGTAGTCCCAGATCGGGTGGTGGACGACCTGGAAGTGCCATTTGCGCTGGCCCGTCTTGAGATCGACGCACACGATGCTGTCGCCGAACAGGTTGTTCCCCGGGCGATGGCCGCCGTAGTAATCCGACGTCGGATCCTCGACCGGCAGATAAACGAGGCCGGCCTCCTCGTCGACGGTGATCTGCGACCACACACCGGTGTTGCCGTTGATCGCCCACGATTCGTTTTCCCACGTGTCGTTGCCGAACTCGCCGGGCCGGGGAATCGTGTTGAACGTCCACAGCAGCTTGCCGCTCTTGACGTCGAAGGCGCGCACCAGGCCCTTCGTGTTGTTGTGGGTGACGACCGTCATGCCCTCCTTGAACGAGGAACCGACGATCACGACGTCCTTCACCACCGTCGGCGTCGAGTGCAGGCCGATCTCGCCGACTTCGTAGTCGATCTGCTGCCCCTTGCCGACCAGCGCCCCTTTCTTCAAGTCGACGACGCCGCCCTCGCCGAACGACGGCACCATCGATCCGTTCTTCGCGTTGAGCGCGATCAGTCGATACCCGGTGGTCACGTAGAGCACGCGCTCGTCGCCCTTGCCGTCGGTCCAGTAGGCGACGCCGCGACCGGAGAGCTGCCGCGGCGCGATCGCGGCGCGGTTGCCTTCACGGTAGCTGTGCGACCAGATCAGCTCGCCGGTCTTGCCGTCGAGCGCGATCACCGACCGACGCGTGCCGGCCGTCGTGTAGAGCACGCCGTGGATCGCGAGAGGGGTTCCTTCGAGCTTGAACTCGGGCCGCGTGCCGAGGTTGTCGGTCTTGAACCGCCACGCGACCTCGAGCTGGTTGAAGTTGGACGCGTTGATCTGATCGAGCGGCGAGTACCTGGTGCCGTGGACGTCGGCCGTGTAGTGGGTCCAGTCGCCGCTCTTCGTCGATGGCATCCCGGCCGGCTGACCGGCGAGCTTCAGACCGGCGAGCAGGGCGAGCGGGACCAGCACCAGCGCCGATCGCAGGACCGTTGGTCTCATAAGTGGTTCTCCGCGAATGAAAAAAAGGACGAGTGTGCCCGTGCACAATATATGTGCATGGGGCGCCGCTTCAAGTGAAAACTGGCCGCGACAGCCTCTCGGTTGTCCAGGTTAACTACGCGTTCGACAACAGCTTGAGCGATCCCGACGCGCTGCTGGCGCGCTACACGACGCTCACCGGCTGGTCCCGCGCGCTGCTCCACGCAGGCGCCGAACGATCTGCGGTCGTGCAGCGTTTTCATCGCGCCGCGCGCATCGTCCGGGACCGGATCGAGTACGTGTTCGTGGAGCGCGCGCTGGCCAGCGCGACTGCCGCCCTGTCGGCCGACGTCGTTCACGTGAACGGCCTCGGGTTCGGCGCGCAGACCTGGCGGCTGCGTCGATCGCTTCCGCCGTCGGTGGCGATCGTCGTCCAGAACCATTCCGATACGGGACCGATGGGACGCGCGCCGGTCGCGCGCCTGATTGGCAAGGCGACGCGCGCAGCCGTCGACGCGTTTCTGTTCGCGGCGGACGAACATGCCGACCGGTGGCGGCGCGCCGGCTTCATCGGTCCGCGGCAGCGCACGTATCAGGTGATGGAAGCGAGCACCGGGCTGGCGCCGATGCCGCGCGCCGACGCCAAAGCCGTCACCGGTGTCGACGGCAGCCCCGCGATCCTGTGGGTCGGACGTCTCAACGCGAACAAGGATCCGCTGACGATTCTCGATGCCTTCGAGCGCGCTCTGACGACGCTGCCAGGCGCGACGCTGACGATGGTCTACGGCGCATCGGATCTCCTGGGCGACGTTCGGGCGCGCATCGAGCGCAACGCGACGCTGCGCGAGCGCGTGCGGCTTGCCGGTGCCGTCCCGCACGATCGCATCGCGGCGTACTGCAGCGCGGCGGATCTCTTCGTCCTCGGCAGCCACCATGAGGGCAGCGGGTATGCGTTGATCGAGGCGCTGGCCTGCGGTCTGCCGCCGGCCGTCACCGACATCCCGTCATTCCGCGTGCTGACCGGCGGCGGCGTCGGCGCGCTCTGGCAACCGGGCGACGCGGGCGGCTGCGCCCGCGCGATCGTGGCGCTGGCACAGCGCGATCCCGGCGCCGAACGCTCGGCAGTGCGCCAGCATTTCGAGCGTCACGTCAGCTGGGACGCAATCGGACAGCGTGCCCTGGCGATCTATGGCGCGGTCCTCGACGCGCGCGGGAGCAGTTAGGAAGTAAAAAGCATGCACGGATTCGTGCAATCCGACGGACCGGCCTGGCATGGATTCTTAATTGTTAATTCGTACTTCTTATTGGAGCGCTCGCGCGGTCGATCTGTCATACTTTGCCGGTCGAGGGGTGACAGGGATGGCTGCCAGTGTGCTCGTCGTCGACGACGATCCGAACCTCGTGCGGCTCATGATTAAGTTCCTGAAGCTCGAGGGATTTGCGCCAGTGCCTGCCGCGAACGGGAAGGAAGCGCTGACCTACCTGCGCAGCGGCGGCGACGCGAGCGTGATCCTGCTCGACCTGCGGATGCCGGTGATGGACGGATGGACCTTCCGCCGCGAACAGCGCGGCGATCCCGGGATTGCCGGCATCCCGATCGTGATTCTCTCAGGCGTCGAAACCGATCACGTCAACGAGCTCGACGCGGCGGCCGCCTTTCACAAGCCGGTCAGCTTCCCGGAAATTGTCGGCGTCGTGCGGCGGCTCTGCGAGGAGCCGCGGCATCAGGCGTAGCGCCGCGCCCAGCCGTTCAGTGCGCGGGAAACGCGCGCTGCACGAGCGTGCTCACGCGCGTGGCGAGCTCGCAGGCCTGACCGTTGCCGGAGGCGGCGAGCGGCGAGTTGATCGCCCCGAACACGATCGTCGTCATCCACGCCGGCGCTTCGGACGCGTCGAGCAGACCGTCCGCCTGCCACTGCGCCATCAGCGGATCGAGGGCCGAGGTCGGCTCGACCGTTTCTTCGAGCGGGACCGGCCACTGCTCGCAGGTCGCCAGCCGGCACAGCACGGCGGGCGAGCCGGGATCGTGCCGGATGTTCATTTCGGCGAGCTCCGTGATGACGGCGGTCAGCTCGTCGGCGCGTCCGCCGGCGCAGTCGCGCACGGCGTCGCGCGCGGCGAGGGCGCGCACCTGGAGCTCGCGGACGCCGTAGGCGAGCGCCGCGCGCAGCAGCTGCAGCCGCGACTCATAGTGACGGTACAACGTGCCCTTGCCGATGCCGACCGCGACGGTGACGTCTTCGATACGCATGAGCTGTCCGCGCTCGCCGAAGATCCTCAACGCCGCTTTGAGGATTTCTTCGTCGCGAACGCCCTGTACCTGCTCAGCGACTTGGTGTGTGCTCATGAATTATGACTGTGGAGTCAGTTTCTGAACGCGACTCTCACAGCGCAGTGTAGTCCAGGCGGGATGGTTTAGGCGAGCAGGAGGTCGAACAGTCGAGCGATGAAGCGGCGATGCGCCGGTGCCGGCGGCCGCATCGGCGGCTTCACCAGCTTGGCGATCGAGATCGCCATCAGCAGATCGGCGACGTTGCGAGGAGTAGCGACGTCCGAGTGTGGTTTGGCGAGCGCGCGCGCGCGCCGATCGATCACCGACAGCGATCGTGCGGCGCCGCCGTACGGACACGGCGTGATGCGCTGGCAGCACGGCCACGCGAGGCGCGCGCGAGCCGCATCGGTCAGCAGTGGCTGCGCGGCGAGCGACGCGATCTGCGCGTCGACGGCCTCGAGCACCGTCCATCGCAGCGTGGCGCGCGGGCCGGCGATCGTCGCCGGCGGCGCGGCGAGTTTCGCGGCGAGCGCCTCGTCCAACTGCTGCACCGCGCCGCCAAGCAGTTCCGATCGACTGGAGAATTGCAGGTAGGCCGTGCCTTTGGCGATCCCGCATGCACAGGCGACATCGTCGATGCGGACGCCGTGGCAGCCGTCGCGCAGCAGGCTCGCGCCCGCTTCGCGCAGCAGCGCAGATCGCAGCGCCGCGCGAACTTGCTCCTTGTAGCGTAGGCGTGGCTGGCCGAGGGGCATGCGTCGGGTGGCGGTTCAATTCTGACGTCCGCTCCCGCGCCGGCAAAGCAAAAAATGCTGAAAATCGCCTGCGCTCGCGGCCGAAATCCGTATTTCCGGATACCGGCGTGGTTCGCCGATTTGTGCGCGTGAGGCGGGAGCGGCGCGTTCCGCGGGAATCGTCTACAGGTTCCAGCCGTGGGGGCCGGTCCAGCCGTCGCCCGTGAGGGACTTCTCGACCTCGCGCTGCCGCTCTTCCAGCACGCGTTCGTTGTTGAAGGTCTCGACGCGCTCGCTGCCGTCCGTATCGACGAAGCGCAACTCGAATGCGCCAGGCTTCACCTGGCGCGATTCGTAGCGCACGAACTCATTCCCACGCTTGAACCACCAGAACATGAAGGGTGTATCGGCCAGGGTCGTGCATGACTGCACGGTGATATCGATGGCGGTTTGCACGGGCGCCGCGTGCCGGTCCGTCGACACATCGAGCGCAACGAAGATTGCTCCACGGGAAAAAGACGTGATGTTGATGGTTCGGGAATTCGATTGAGCGCTGGTGCCGGAGGAGGGGGTCGAACCCTCACGACCTGTAAAGGTCACGGGATTTTGAGTCCCGCGCGTCTGCCAGTTTCACCACTCCGGCCAGAAGGAAGACTCAGTATAGCGGGAGTGATAGCTCCGCGCTCGGCCTCCGCAGTGTGCCCCTGGTTTCACACGCACTTCGCCGAGGCTGACGGCGTGCTTTACCGTCAGTAGAGCGGCTTCAGTTTTCCGGACTCAACGCTTGCGGAATCGATCACTGCGTGCGCAAAACTGACCGCTGGTAATCATTGGGGCTGCTGGCCTGCTGGCAGTTCTGCCGCTTCGGCCAGACCGCGTGGCGCCATCCGGACGAGGGGCGGCCAGCGCGCCTCGCGATATTTCGAGCAGTCTCGAGTCGTCGAGGATTCGGTTCTGCCCAGTTGTGCGTTTACCAGGATAGGAGTGCGGCGTCATCTCGACGGGGAAAGCGGCCGCATCCTTGCAGTGAGTAGAGCGCGGAGGTCGGCAGATGACGAGGCGGGGCGTGAAGTGGTGGCTCGTCGGAATCACGATGGCGATGTGCCTCGCATCGGCAGACTTTAGTCGCGCTCAGTTGTTCCGCCCCTTCACGGATCACTCGCACGCCCTCCTCGAAGGCAACTGGCAGTCGTGCCGCGAGAGCGATGGTCAGTACGGCGAACGTGTCTACGACGGCAGGTGGGCCGGCCTCGCGCCGTTCGAGCTGCACATGGGGCCGTACCACGAGTTTGCGCTCTTCCGCGGCATTCAGGACGAACATCGCGATCACGCGTCGAGCGACAATCTGTTGAAGCCGTACTCGATCGAGATGCGCGCGAACAATGCGAAGCAGACCTGGGATGCGGACGGCCTGCACCTCGAAGTGGTCCTGGCCGGTGGATCGCGTGAGGACTGCGAGAGCTGGTTCGTCACACTGAAGCGTGCGGATACGACCGCTTCGCACTGAAACGGCACAGGTCAAGCGACCGAAGCGTTTCGGTACAACTTGACGGCGCTGAACGACTTACGGCTCAGCGCGACCACGCCGGCTCCCCGTCGCGAGCGCCGGAAATGCTCGATTTCCGGCCTGTTCTCGTTGAATCCTCCCACTGAAGTGGGCTATACTTGAAAGGCTGCTGCTACCACTTACAAGCCTTCCAGAGAGCGCTTCATTTCAGGGGGAACCGTGACATTTGAAGTCGGCGACAAGGTCATTTACCCGAATCACGGGCTCGGGATCGTCGAGCGCATCGAAGAAAAAACCATCCTCGGTACCACCTGCGGGTTCTATCACCTTCGCATCGTCGCCAACGACACGACCGTTCTCGTGCCGGTGAGCAACGTCGACGGCGTCGGCCTCCGTCGCGCCATCTCCGACGATGAGGTCGAGCGGCTGTTCGGGCTGCTTGGCGACGGCAAGATCGACAATCACCAGAACTGGAAGGGGCGCTTCAAGGACAACTCCGACAAGATGCGCAGCGGCTCGATCTACGAAGTGGCGGACGTGCTCAAGAGCCTCACGTTCCTCGCGAAGTCCAAGAGCCTCTCGTTCCGCGAGAAGCGCATGCTGGACCGCGCGAAGTTCCTGATCATCTCGGAGGTGTCGGAGGTGATGCGCGAGACGGCGGCAGCCATCGAAGGCCGCGTCGACCGTGCCCTGGAGCGCTGCTTCACGACGAAAGCGCGGACGACGGCTCGCGCGAAGGTGGCCAAGGCGGCGCCGCGCGCGGTTGCGAACGCCTCGACGCCGCGCCGGGCCGCGCGGGCGTCTTAAGGCAGTCGTCAGTCGTCAGTCGCCAGTCGCGTCATCAGTCGCAAACGCCCGGCGGACCTCACGGTTCGCCGGGCGTTTTCGTTTATGATGCCGCGCGCGTGCTCCTGATCGCGGCCGTCCGGTCGATCCTCACCTACGTCGCTGTTTCCCTTTACGTCCTCGTCGTTGCGCCGCCGGCGATGCTCGCCGCTGCGCTGTTCGGCGCGAAGGAACATCTCTACGTGCTCGGACATGCCGGCGTCCGGCTCGGGCTGGCGTTGAGCGGCATTCAGTACCACGTCGCCGGTCGCGAGCACGTCCCGCGCGGACGGTCGGCCGTGTACTGCTCGAATCATCAGAGCAACGTCGATCCGCCGGTACTTTTCGAGGCCGTTCACCCGCGGCTGCACATTCTTTACAAGGCCGAGCTCGAGTCGATCCCGATCCTGGCGCGCGCGTTCCGCTACGGGGGCTTCATTCCGATCGATCGCCGCAACAAGGAGGCGGCGATGCGATCCATCGAAGCTGGCGCGGCCTCGATCCGTGCCGGGAATTCGTTCCTGATTTTTCCGGAAGGCACCCGCAGTCGGACCGCGGATCTGCTGCCGTTCAAGAAGGGCGGCTTCATCATGGCGATTAAGGCGCAGGCGCCGGTGGTGCCGGTCGCCGTGCAGGGCGGACGCGCCTCGATGCACAAGGGGAGCTGGATCATCCGGCCCGTCATCGTCAGCGTCCGCATCGGCGCGCCGATCGAGTCGGCGGGCCTGACGCTCGATCGCCGTGACGCGCTCATCGCCGAGACGCGCCGACAGATTACCGGGTTGCTCGCGCAGGGACCGGTATAGACTGGCGGACATGGGGCTCGGGGCCAGGGGCTGGGGGCTAGCTGTGCTCGCTGGCCTCGCGCTCGCCGTCGGCGTCGGCCGGATGACGACCGATCTCACGGCGATTGCCCAGCCGCCGGCGCCGCAGGCACCTCCGCCGACACCTCCGCAACCAACCTTCCGCACCGAAGCGAACTACGTGCGCGTCGACGTCTTTCCGACCAGGGGCGGCGTGCCTGTCGCCGACCTCGCGCAGAGCGACTTCGAGGTGCTCGAAGATCGCGTCGCACAGAGGATCGAGCAGTTCGAGCGGGTCGTGATCCGCGGCAACCTGCCGCAGGACTTGCGCACCGAGCCGAATTCCGTCGCGGCGGGACGTCAGGCGGCGGAGAATCCGCGGGCGCGCGTGTTCGTCGTGTTCCTCGACATCAACCACGTCAGCGTGGAGGGATCGCATGCCATTCGCCAGCCGCTCGTCGACACGCTCAATCGACTGATCGGCGCCGACGACGTGTTTGCGGTCATGACGCCGGAGATGTCGGCGAGGGACCTCGTGTTCGCGCGGCGGACCACGACCATCGAGAACATCCTCGCGCGGTACTGGACGTGGGGTGAACGCGATCGGCAGTCGTGGGACCCGCAGGAGCAGCAATACCAGTACTGCTATCCCGGCTCGCCCCCGGTGCAGTGCCCCGACGGCGGCACCGCGGACGACCGCGGCATCGCCGACAAGATGATCGAACGGCGGCGTGAGAAGGTCACGCTCGACGCGCTGACCGATCTGGTCCGCTACCTCCGCGGCGTGCGCGAGGAACGCAAAGCGGTCATCGCGGTCAGCGACGGCTGGCGGTTGTTCCAGCAGGACAACGATCTCATCAATCGGCGGACGTCGTGCGACCCGCCACGGGTGCCAGGGCAGATCGGCGTCGATCCGCGTGGCGGCAAGCTCACCGCCAAGCCGCCGCCGACGACGGACCTCTTCAACACCGCGAATCCTGACATCTGCGAGCGCGATCGCATTCAGCTCGGCATGTTGGACGACGAATCCGAGTTCCGGGCCCTGCTCGACGAAGCGAACCGCGCGAACACGTCGTTCTACCCGGTCGATCCGCGCGGCCTCGTCGTCTTCGACGAGCCGATCGACAAGATGCGCACCGGTCTGCCGCCACCGGGATCCACGACGATCACCCCGCCCGCCGTCGACAACGCCCGGCTGCGGGCGCGGCTGACGACGCTGCGAACGCTCGCCGACGCCACCGACGGCCTGGCGATCGTCGACTCCAACAATCTCGCCGCAGGCATGAAACGGATCGTCGACGATCTGAGCGCGTACTATCTGCTTGGCTACTACTCGAGCGGAAAGCTCGACGGAAAGTTTCATGCGATCACGGTCCGTGTGAAGAGGCCGGGCGTGCAAGTGCGGGCACGCCGCGGCTACCTCGCCGCGACACCCGCGGCGATGACCGCAGCGGGCGGCGGCGCGGCGACGCCGGCCGACCCGGCAGCCGCCGCCGAGACGCACGCGATCGAATCCGCCATCGCGCCGCTTGCCGGCTACGCGCGCGACGTTCCGTTGCGCGTGCAGGTCGCCGCAGGATGGAAAGCCGGCAGCGATCCGACGGCAGCGATGTGGGTGGTTGGCGAGCTCGGCGGTGTGGCAACGGTGGGCGACGCGTGGGCCGAAGGATTCGACGCGACCGCGACGCTGACGACGAGCGCCGACGCCACCGCGGCAAGCGGCCGCGTCACCGTGCCGCGCGGCGTGCGGACGTTCCGGATTGCGCTGACAGCGCCGCAGCCGCTCGAGCCGGGCGACTACGTGCTGCGCGTCGGCGCGCGCGCCGGCGCGGCGTCGATCCCGCGTGAAACGGCGCGCGTCACGCTCCTGCCGTCGCCCGAGCCGACCGGCGCCCTCTTCGTCCGTCGCGGACCGACCACCGGCAACCGCGATCTGCCGACGGCGGATCTGCGATTCCGGCGCAGCGAGCAGTTGCGCGTCGAGATCCCGTCGGGTGGGACCGCCGAGGTCAGTGCCCGGCTGCTCGATCGAACGGGCAAGGCGCTGAACATTCCTGTGACCGCAGTCGCGCGCGACGATCCCGATGGCGCACGGTGGCAGACGGCCCAAGTTGCGCTCGCACCGCTTGCGCCAGGGGATTATGTGATCGAGATTGCCAGCGGGGAGAGACGATCGATTTCGGCGTTTCGCGTGATCCCGTAGCCAGCAATTAAGAATTAAGAATTAAGAAGTAAGAATTCGTGATCAGGCCGAGACGCCGGCCGGTTGAGTCGCAGTGTGACGCGAATTCTTAGAGTGCGTTGCAAAATTAGCTCAAGGCGGGTCCTGTCCACGAACAGCCCCACCGGGTGCTCGCCAGAAAGCACTGGTCACGGCCCACGGCTCCGCGCCCGGCGGGCGGCCCCGTTCGCGGCCACCCGCGAGCGAGCTAATTTTGCAACCTGCTCTAAGAAGTAGGAATTCGTGATCACCTTGAGACGTCGGCGGGTTGAGTCGCAGTGTGACGCGAATTCTTAATTCTTAATTCCAAATTCTTAATTCTACGAGCCGCCTGTCTCGAAGGTGAGCGTCCACGGCTTGAGCGGCTGACCATCGGTGCCCATGACCCCTTCGAGCAACTCGATCTTCACCGTGCGGAAGCGCTCGAGGGGCTGTTTGAACTTGAGCTCGAGCACTCGATTGAAGGCCGCGTACTGATACGCGAAGTCCGCGGGTGGCGGCGTCGGTTCGCCGCGCTCCACGCTCTGCGCCTGCAGGTAACCGGCGTGAATCCGGTTCTTCAGCGTCGCCGTGTCGATGTCGCGCGAGAACTGAATCCGAACGGTCGTGCCCGTCAGGACGTCGGTCTCGTCCTGCGTCGGCGCGCTGAAGACGACCTCCGGCGGCGGACCGGCCGGCACGCGAATCGGCTCTTCTTCGGCCGCGGTCGTCTCGGTCGGCGGTTTCGCGAGCGCCAGGCTCCCGGCTTCCGCGTCGAGCCACAACAGTCCGCGGCCCTGCTGCACCGTGCCGCGCACGCTCAACCAGCGTCCCGTGTCGATCCGCGCGTCGAGGCCGAGCTCGAGCTCCTTGCCGTTCGCGTCCTTCATTCGCGGCCGCATGTTGATGACCCAGATCGCCGCGTCGGCGGCGCGCAGGACGAAGTCGTAGCGGCTTTTGGCGGGTGCGTCAGGCAGATCGCCGAGCAGGTTGCGGCCGGAGAACTGGCCGGTGATCGCCACCTTTTGATCGATGAAGCGCGAGGGTTGAAGGACGAGGGTGCGGATCGACGGCGGCGGAGCGGCGGCAGTGGAGGCGACCGACGTCGCGACGATCGCCGTGATCTCGCCGGGCCGCGGCCACGGACCATCCGGATCGAACTTGAACGTGTTCCGCAGGTCGTACCCGTTCAGCCGCACGTCGTCGGGCTTCATCCGGCCGATGTCCCAGAACTCGCCGCGGATCTCGTCGAAGCCGTCGGGCGGCGTGCCCTTGTAGAGCAGGTGCATCGAGTGCTCCGCCTCGTCGTGCACGCGGAACTCGTCTTTCTCGACGGTGACCTTGCCGACGATCAGGATCGGCCGGCCGTGGTAGTAGCCCGGATACGCAAGCAGCGCAGCGAGGTTGGCGGCGCGCCGCGTCTGCATCTGCGCGTCGCCGGCGGTCAGGAACGCGAAGAACCCAAAGAGCGCAAAGAGCGTTGCCTTTGTTCGCGTTCTCATCTCAGCCAGCCCCTTGCCCCAAGCCCCTAGCCCCTGATCCCCAGCACCAGCCCCGAGCCGTCGCGTCTCACATCACCTTCTTCTGCGCCTGCCGAGCCAGGATGGCCGCAAGTCCCAGGAAGAGCAAGGCGCTGGCAATGTAGCCGCTCGCACCGTCATGGAGAAACGGCAGTGCGTTGCCGATCGCCTGGAAGGCTCCGATCCGACCGGTCCCCACGAGCACCGCGAACAGAATTCCGCAGAGCGACCCGCCCGCGATCAACCCGGAACTGAACAGCGTGCCGGCGCCCACCTCGGATTCTTCCGCCGCGCCGGTTTTCCGCTCGACGTACGCGCGCACGAGACCGCCGACGAAGATGGGCGCCGTGGTCGCGATCGGCAAGTAGGAGCCCACGGCGAACGACAGCGACCTGACGCCGCACAACTCGAGCGTCACGGCGATGAACACGCCGACGAGGACGAGGCCCCACGGCAGGTTCTGGCTGAGCAGCCCCTTGATGATCGTCGCCATCAGCGTGGCCTGTGGCGCCGGGACCGCTGGCGTGCCGATGCCGAAGACGCGGTGCAGATACAGCGTCGTCATGCCAATCACGAACGCCGAGGTGACGACGCCGATGACCAGACCAATCTGTTGATAGATCGGCGTCGCGCCAACCAGATAGCCGGTCTTCAGATCTTGAGACGTCCCGCCGGCGTTCGCGGCCGCGATGCAGACGACCGCGCCGACGCAGATGGCGACCGGCCCGTATGCGTCGCCGGTCCAGCCGAGCGCCACGAAGAGAACACACGTCAGGATCAGCGTCGCGATCGTCATCCCGGAAATCGGGTTCGACGACGTGCCGATGAGGCCGGTGATGCGCGACGACACGGTGACGAACAGGAAGCCGAAGATGATGATCAGAACCGCCGCCAGGAAGTTCCCCTGCGTCGGCATTTTTGGCGCGACGGCGAGGAAGATCGCGAGCAGCAGCGATCCGCCGAGGACGAAGACGGTCGGGATGTCGCGCTCGGTGCGCAGCCGCGTCGATGCGCGGGCGCCGGCGCCGAAATCCTTGAGCCCCTCCCGCGCGGACGCGATGATCGTCGGCAGCGTCCGGCCGAGCGTGATCAACCCGGCAGCGAGGACCGCGCCCGCGCCGATGTAGCGGATGTACGCGCTCCACAACTGCGGCGCGCTCATCTCGGAGATCTTGAACGCGGCACCGGTCGCCGGGTTGTTGGCGAAGTTCGGGTGAATCGGCGGAAATGGCACCGGGATGTAGGCGCCGAGGATGGTCAGCAGCGGCAGCAGCACGAGCCATGACAGGACGCCGCCCGCGAACATCGTGCCCGCAATCCGCGGCCCGATGACGTAACCGACGCCCATGTACTCCGGCGAGATGTCGATGTTCAGCGTGGCGTTCGGAAACTGGCTGCTGCGCGGAGTGGAGTAGTCCAACTCGGTCAGGAAGACATTGAACACCCACGAGAGCGCCTTCCAGAGCGCCCCGACGCCGACGCCGCCGAACACCATGGCCGCGAGCCTGCCGCCGCGCTCGCCGGCGACGAGGACGTCGGCGCAGGCGGCACCCTCGGGGTAGGGCAGCACGCCGTGCTCCTTGACGATCAGCGCGCGCCGCAGCGGCACCATCATCAGCACGCCGAGGATGCCGCCGGCGAAGGCCAGCATCGCAATCTGAAAGTAGTTGAAGTAGCCGGGACCGTCGGGCGTGAGAAAAATGAGCGCGGGGATCGTGAAGACGACGCCGCCAGCGACCGATTCGCCGGCCGATCCGATCGTCTGCACGATGTTGTTTTCGAGGATCGTCGAGCCGCCGAGCTTTTTCAGCACCGAGATCGCCAGCACGGCAATCGGGATCGACGCGCTCACGGTGAGTCCCGCGCGCAGGCCCAGATAGACCGTCGACGCGCCGAAGAGCAGCCCGAAGAGGATGCCGATCACGATCGCCTTCGCGGTGAACTCCGCGGGCGATTGCGTCGCCGGCACGTACGGCTGGAAACCGGTCGGCTGCAGCGCGGGGGTGGCCATGTCGCCGGATCTTAACATCGAGCTAAGTTACAGAGCGAAAAGGGGTCCGTTTCGCTGAGAGCATCGCCGGCACAGCACTCGAACATGGCGGTCAGCGCCTCCAAAGATGGCGAGGCTCGAGAAGAGCCAGGATGGGTTCGATGCATCGAGCGCGAGTCACCGCGCCTTTCGTGCCTTTGCGTCTGGAATGTCGGTGCACTGGACCGAGACGAGCCGCACGACCTGCGTCTCATTCCGTCGAGTTTTGCTACAATCCTGTCTGCTTTGTGAAAACGCCGAACAAAGGGGCGCCCAAAACCGCGGTGGCCAGGCCGACCACCGAGCAGGTCTCCGAGCTCACGACGAACCGGCTTTCCGTCTATCTCCGCTGCCTGTCCACGCTCGAAGACGCCGGCGTCCGCACGATCTCCTCACAAGCGCTGGCCGAGCAGTTTCACCTCAACGCCGCGCAGATCCGGAAGGACCTCGCGTACTTCGGCGAGTTCGGCGTCCGCGGCGTCGGCTACTACGTCCGCGATCTGAAGCGACATCTCCGCCAGATTCTCGGCCTCGATCGCCGCCTCCGCGTCGCGATCATGGGCGCCGGCAACCTCGGGCTCGCGCTCGCCGACTATCCGGGGTTCCGTAACGAGGGATTCGAGATCTCGGCGCTCTTCGACAACCTGCGCGACAAAGTCGGACAGCAGTCCCGCGGCGGCGTGCCGATTCACGACATCCACGACTTGAAAAAAGTGTCGAGGAAGGAAGGCATCCGGATCGCCGTGATTGCCGTGCCGGCGACGTCCGCCCAGCAGGTGGTCAACCAGGTCGTGGCCGCCGGTATCAAGGCGATCCTCAACTTCTCACCCGGAACGCTGGAGGTGCCGCCGGACGTGAAGATGAAGAGCGTCGATCTCACGGTGTCGCTCGAGAACCTGTCGTTCTTCCTCGCGCAGGGCGATGCCGAAACCGAGTAGGCCGGGCAGGCCTGGCGGGTCGGGCAGGTCGGGCAGGTCAGGCAGGTCGGAGCGAGCCGTGCTCTCGCACGTCGACGCGCGCGGGCGCGTGAAAATGGTCGACGTCAGCGACAAGGCGATCACTGCGCGCGAAGCGATCGCGCGGGGATCGATCGCGATGTCGCGCGAGGCCCGGCGTCAGATCCGCGCCGGCGCGGTCAAGAAGGGCGATCCGCTCCAGACCGCGCGGCTCGCCGGCATCCTCGCCGCGAAGCAGACCTCGTCGCTCATCCCGCTCTGTCATCCGCTGCCGCTGTCGAGCGTCGACGTCGATCTGACGCCGACCGCGCGCGGCTACGACATCGAGGCGCGCGTGCGCACCACGGCGCAGACCGGCGTCGAGATGGAGGCGCTCACCGCGGTCGCCGTCGCAGCGCTGACCATCTACGACATGATCAAGGCCGTCGACAAGGCGATGGTGATTGGCGACATCCACCTCGCGTTCAAGAGCGGCGGCCGATCGGGTACCTACCGCCGCCGCTCATGAACGTCGTTGTCGCGGTGATCAGCCCGGCGCCGGCGTGGGTGATGCCGCGGCAGTTCGTCGATCGGCTTCGGCGCGACTTTCCACAGCACATCTTCCTCGACGCGTGGGACCGCGACACGCTTCGCCAGTTGCTGCCCCAGGCCGAGGTCGCGTTCACGCCGTTCATCGACCGCGACATTTTCCCCTCCGCGACGCGGCTGCGATGGGTTCAGAGCCCGGCGGTCGGCGTCGGCAGCCTGATGTTTCCGGAACTCATCGCCAGCGACGTCGTGATTACGACTGCCCGCGGCATCCGCGCCCGATCGATCGCGGAGCACATCCTCGGCGTAACGATCGCCCTCGCACGCCGTCTCCCGGTCGCGTTTCGGGCACAGATGGTGCGCCGCTGGGCGCAAGAGGATCTCGAGGGGCCGGCCGCCGGCGTTCGCACGCTGCAAGGCCAGCACATGGGCATCATCGGCCTGGGCGCCATCGGCAGCGAGCTGGCCTCGATCGCGGCGCCGTTCGGCTTTCGCATCACGGCGATTCGCCGCCGGGCAGCCGGGGGTCCGCCCGCTGGCGTCGACGAAGTGTGGACGCCCGACCGACTCCACGACCTTCTCGCGCGAAGCGACGTCGTCGTCATCGCCGCTCCTCACACACCGGAGACGAAGCGGTTGATTGGCCGGCCGGAGCTCGATCGCATCAAGCGCGGCGCGCTGCTGATCAACGTCGCACGCGGGAAGATGATCGACGACGAGGAAGTGATTGCCGCCCTGGGCGACGGCCGGTTGGGCGGCGCGGCGCTCGATGTCTTTACCGAGGAGCCGCTCGGGCCGTCGAGCCCGTACTGGGACCTGCCCAACGTCATCGTCACGCCCCACGTCTCCGGCGCGGTGCCCGACTACTGGACGCCGCTCGTCGCCCTGTTCTCCGAGAACCTGCGGCGCTTCGAGCACGGCGACGCGCTCGTCAATGTCGTCGACAAATGCGCCGGCTACTGATCAGGCCGGGCACGATATGTGGCCGCAGCCGGTCGATGGCTCGGGCGCGTGGCGTAAAACCGGCGCAAATACCGGTCGTCCTCAGCTGCCCGGACGACCAGCGGCGATTCAAGGCATGCCGTGATCCGAGCCTCTGTGGCATAGTGCGTCTGTGTCTACAGCGATCTCGTCCGTGCTGGCGTGCGGTCTGGCGGTGCTGATGATGGTTCGCCAGGCTCCTGCGGGGGGGCTCGCGCTCTACGGATACCAAGTCGTGCGCAGCTATCCGCACGATCACGAGGCCTTCACTCAAGGTCTCCAGTATTTGGACGGCGTCTTCTACGAGGGCACAGGGCTGAACGGCCGCTCGTCGATTCGCCGCGTCGAGCTCGAGACCGGCAAGGTGCTGCAGCGGCGCGACGTCCCGCAACAGCACTTCGGTGAAGGAATCACGGTCTTCAAGTCGGATCTGATCGAGCTCACCTGGCAGACCCACGTGGCGTTCGTGTACGACCGCACGTCGTTCGAGCCCAGGAAGCAGTTCTCCTACCCCGGCGAAGGCTGGGGGCTGACGCACGACGGCGCCAGCCTGATCATGAGCGACGGCACCGACGAGCTGCGCTACCTGGATCCCGTCACGTTCGCGGAGAAGCGACGGCTGAAGGTGACGGCTGCGGGCGCGCCGCTCAGAAACCTGAACGAGCTCGAGTACGTCAAAGGCGAGATCTTCGCGAACGTCTGGCAGACCGACTACATCGCGCGCATCGCTCCCTCGACGGGCAAGGTGACCGCGTATGTCGATCTGCGCGGACTGCTGACGCCGTCGGAGCGGGCGGGCACGGACGTCCTCAACGGGATCGCCTACGACGAAGCGCACGACCGCCTGTTCGTCACCGGCAAGCTGTGGCCGAAAGTGTTCGAGATCAAGCTGGTGAAGAAGGGCAGCTGATCGTCGTCGTTCGGCTGCCCCCTGAAGTCAGACCGGCCATCCGAAGATGCGCGCAAGGTCGCGCACTGATTCCCACGCCGTGATGTCCGCCCGGGCCGCGGTCGTGGGGGCGCAGGCGGCGCCGAACGGTCCCGGCGGCACGGCGAACTGCGGCGCGCTCGAGTCGTGCGACTTGAAGTTGAAGGCATCGGCGAGATTGTTCGCCGAGCCGTCGCGTACGGTCAGCGGATCGAGATCCCACCGCCATTCGATGAACCGCAGAATCGACGTGTGATCGAACACCTCGCTCGGGATGAAGCCGCGGTGCGCGAACGGCGAGACGATGAGACACGGCACCCGGAATCCGCGCAACCCGTCCTGATTACCGGCGGTCACGTCGGCCGGCGGAATCGGCGCAGCAGGAGGCGGCACGTGCTCGAAGAAGCCGCCCCATTCGTCGTAGTTGACGATCAACGCCGTCCGCGGCCACGCCGGACCCGTCGTCACGGCGGTGTAGACGGTGTTGAGGAACGCTTCGCCGTTGCGGATGTCGGCGTGCGGATGGTCGTCGCCCGACGTGCCGCTCTCCTCGTCGATGAAGCGCGGGTCGACGAACGAGACGGCCGGCAGTGCGCCGGTCGCGCACGCTTCGAGGAACGAGGCGAACGGCCGGCTGATTGACAGGTACTTCGCGCCCCAGAGCGCGAGAAACGGAACATCGCTGAAAAAGTAGTTCGCCGAAACGCCGGCCGCCGCGAGCCGGTCCCAGATCGTCGGCAGCGTCGACAGCGCGGCGGAGTTGTCGAGGCGATCGGTCTGCGCGGCGTGCTGGTAGACGCGGTTCGGAAACGTTTCCGCCATGATCGCGGCGAAGTAGCGATCGCACACCGTCCACGCCGGCGCCGATTGGCCGAGGAACGCAAGGTCCGCCTGCCCATAGAATCCGATCGAGAACTCGTCGTTCGCGCCGGCGCGCAGCCAGCCGTCGCACGCGCCGCTGTTGTACTCGACGCGGCCGCCGGCGTACGAATGGTCCGGATCGGGATGGCCGCACCCTTGAAAGTCGGGCGCGAGCGGATGGGTTGGATGTGCGACGCCGGCCGAGTCGGTATACACCAACCCGGCTTGACGGCCGTCCGCGGCAGGGAGCCACCCCAGAAAGTGATCGAACGACCTGTTTTCCATCATCAGGACGATGATGTGGTCGATTCCGGCGTGTTTGGGCTTGGGCAGCTTCGCGCGGGCGGACATGCCGGCCGTCCACAAGCCCAGGCCCGCCGACACGCCGGTGATGAAATGTCGTCGGGAAATTCCGCGTTCGCCGATGCGCCAAGACGGGTCGTGATGATCTGGCATGCGCACTCCGCGACAAGATGACGCGGCGTGCGCGTGCAAGAACCCGACCGGCGACGGCAACTCCTCGCAGCTCAGCTATCGACCGGTGCGAACCGGCAGGACGATGTGCTCGAAGATCACGCCTGCGTCTGCGCCGGTGCCGTGCTTGCGAACGATCAGCTCGCCGTCGAGAGGTTTCGAGTAGAACGGCGTTCCCGGGTGGCCGCCTGGTTTCGGAGACGTCGTCAGATACAGATCCTGGACGAGCCCCGCGTCGATCAGTCCTTCCGCGAGCGTCCGGCCGCCGATACACGACAGGCGGTGGATCCCGCGCTCCCTCAGACGGCTGAACGCCCATCGCAGTTCGCCGGCGCGTTCCATCGTGATCACCGATATCCATGGACGCGCCTCGAGCGCGCTGCGCATGGCTTCGGCGCCGGACGGCACGGTGATGACGATGACCCGAAGGACCGGCGTGTTGAACATCAGTCCGCGCGACAGATCGAGCCCGCCGATCGAGGCGACGATCTGAGCGGGGTGGCGTGGCAGACCAAGCGATGCCCGCAGGTCGACGAGCTGCGGTTTCCAGACGGACAGCACGACGGCGCCGGTTCGGACGGTGCCGGCGCCGGCGAGCACCGCGTCGGCCGCCACACGCGACAGCCCTTCGTAGACGAGGTGCGTGTCCGCCTCGCCGCCGCCGAGCGCCGCCGGATCCTCCGCCGCCGTATTTCTGTCACGCGACTGCACGAACACGAGGCTGCAGGCGGGCAGCGAGCCGTCCGGCGCGGCGGACATGTAGAAGGGGCCGTCGAACATCCGCCGCGACCAGTCGTTGCCGACCGGCAGCAGCCGCTCGCCCCGATCGATCTCGGTCTTGAACCGCTCGATCGCCGCCGCCTCCGCTTCCGCGGTCTTGCGCTCGACGAACCCGTCGAAGGCATTCACGGGTTGCCGGCCGGAGGCGGTTCGATGTGAATGACCGCGTCGGTGATCTGCGGGTAGCGCGCAATCAACCGGTCCTTCACCACGTGCGACAGCGCGTGGGCCTCGTGCAGACGCATGTCGGGCGGCAGCCAGACGTGCAGGTCGAGGAAGACGTGGTCGGAGGCGCCGCGGGTGCGGATGTGGTGGCAGCCGAGAACGCCGGGCACGCTCATCACCACGCGCTCGAGATCGGCATCCGAGATCACGATCCGGTCGCTGAGAATCCCGGTCGTCGCTCGCGCGACCTGAAAGCCCGAGTAGCCGATGAAGCCGGCGACGACCAGCGCGGCGAGCGGATCGAGAATCGGGACGCCGGCGCGGGCGCCAATCAGCGCCGCAATCACCGTGAGCGACGACCAGACGTCGCCGCGGGTCTGCGTCGCATCGGCGAGCAGCACTTCGCTGGCGAGGCGCTCGGCCGCCCGCGACTCGTAGGCGACGACCAGGAGATTGACGACGATCGTGACGACCATCACGGCGAAGCTGGCGATAGTGATCTGAGGCTTCGGCGATCGGCCGGTCAGATTGTTGAACGCATTCCGCAGCACTTCGATGATGACCAGGAGCAGGAAGACGTTGACTGCCGCGGCCGCGACCGTCTCGTACTTGCGGTGCCCGTAGGGATGGTCTTCATCGGGCGGCCGTTCGGCGGCGCCGACGCCGACGAGGCCGACGACGTTGGAGGCGGAGTCGGTGAGCGAGTGGAAGCCGTCGGACAGGATGCTGATCGCGCCGCTGGCGTAGCCGAACACGATTTTCGCGAGCGCGACGAGCAGGTTGAGCAGCAGCACGCGCGTGAGCACGCGCCTCACTTCGGCGTAGCGAGAGACGGACGGGGGCTCGGGGCTGGGGGCTAGCTGCTTGGAGGCCACGGAGTGAACTCGTTCTTCTCAGCTAGCCCCGAGCCCCACGCCCCACCCTCGCGAGCACTCAGAACACGCGAGCCGTGGGCACCGGCCACCAGCGCAGCTGAACTTTCCCGATGATGTACTTCTTCGGCACCATGCCCCAGTGGCGGCTGTCCGAGCTGTTGTTCCGATGATCGCCCATCACGAAGTAGTAGCCCTCGGGAATCACCTGCGGTCCCCAGTCGTCGTGGCTCCGGTACTCGCTCGCGACGTAGTCGTCCTTCAGCGGAATGTCGTTCACGTAGACGCGGCCGTCGACGATGCGTACGGTGTCGCCTTCCTCGGCGATGACGCGCTTGACGAAGGACTTGTCGGGATTCAACGGGTAATAGAGCATCACGATGTCGCCGCGACGCGGTTCTCCAATCCGGTAGACGAACTTGTTGACGATCAGCCGATCCTGATCTTCCAGCGTCGGCGCCATGCTCTGGCCTTCGACACGCGCCACCTGGAATCCGAACGTGACGATGAGCACGGCATAGACGGCGGCGGACATCAACGTTTTCACCCACGCCACGAACTCGTCCTTCATCTGGGTGAGCCGGGCGCTGTGCGCGGCGAGACGGAGATCGTCGGCCGGCGCGGGAGGGACCGGCTGCGCCGGGATCGTGACCGGCGGATCGACCGGCTCGACGCCGTAAAGGGGCGCGTCGAGGAGCGACCCGTCCTGCGGAACTGCTGCCGCGAGCCCGTCATACAGCGCCTCCGGCGCGCCGGCGACGATGCCGTGCGCGGGCTCGCCTACAACTTCAGGTACTCGCGCAGGCGCCGCGTCTGCGTGCGGCTCACCGGGATTTCCGTCGACTTCTCGTCTTTCATCCGCAGGATATAGTTCCGACTGAACCAAGGTACGATCTCCTTGACCTTGTTGATGTTCACCAGGTGTGAGCGATGGACCCGCCAGAACACGGTCGGGTCGAGGCGCTCGTGCAGCTCGTCGAGCGTGCGGTAGTTCGACGTGCCGGCGTGCTGGCTGGTCACCACGCTAATCCCTTCGTCGGCCAGCGAGGCGTAAATAATGTCTTCGGCGTGCACGAGGAGAAACCGTTCACCGACCTTGATGGCGAGCCGTTCGCGCCGGCTCTGACGTTCAGCGATGAGCTGAATGATCTTCTCCAGCTCGGCCGCGCTCGTCAGGCCCGTGTCCGGCCGGTCGCTGCCGATCCGGCGCCGCGCGCGATCGACGGCGACCTCGAGCCGTCCCTGCTCGACCGGTTTCAGCAGGTAGTCCACCGCGTTCACGTCGAACGCTTCGATCGCATGCTGATCGTAGGCCGTGACGAAGATGATCTGCGACGGCGCGTGAGCGTCGAGCAGCCGGCGGGCCACCTCGAAGCCCGTGAGGCCGGGCATCTGGACGTCGAGGAACACGACATCCGGCCGGAGCCGATCGATGGTCGCGATCGCCTCGAGTCCGTTGTCCGCCTCGCCGATCACGGCGACGCCGCCGAGCTGGCCGAGCAGATAGCCGAGCTCGTCTCGCGCCAGCTGCTCGTCGTCGACCAGTACGGCGCGCAAATCCATTCGGTTACGCCGTCACCCGCTCGGGGAGCGCCAGCTCCGGGATCGCCAGGCTGGCGCAGGTGCCCTGGCCGGGGACGCTCGTGAGCTTCAGGTGGTAGTTGGCGCCGTAGATCACCCGCAGGCGCTCGTCGACGTTGCTCAGGCCGATGCCGCCGCCCAATGCCTGCACCAGCCGCTCCTCGGTCATCCCCAGCCCGTCGTCGTGCACCTCGATCAGCGTGTGGCCGTCGCGGACCAGCGTCTTGATCGTGATCCGCCCGCCGCCGACCTTGCGCGACAACCCGTGCTTGATCGAGTTCTCGACCAGCGGCTGCAGAATCATGCTCGGCACGATCACGTCGAGCGTCTGCGGCGCGATCTGCTTGTCGACTTTCAGCTGCGGCCCGAAGCGGACGACCTCGATCGCCAGGTACTCGTCGATCGACTCGAGCTCTTCGCGCAGCGTGACGAAGTGATCGGTGCTGCGCATCAGCCGCCGCAGCAGGCCCGAGAGCTTGGCGATCAGCATGCGCGCCGTGTCCGGCTGGGTGCGGATCAGCGACGAGATCGACGTCAGGGTGTTGAAGAGGAAGTGCGGGTTGATCTGGCTCGCCAGCGCCTCGATCTTGGCGGCGAGCAGCAGCTTCTCCTGTTCCTGGAGCCGGTGCTCGATCCGGGCGTTGTTCCAGATCTTGATCGGCGTCGCCACGGCGAGCACCGTCGCGAGCAGGACGAAGATCACCATGCGCGGGCTGGTGGGCAGCGCATGCAGGAAGAACAGCCGATTGTGCTCGATCCACCGCAGCCCGACGATCTGGCGCAGCATCTCGAGCGCGACCGGCGCGAGCAGCAGGACCACCTGCCAGTCCACGTCGAGCGACCGGATCATCGCCCACACCCGGCGCGGCATCGAGATGAAGACGAAGGGGGAGAAGTGCCAGATCGCTTCCTTCGGACAGAGCTCGCGAAGGCCGCCGCCGGCGAAGCCGCAGCCGACCGCGAACGGCAGCGCGCCCCATTCGCCGATGCCGAGCGGCGGGACGCCGACCATCAGGCCGACCGTCGCGCCCGCGTAGGGGCCCGCGATCAGCCCGGCGAGAAACGACCCTTCGAGCGTGAGGTCGGCGGCGTTGTATTTGAGCAGCAGCCGCGCGATCACGCCGGCGGCGAGCGGGATGCCGAGCGCGAGCGCGAACGTCATCCGATCGGGCAGGGCGCGGCGCTCGAAGATCAGGATGTGGCGGAATCGCCGGTAGCGGACCAGCATCGTCGCCAGCGACGCCATCACCGCGAGCTTGAAGACGAGCGTCGTCAGAAGGCCCGGATCTGCCGGCAACTGCGAGCCTGCCATGATTTACATTGATCTTATCGGCCGGGTAAACTGAGAGCAATGGCCCTGATTCGACCACTTCTCCTCGGGTTTGCGACGACCTTCAAGCATCTCTTCAGAAAGCCGATCACGGTGAACTATCCGGACCAGAAGTTCCCGATGTTCCCCAAATGGCGCGGCAAGCAGGTGCTGATGCGCGACGAGAACGGCCTGGAGAAGTGTGTGGCGTGCGGCCTCTGCTCGGTGGCGTGCCCGGCCGACGCGATCTATCTCGAGGCGGCGGAGAACGACGGCACCGTGCAGGCCGGCCCGCGCTACGCGTCGGTATATCAGATCCACAAGACGCGCTGCATCTTCTGCGGCTACTGCGAAGAGGCCTGCCCGGTCGGCGCGATCTTCATGGGCAAGGACTACGAGCTCGCGGTGTACAGCAAGGAC
>DATFWL010000080.1:0-11237 GCA_035259385.1 Vicinamibacterales bacterium | reverse complement strand
TTCGTCTTCCTCACGCTCGAAGACGAAACCGGGATCGCGAATATCATCGTTCGTCCGGATCTCTTCGCGCGCGACCGCCTCGTGGTCGTCGAAGAGCCGTTCCTGATCGTCGACGGCGTGCTGCAGCATCAGGACGGCGTCATCTCGGTCCGCGCCGAACAGATTCAGGGCATGCGCGGCGTCGACGTCGACTTCGATGCGCACGACTTTTACTGACATGAGAAGGGGCTCGGGGCTCGAGGCTCGGGGCTCGGGGCTCGCCGGCTTCGGCCGTGCGTCTCCGTCTTAATGGTGGAGGAGGACTCATGACCTGGAATACTGCCGCGGCGTTCTGCCTCGGCGCCTGTGTGGCCACGGCCTCGGCGCTCGTCGCCGGCCAGCAGACGACGCCATACCCCGGCCAGATGACCGAGGCGCGCGTCAAGATTGAGAATCGCGGATCAGGCGAGGCGGTGCCGGTCGATCTCGAAGCGGTCAACGTCCGGGAACCATTGCGCGTGGAAGTGATCAACGGCGACGCCTCGCACCCGAGCGTCCCGCCGGTGCTCGTGCGCCCCGCACGCGCGACCTGGGAGTACGCGACGACGACCGTTCCGGCCGGCCAGGACGCGGTCGGCGCGTTGAACGCACGCGGCGCCCAGGGATGGGAGCTTATGGGCGTCACGCTGCCGGCCACGGGCGGCATGACGTTCATCCTGAAACGTATGCGCTGAAACCGTGAAGGTCGCTCGCCACGCATTCGACGTACAGCTCGTTGTGATGAAAAACAACGCCCAGTGTCGCATTGACGAATCGCGCGTCATTCCATAGGATGCGCCGTTGCCAACGCCACCAAGAGGTTCCATGCGTTCACACCCGGTTGCTTTCGTCATCGCCACGTCGCTGTTTCTGTACGCCTGCGGCAACTCGGGCAGGATGCCCAACGCGCCAACGTCGGGGCTTCGCGTCGCACCAGAACTTGGAACCGCGAACCCGACCACTACAGCGGGAACAGTGTCATGGTCCTGCTTCGCCAACGGCGGCGTCGCCCACGCGGCCTTCGGCACATCCGGGTGCGCGGCCCGGGTCACGACTCTTCACCCGGCGTCCGTGACCGCCGCCCAGCTCACGGCGCCGGGCGTGCCGGGCCCGTTGACCGCCACCGTGAGCGGCAACGTGGTCACGTTGACCTGGTCGGCGCCGACGGGCGGCGACGCGCCCACCTCGTACGTGATCGAGGCCGGCTCGTCCCCCGGCAGCGCTGACATCGCGAGCTTCGACACCGGCAGCAATGCGACGTCGCTGGCCGTCTTCAACGTTCCTGCGGGAACCTACTTCGTCCGGGTCCGGGCCGTGAACAGCGCCGGCATCAGCGCACCGTCCGGCGATTTTCAGCTCGTCGTTGGTGGCCCGGCTCCGTGCGCCAGTTTGTCACCGCCGACCGGTCTCACCGGCAGCGTGATCGGCAGCACCGTGGTGCTCACGTGGGCGGCGCCCGCCGGTTGTGCGCCGACGAGTTATGTGATCCAGGCCGGATCGTCGACAGGACTCTCGAACCTGGCGAACTTCTCGACCGGGTCGACGGCGACCACCTTCACCGCATCGGGAGTCGGATCCGGCGCGTACTTCATCCGCGTCCTGAGCAGCGCCAACGCCGTGGTCAGCGCGTCATCCAACGAGATCGCCATCACGGTCGGTACCTGCGGCATCGTCCCGAACCCGCCGCAGAACCTGCGCGCGGCCGTCAGCGGCAGCACGCTGACGCTGACATGGGACCCGCCGATCGGCGGCTGCCCGGCCTCGTCCTATGTACTCGAAGCCGGCTCGTCCTCCGGCGCCACGGACATCGCTGTGACGGCCGTGAACGGTACGACACTCACCGCAAGCAACGTCGGCAACGGCACCTACTTCATCCGGATCAGAGCCGTCAACAACCTCGGCGAGGGCGCCGCCTCCGACGAGGTCGCCGTGACGGTCGGCGGCGGCGCCGGGCCGGCGCCGCTCGTCGTCGGATTCCAGTTCTTCGATCCGGCAACGCAGACGAGTCCCACCACGATCTGCAACATCGTGAGCAGCCTCACGAGCAGTCCGTCGGTCTGCCAGGCACAGTCGACGTCGTTCACGACCGGCGCGAACGCGATCGTGCAGTACGACTGGACCGCTCAGTACTTTTACGGCACGCTCAAGACAGTCACACAGTCGGGGCCGGGCTCGTCGTTCTCGTTTGGCGAGACCTGCGGCGGGCCGGGAAGCACGGATGCAGGTGCCGCCCAGGCGCTGTCGATAACGCTGACGGTGACGGACAACCTCGGAAACAAGGCCACGGTCGTGTCGGGCACCGGTTCGCAGCCGACGCTGCAGCTGCGGCTGTTCAAGTGCTGATCGGATAGGCGCGTCAGGTAAGAGCGCGTTTCAAGATCGATGCAGGGCGCCCCTGCAGATTTGGAAACGCACTCTTACTTGCTCGCGTCGCCGGTCTCGCCGCCGATCGTCACGTCGGTGACGCCGTCCTTCACGTCCACTTCCTTCTGCAGTCGCCTGCCACCGGTGTAGACGATCACCGTCCACGGGCCGGGCGGCACACCGGTGAATTCGAAGCGCCCGTCGGTCTCGGCGATCGCGGTGTACGGCGTCGATGCGGCGAAGATCGACGCCGCCATCGCCGGGTGGATGTCGCATCCGACACGATAGAAGCCGTCCTTCTTGAACGTGAACGTGTAAGCGCCGCCGGTGGGGATCGCGACGTTGAACGCCTGCTCGCGCGTCTGTTCGTCCTTCACGTTGATGTTGTGAAGCGTATCGTCGCTGTTGCGGAACTCGACCGCCTCGCCGGTGCGCACCAGCAGCAGTTCAGGCCCGAACGTCTGGCCGACCTGGTCCATCACCGGCGTCTCGGCCTGCTGAGGAAACGTGCGCGGGGTCTTCGGCTCGAGGGCGACCACGGCGACGCCGCTCGCGTGAACGCGGCCGACGATCCGTGCGCTGTCGTCGGTGGGCGCCGGCGCGGCTGCCGGGGCGGGAGTCGCCGCGCCAATGGCCGACGGCGGCGGCTCGGCCTTCGAACATCCGGCTGCCAGCGCAATTGCCGCCATCACCAGCGCCTGCCTGATCACGCGCCGCTCTTCGCGAGCGCGCTGTCGTAACTCTCGCCGTAGATCGCCGGCACCTTCGCGCCCATCGGACGGAGATACATCGACAGCTGGCCGCGATGATGAATCGAGTGGAGGTGCGCGGTGTGAAGGTAGGCCACCGCCGGGCGCTGAAAAATGCCGCGGAAGTCCACCACCTTCAGCAGCGTGTCCACCGGCAGCGCGGCGACGCGTTCGACATCCTGCGCGAAGGTATCGGCATACCAGCGCGAGATGTCCCCCGACGTCTCCAGCGTCTCAGGTCGTGGCCCGGGCGTCACGTCGAACACGCCGTTCACGACCGCGTCCATGAACCGGTGCTCCGCGACGACGATGTGCCACGCGAGATCGTCGGCGTTCTTGACGATGGTGTCGGGCCGGTAGATTCCCTTGTCGACCGGGATCGCATCGATGACGCGGCGGGTGATTGGATGTTCGCGCTTCAGCGCCTCGAGCATCCATTCGCGGAGGAACAGCGCCTGGTCGGGCTGCATCGTCGCCATGCCGGCCATTGTACTCGCGGCGTACAATCCGGCGGGTGACGAGGTGGTTCGCGGCGGCGGCGTTGCTGGCGATCGTGTGGATTGCCTACCTGCCCGGCAACATGGGCTGCAGCGATTCGATGTGGAGCATCCCCACCGCGGTCAGCCTTGTCGACGAGCACAATCCCGACCTCGACGAACATCTGCCCAGCCTGCGGGCGCGCGGGTTCGTGTTCACGCAGCGGCTCCGCGGCCACTTCTTCACGATCTACCCGCTGGGCGCGTCGATCATGGCGGCGCCGGGAGTGATCGCGCTGCGGCCGCTGGCCGCGGCGATTCGGCGCAGTGCGCCCTCGCTCTGGCGCTGGCTCGAACGCGTGCAGCGTGAACGCGGCTGCCCGCCGCTCGACGATGAGCCTGTAATCGCGCTGCACTCGTGGACGGAGCATCTCATCGCCTCGGCGCTGGTCGCGGCCACCGCGCTCGTGACGTTTTTCATCGCCGCGCGCCAGATGTCGATCTCGACCGCCGTCGTCGTCGCCCTGCTGTTCGCGTTCGGAACCTCGGCATGGTCGACGGCGAGCCGATCGCTCTGGCAGCACGGCCCGTCGATGTTGCTGCTCGCGCTCGCGCTGCTGATCCAGGTACGCGGCGGGCCCATGTTCTGGGTCGGCGTGCTGCTCGCGTCAGGCTACGTGGTGCGGCCGACCAACATCATCCCGCTGGCGGTCATGGGCGGATGGACGCTCGTCTCGGCGCCGAAGAAGGTGCCGCGGTTCCTGCTCGGCGCCGGCATCGTCGGGGTGCTGTTCGTCTGGGCGAACGTGCGCCTCTACGGGCTGTGGTTGCCGCCGTACTACCAGCCCGGTTTCTACACGAAGAACTACTTCATCGCCGACGCGCTGGCCGGCAACCTGATCAGCCCGGCACGCGGCCTTTTCGTCTTCTCGCCGATCTTCGTGCTGTCGATCGTCGGCCTGGGGATGAAGATGCGCGCGCGCACCGTGACCTGGCTGGATGCCGCGGTCGCCGTCACCCTCGGACTTCATTGGATCGCGATCGCGGTGAGCAATGGAAACTGGTGGGGCGGCGACTCGTACGGTCCGCGGTTCTTCGCCGATCTGTTGCCGTACCTGACGTTCCTGGCGCTGCCGGTGTTCACGCGGGTGGAATCGGCGCACGGCGTCCGGCTGGCGGCATCGGCGGCGGCGATTGGCGCGCTGTCCCTCGTGAGCGTGGCGATTCACGCCCAGGGCGCGCTCAACCGCGCCACGTCGGACTGGAACGTCTATCCGGTCAGCGTCAGCATCGAACCGTACCGGGTCTGGGACTGGCACCATCCGCAATTCCTCGCGGGCCTGACGTTCAAACCGGAGCCGGTGCCGCCGGTCGATCTGTCGATCCTCGCCTGCGCCGCGCCGCCGGGCGTTCCAGGCGCGCCGGTGATCGTCGAGAACCATGGCGGCACTGTCGTGCTGACCTGGCAACCGGCACCCGGGCCGGTCGCCGTCTACGTCATGGATGTAGGAAGCGGGCCTGGCTTGCGCGACGAACCGCAGCGCGAGGCACGCGACGTGTTCCACCCGCAGGTCGTGGCGCGCCGCGTGCCGCCGGGCACGTACTATGTGCGCGTCCGCGGCCGGAACCGGTGCGGCGACGGCCCTCCGTCGCCGGAGGTCGCCGTGACCGTGCAGTGACCGTTTGCGACGACGCCGGGCCCGGCCCTCCGGTAATTCTGAAACGCGCTCCTGATTGCGACACCTTTTGGAAAGGCGCTGAAGCGGACCGTGATCTGACGCATGCCTGACTGGATCGTGACCGCCGCCGAGGCCGGCGAGCGGCTCGACAAGTTTCTCGCCGCGGCCAATCGCGCCGGTTCACGCGCAAAGGCGGTCGACGCGCTCGATCGGCGGAAGGTGTTCCTCAACGACCGCGAAGCGACACGCGCCGACGCCGGCGTGCGCGTCACCGTCGGCGACGTGGTGCGGTTGTGGATCGATCGTCCCGGCAGCGCGAAGCGCCGCGCGACGCTCGGCGAGCGGCGCGATCTGCCGATCGTCTACGAGGACGAGCACATCGTCGTGCTGAACAAGCCGGCGGGACTGCTCGCCGTGCCCCTGCCGCGCGAGCGCCGCACCGGCGCGCGCTCGGTGTTCGAGGATCTCGAGGAGTACCTCGTCCGCAGCCGTCGGCGGCCGTTCGTCGTCCACCGGATCGATCGCGACACCTCGGGGCTGGTGTTGTTCGCGAAGACGGCGGTCGATCAGGAGACGCTCAAGGCGCAGTTCAAGCGGCGTGAGCCCGAGCGCGTCTATCAGGCGATCGTCTACGGCCACCCGTCGCCGGCCACCGGCATCTGGCGCGACACGCTGGTGTGGGATGCCAAGGCGCTGATCCAGAAGGAAACGAGCGCGCACGATCCGCGCGGCAAGCTGGCGGTGTGCCGTTACGTCGTGGTCGAGTCGCTGGCTGGCGCGTCGTTGATCGAGGTGACGCTGGTGACCGGGCGACGCAATCAGATCCGCCTGCAGGCGCGTCTGCGCGGCCACACGCTGGTCGGCGAGCAGCGCTATGTGTACGGCCCGGACACGCTCCGGCCGATCGCGTTTCCGCGCCAGGCGCTGCACGCGTGCCGTCTCGCGTTTCGGCATCCCGCCGACGGCCGGGCGATGACGTTCGACGCGCCGCTGCCGGCCGACCTGTCGTCGCTGGTCGAGCGACTGCGGCGCCGAGAAACGTGATTCCCGTGAGTCGTTTTGCGACAGTGCGGCGGCGCTCCCGCCGATTTGCTCGCGTTCTGAGTGGTACCCCGCTTGCGGGAGCGGCGGTCATGAACGAGGAAACCACGCCCGCAGACAGGTCGGCTCCGCTCGGCACGGACTCGTCGAGCGGGTGCCGATCCGTCGAGGTGTCCGGTGCGATGGTGCGCGTTCATGGCCTGTGCATCGAGCGCGCGACCATCGTCGCCTACCTGGCCAGGATCGCGCCGGAGAAGCAGGAGATTGCTCTCGTCCACGCGCTCGAGGTCGGTGTCACGGAGTTGATCGCGAGGCGCGAGCGCTTCCAGCGTTGACGTTCTTGTAGACGGTTCCGCCCTTCATCACGAACGCCACCCGCGTGACCGCGGTGATGTCGGCCATGGGATCGCCGTCAACGGCGACCAGATCGGCCTCGTATCCCGGCGTGAGCGTGCCGATCGTCTTGTCCAGGTTCATCGACTTCGCCGCGAGCGAGGTCGCGCCGATGATCGCGTCCATCGGCTTCTGGTTGCCCTGACGGACGCGCTCGACGATCTCGTCGGCGTTGTGGCCGTGCGCGCCGGCGACCGCGTCGGTGCCCATCACCAGCATCAACTTCGGCGTCGCGACCGCGCGCTTGATCATGTCTTCGTTCAGCTTCAGCCCCTTCTCCATGTAGGCGAAGCCTTCCTCGGTGTAGTTGCCGATGTTGAGGAAGTGCGCCTTGTTCTTCAGGTAGTTCTGCAGCACGACCCCGACGTTCGGATCGAAGTAGACGCCTTTGTCGGCCATCAGCTTCAGCACGTCGTCGGTGGCGAACACGCCGTGCTCGATCTGCTTGCAGCCGGCGTTCACCGATGCCTTGATCGACTCGGGGCTATGGGCGTGCACCATCGTCCGGATGCCGATCGAGTTGGCTTCGCCGCATGCGGCATTCAGCTGTTCGTCGGTCATTGTCTGCTTGCCGCCGTCGCGGATGCTCGCCGACGCGAAAATCTTCACGACGTCCGCGCCGTCCGCTTTCAGCTGGCGCACCTTCTCGCGGATCTCGTTCGGTGTGCCGCTGCGTTCGTTGAGTTGCCGGATTGAGGTCAGGATTCGCGGACCAGGCAGCACGCCGCGCGCGATGGCTTCGCGCAGTTCGACGTCGCTCGGCGACCCGGGACTCTGGATCGTCGTGAAGCCGGCGAGCAGCGTGACATAGGCGTTCTCGGCGCTATACAGGATCTCCTGCGCCGGCGTCCCCGGCCGAGCCGCATACCGGCCATCCTTGTCGAAATGCCACGCGACGTGCGCGTGCACGTCGATCATCCCCGGCAGCACGGTGAGCCGACCGAGGTCGTACGTCGCATTGGATGCGCCGGTCTCGATCGACGTGATTTTGGATCCCTGCACGACGATGGTCGCGTTGTGCAGGACCTTGCCGGTGCCGTCGATCACGGTCGCGGCGTGAACGCGAATCGACGGGCTCTGCGCCACGAGTGTCGGCGCCGCCAGAAAAGCCGCAAACAAAGCAAATTTCATGCGCATGCGGCGGATTATAATCCTCCGACCCGCGCCATGTTGAAGCCTCTCGTCGCAGCGCTGCTGGTCGCTGCCGCCGTCTTTGCAGGTCCGCCGTTTCCCGCCTCCGCTCGCACCGAACACGAGCGAGCTGCGGCGAGGCGCGCCGAAGCGCCTTCGGCGCAAAGGCGGCAGGGCGGACGCCCGGCGACGCTGACAGCGCGGCCGTACACGAGGAGCGATGCACAGCCGAGCCAGTCGCGCGAGCGCGACTGGCCCTTCTACGGCGGCGATCAGGGCGGCATGAAGTACTCGCCGCTCTCCGACATCAGTACGTCGAACGTGTCGAAGCTGAGCATCGCATGGCAGTGGGCGACGCACGAGAAGGCGCTCGCCGAGTTCGGTACACGGCCGGGAAACTTTCAGGCGACGCCGATCATGATCGACGGCGTTCTCTACCTCAGCACGCCGTACAACCGCGTCGTCGCGCTGAACGCGGACACGGGTGCCGAGCTCTGGTCCTACGATCCGAAACCGTACGAAGACGGGCAGCCGCCGAACGGGACCGGCTTCGTCCATCGCGGCGTCGCGGCGTGGCGCGACCGGGCGAACAACGACGCGCTCCGCATCTTCATCAACAGCCGCTATCGCCTGATCTGTCTCGACGCGAAGACCGGCCGCCCCGTCGACAGCTTCGGCAGCAACGGCATCGTCGACTTGAGCAAGGGTCTGGTCTGGGAGATCAACAAGACGCACTACACGAACACGTCGCCGCCGGTCGTCTACAAGGATCTCGTGATCCTCGGCAACGGGGTCGGCGATCGGCTCGTGTATCGCAACGATCCGCCTGGCGACGTTCGCGCCTTCGACGCGCACACCGGCAAGCAGGTGTGGGCGTTCCGGCCGATTCCGCAGCCCGGCGAATTCGGCAACGACACCTGGGCGAACGATTCGTGGAGCTACACTGGCCATACCAACGTCTGGCCGCCGTTCACGCTCGACGCCGAGCGCGGGCTCGTGTATCTGCCGTTCGGCACGCCGAGCAACGACTTCTACGGCGGCCGCCGTCGCGGCGCGAACGTGTTCGCCGAGTCGCTCGTCTGCCTCGATGCGGCGACCGGCGTGCGCAAGTGGCACTATCAGATCGTCCATCACGGTCTGTGGGACTACGACAACCCGTCGCCGCCGAACCTGGTCACGCTTCACGTCGATGGACGTACCATCGATGCGGTCGTACAGCTGACCAAGCAGGGTTTCGTGTTCGTGTTCGATCGGGTCACCGGCGCGCCGGTCTGGCCGATCGAAGAACGGCCCGTGCCGCCCAGCGACGTCGAGGGCGAGCAGGCGTGGCCGACGCAGCCGGCGCCGATCAGGCCGCCACCGATCACCGAACAGGGCGTGACGCTCGACGACGCGTTCGATCTGACGCCGGCGCTGAAGGCCGCGGCGCAGAAGGAGCTCGCGAAATACCGCATCGGCCCGGTGTTCACGCCGCCGACGCTGAAGGGGACCGTGCAACGCCCCGGCCTGATCGGCGGCGCCAACTGGGGCGGCGGCGCGTTCGATCCTGCGAGCGGAGTCCTCTACGTGAAGACGACGAACCAGGCAGCGATTGCCCGCGTCGGCACGCCGGATCGATCGAGCGCGAACCCGCGCGCCTCCGAGGTGGACGCCGAGATCACGCGCATCGGCGACACCGGCGCCGAGTTCATGGACGGCCTGCCGCTGCTGAAGCCGCCGTACGGCCACCTCGTCGCGATCGATCTCAACCACGGCACGATCAAATGGCGCGTGCCGTTCGGCGATACGCCGTCACTGCGCCGTCATCCGGCGTTGAAGGACGTCCGTCTGCCGCCGGTGCTCGGCGTCGCCGGCGCGCCCGGCGTGATCGCGACCGCGGCGGGCCTCGTGATCGGCGGCGGCGGCGACCTCGCGCTCCATGCCATCAACGCGGCGACCGGCGCCGAGATCTGGCAGGCTCCGCTGCCGCGCCGCGTGAACGGCACCCCGATGACCTACCGGACCGGCAGCGGCCGGCAGATGATCGTGGTCGCGACCGGCGGCGGCGAAGACGCCGCGCTCGTCGCATTCGCAATTCCGGCACCAGCATCAGCATTCGTACGAGGTGAGCAGTGATTGCGGCATTCATCTTGGCCTTGACGGCGGCGTCGATCTCCGGCGTCGTTCACGATTCGACCGGTGGCGCCGTCTCAGGCGCGGCCGTGACGGTTCGCGCCGCTTCGGGCGCCGAGAAGCGGGTCACGACCGGTCCCGACGGACGCTTCACGATCGACGCGCCGGAAACCGGCGACGTCACCCTCGTCGTGCGCGCCGACGGATTTGCCGAGAAGAGCGAGCAGGTGCCGGCCGCGCACACCGGCGACCTCGAGGTGGTGCTGTCGCCGGCGACGCTGCTCGAGACCGTCACGGTGACGCCGACGCGCACCGAGCAGCGGCTTGGCGACACGCCGGCGAGCCAGAACATCGTCACGACCCGGGAGATCGAAGCGTCGCCGGCGCTGGTCGCCGACGATGTGCTGCGTCAGGTGCCGACGTTCAGCCTGTTCCGGCGCACCAGCAGCCTGGTCGCACAGCCGACCACGCAGGGCGTGTCGCTGCGCGGGATCGGCCCGAGCGGGCAGAGCCGGACCCTCGTGCTGCTCGACGGGATTCCGTTCAACGATCCGTTCGGCGGCTGGGTCTACTGGACGCGCGTGCCGCTGGCGAGCGTCGATCGCATCGAGATGACCGATGGCGCGACCTCGAGCCTCTACGGCAACTACGCGATGGGTGGCGTCATCAACATCATCACCAGCAAGCCGACGCGCGCGCTGGTCGATCTCAAGACGCAGTACGGCACCGAGAACAGCCCGAAGCTCGATTTCTTCGCCGGCAACCGCTGGAACACGCTCGGCGCCGCCGTCGAAGGCAGCTTCTTCCGGACCGACGGCTTTCCGATCGTTGCCGAGATCGAGCGTGGTCCGATCGACAACAACGCCGACGTCGCGTATCGCAACATCAGCGGCAAGGTGGACTACGCCGCGTCGGACAACTTCAACGCGTTCGTCCGCGCCGGCTACTTCAGCGAGAACCGGAACAACGGAAAGGTCGGCGAGCTGAACGACACCCGCTGGACGACGGTCAACGGCGGCGTCCGGGTACGGATGCCGGACTCGAGCGACCTGCAGGCGCGCATGTTCGTGGACGTGCAGCGCGCGCATTTCAACTTCCTCGCGGTCACCAACGCCGCGACCACCCGCAACCTGGTCAGGCTCGCCACCGATCAGAACGTGCCCACCAACGGCGTCGGCGGGACAGCCGTGTGGACCAAGTCGCTCGGCGCCGCCAACGTCTTCAGCGCGGGCGCCGACTGGCGGTGGATCGACGGCGACAGCGTCGAAGACGCA
>DATFWL010000079.1:0-6339 GCA_035259385.1 Vicinamibacterales bacterium | reverse complement strand
CGGCCGCCCCCTCGGTCGACAGGCGATCGAGCCCCAGCTCGCCGAGGCGGTAGTAGAGCCATTTGTGATCGGCCAGCCTGGCGGCGTCGACGCAGACCAGCTGCGACAGACGCTCCGGCATCGGCACGAAGCGCAGCATGTAGTCCGGCGTGTAGTGGGTGTTGATCACCAGCGTGCCGCCCGCCGGCATGCCGCGCATGTAGTCCCACCCTTTGACCATCGTCTGCTCGACGAGCACGACGATGTTGGGCTGCTCGTTCTCGTAGGTGAGGGCGTTCTCGATCTCGCCGTCGCTGATCCGGCAGTACTTGCGCGTCGGCGCGTTGGTGCGATCCGGGTTGTCGACGTAGTTCTCCATCGCCTGCGCGAACTTGCCTTCGAGGCGCGCCGACGCGGCGACGGAGTTGACGATGTCGCGGCCTTCCTTGTCCATGATGATGCCGCGGGTCCAGACGGTCAGTTCGGTATAGGCCATGGCGTCCCTTCCACCGGACTTACAGGGGCGGGCCTTCAGCCCGCCCGTCCGGCCGCCCTGAACAGGACGGCCCTACAACTGCGCCGTTCCTGCCGGCGCGAGCACTGATTCGAAATCGCTCAGACGAACCACGAACGCACTGCCGCGGCCGCCGCGTTGAAAATCCGCGATCGCGACCAGCGCGGCCTTCTTGCAGACCGATTCGAGATCCGCACCGGTCAGGTCGTCCGCGCCGCGCGCGATCTCGTCGAGGTCGACGTCCGGCGCGAGCGGAATCTGACGGCAGCAGACCCGCAGGATTGCCGCGCGGTCGGCGGCGTCGGGCTTCGCGAACGCGAGCACGTAGTCGAACCGGCCGCTGCGCAGCAACGCTGGTTCGACACGCTCCGGGCGATCGCTTGCGGCGAGCAGGATCACGCCGCCGACGTCGCGGAGGTTGTCGATCTCTCGCAGGAGCTGGCTGAGCATGCGCTGGTGCACGCCGGCGCCAGATGGATCCGGGCCGCTTCGGGGCGCGAGCGCATCCACGTTGTCGAAGAACAGCAGACAGGGCGCGGCGCGCCGCGCCTTCTTGAAGACGTCGCGCAGCGCCTTCTCCGACTCGCCGAACCACTTCGAGTACAGCTGCGGGCCGTCGATCGCGATGAGCGGCAGCTGCCTCTCACCGGCCAGCGCCCGCGCCATCGCGGTCTTGCCGGTGCCCGAGGGCCCGACGAACAGAATCCCGCGCGGCGGCGTGAGCCCGATCTGCTCGTAGAGATCGTCGGCGCGGTGCGAGCGTTCGACGACCGAGTCGAGCAGCCGCTTCAATTCCTCGTGGCCACCGATCGACGCGAAGGTCGTCGTGCTCTTCTCGATGAAGAATTCGCGTGTCGCGCTCGGCTCGACCTCGGTGAGGCCGGCGAGGAAATCGTCGCGGGTCACGTGCAGCGCGTTGATGTCGTCGTCTGCGGCGGTGTCCGGCTGCAGCCGAACCGTTTCACCCGACAGGAACCTGCGCAGCGCGATCATCCCCACTTCCTGACACAGCGCCTCGAGATCCGCGCCGACGAAGCCGTGTGAGTGCTCGGCGATCTCCGCCAGGCTCACGTCCGCTCCGAGCGGCATGGCGCGCGTGTGAATGCGCAGGATCTGCAGGCGCGCCTGGGTGTTCGGAACGCCGATCTCGATCTCGCGATCGAACCGTCCGGGCCGCCGCAGCGCGGGATCGAGCACCTCGGGGATGTTCGTGGCGCCCATCACGATCACCTGGCCGCGCGAGACGAAGCCGTCCATCAGGCTGAGCAGCTGCGCGACCACGCGCTTCTCGACCTCGCCGGTGACGTCGGCGCGCTTCGGCGCCACGGCGTCGATCTCGTCGATGAACAGAATCGCCGGCGCGCGCCGCGCCGCCTCCTCGAACAGCTCGCGCAGCCGCGCCTCGCTCTCCCCGTAGAACTTGCGCATGATCTCCGGGCCGTTCAGGTGGATGAAGTGCACGCGGCTCTCCGCCGCGACCGCGCGCGCGAGCAGCGTCTTGCCGGTTCCCGGCGGCCCGTAGAGCAGGACGCCCTTCGGCGCGAGGATGCCGAGCCGCTCGAAGAGTCGTGCGTGCTTGAGCGGCAGCTCCACCAGTTCGCGCACGCGGGCAACCTCGCGCTCGAGTCCGCCGATGTCCTCGTACGAGACCGCCGGCGCGCTCACCGGCGTCTGATCGCCTTCGACCACGCGGATGTCCGTTCGCGGACCGATGACGACCGGGCCCGACGGAATCGTCCGTACCACCTGGAAGTTGACCGCCTTCGCGAACGTCGGGACGCGCAGCGCGCTGCCGGCGACGATCGGCACGCCGACGAGATCCTCGAGCATGCGATCGGGCGCGATGATCGGTGCCGCGCCGCTCGACAGCAGCGGCGCGAGGCGAACGGCGACCGCCTGTGCCGATTCGACCGGTGCGACGCTGATCCGCTCGTCGAGGCCGGCGCCGCAGTTGCTGCGGATCGTCCCGTCGATCTGGACGATGCCCTCATGCTCCGGATCGGAGATCTCGGCGCGCGCGACGGCGGTGGTCCGGCCGGTGACCTTCAGGACGTCGCCGACGTGCGCACCGATCCGCCCGAGGTCGGCCGGCGACAGCCGGGCCACCGCGTGCGCGATGTCTTCGACGCGCGCCTCCGCGACCCGCAGCATGACGGTTTGCACCGACGTGGCCGGCTCGCTCATGAGGTGCCGCCGAAATGGCGATGCAGCTGCCGCGTGAAGCGCTCGAACATCGCCGCGAGCTGCGGCGAGTCCGCGTCGCCGCGGCGGTCGGCCGCGACGGCGACGCGGGTCGCCTCGCTGCCGGCGTCGGTGAGGCGGATGGTGCCGAGGTTGATGTGCTCGATCGCCCAGCCGTCGCCGACCACCGCGGTGACCGCCATGCTGAGCGCGGTCGCATCGCTCTCCCACGGCACGACGATCGCCGCGACGTGGGCCTGCGCGCGCGCGAAGTCCTCGATCGCGCGCGCGACCGCGCGTGGAGAGCCGGCAGTGCTGAACTCGAGCGCTTGCATCCGGCCGCCTTTGCCGCCTCGAACCCGGACCCGGTTGATGCTAAACTGGCCCAGTGGTCGGACCAGTGAGGGGCCGCAGTCTGACACCCGCGTCGTCCCGTGTCAACCCTGCCGCCGGTGTCGCGCCGTCCGCGTCGCGGCGCGCGGCAGCGCTGATCCAGCCGATCAGGAAGGCGCGGGTCGCGGAGGAGATCGCCGACCGCATCCGCGTGCTGATCCTCGACGGCACGTTGCCGCCGGGTCAGCCGCTTCCCGCCGAACGTCTGCTCGCCTCGCGGTTCGGGGTGAGCCGCGGATCGATCCGCGACGCGTTTCGCATGCTCGAGACCATCGGCCTGCTCGAAACGCGCCACGGCCAGGGGACGTTTCCGCGCGAGCTCGACGTCGATCGCCTCGTCGCGCCGCTGGCGTCGATTCTCACCTACCGCCGCGATCTCAGCGAAGAGCTCCTCGACGTCCGCCGGATGTTCGAGCCGGCCGTGGCGGGATTTGCCGCGACACGGATCACCGAAGAGGATCTCGCCGACCTGCAGCGCATCCTCGACACGCAGCGGCGCAAGCTGAAGGCCGGCGCGGCCACGCTCGTCGAGGACACCGCCTTTCACGCGGCGCTCGCCCGCGCCACGCGCAACCGCGTGGTGATGCGGCTGATGGAAACGCTGAACGATCTGCTGGTCGAGTCGCGCCGGGCGACGCTGCGGCAGAAGGGCCGCCCCGAACGGTCGATCCAGGGCCACGAAGCGGTCGTCGCCGCGCTGCGGCGCCGCGACCCCGAGGCGGCGGCGCAGGCGATGCGGGTCCACGTCGATCAGATTGCCGAGCTGCTCCAGCATGCACGGCGTCCCCGCGCCGCCGGACCGCGGTCGTCCTGATGCCTGCCAGCTCGCGCGATCAGCGCGATCTCGCGCTGCGGCACCTCGACGCGCTGATCCGCCGCGGCCGCGAGCTTCAACAGTCATCCGGCGCCACCATCGCCGTCAGCGGCGCCGGCGATCTGCGCGGCTGGCAGCAGCAGTGCGCGGCTGCCGTCACCCACCTCTCTGGCGGCAGCAAGGCGCACTGGCTGTCCCGTGCCTTCAGCGACGCGCTGCTCGTGCGCTCGATCGACGGCGCCGCCGTTGCCGAGGCGCCGCCAGAAGAGATCGTGGGGCGGCTGGTGCACGTCCTCGAGCAGGCGCGGACGGCACTGGTGCAGATGGATTCGGCCAGCGGCCTCGATCTGTCGAATCCGGAAAACAGTGACGCCGCTCCAGAGCCGCTGCGCCGCTTCGCGTTCGTTCATCGCCGCGGGCTCCACGCCGTGCTCGAGCGCACGTTCGCAGACAGCCGCGACGCGTTCGATCAAGGGGAGTTCGCGCTCGCCCTCGTGCTCGCGTGCGGCGTGCTGGAAACGATCGTCACCGACGCGCTCGAGCATGCGGCGTCGCGCGCGCCGTTGGCGACCGACCTGGACGACCAGCTGGCCCGGATGCCGTTCGCCGACCGGATCGCCGCGGCCGAACGCGCCGGCCTGATCAGCGGCGCCTGCCGCCGCTTGCCGCCAGCCGCGCTGCAGTATCGAGAGCTCGTCGACGAACGCGGCGGCCTCCGCAGCGACACGGTTGTGCTCGCGCGCGACGCCCGCGCCGCCGGCCAGGTGCTCCGCGTCGTCATGCGCGATCTCGATCCGGGCCGTTGAGCGGTGACACCGGTTCGCGGCACACTTGCACGCAGCGGCCGGGAGCATGGGCGTCCGGCTGACACGCACCGAACGGTGCAGCTGGAGGATGCATGGCGAAAAAGCGGAGCACGATTGCGCGCGCGCCTGCCTTGACCGCAAAGAAGGCGCGGAGCGCAAGGCGCAAGCGTGCCGCCAGGACGCGCAAGCGAGCGACGACGCCGCGCGCGCGAACGGACACCATCAAGACGGCCACGGACCTGTCTCTCTGTCTCGATTACGCGGACGCGGCCGGAATCGTGCAGTCCCTCATCCCGGGAGGACCGCATGACGTCAACAGCACGCTCCGCCAGCTGGGCGTGAACGGCGTGCCTCAACGCGAGGCCTTTGTCACGAAGGTCGGTGACGCGGTCGTCAAACGAGGCTGCTCGCTCGATACCGGTGGGATCCCAGGCGATGCGGCGACCACGTTGGAAGAAGTGATCGAATACGTGTGGCGGTTCTCGCGGCGAAGTCCAGCCAGCCGGTAACCACATCCGGCGAATCCGCTGAAGCTGAGCGGTCGACAATCGTCGGATGCCCTCGTCGGAAACGCGGCGATCCGATCGCTGCGGGACAACCCGGAGCGGCGCGCGATACGATTAAGGGTTGGTCGTTCGCGCGTCCTGACCCTGGGGTGAACCGAATCTTATGAGTCCGATGTCCGTGCCGTCGACGCTGCTGGAACTTCTGGAACATGCGCCTGCCGAGAAAATCGCCGTCGTCATTCCCGAGCCGCCACTGAAGGTCACTTATGCCGAACTGCGCCGTCAGGTGCGCGCACTCGCCGAACAGCTTGCCGCCGCCGGAGTCGACCGCGGCGACCGCATCGGCATCGCGCTGCCGAACGGTCTGCCGATGGTCGTCGCATTTCTCGCGGCGTCCGCCGCCGGAACGGCGGCGCCGCTCAATCCTGGATACAAGGAGGACGAGTTCCGCTTCTATCTCGAGGACACCGACGCCCGCGTGCTGATCCTCCCTCCCGAGGGCACCGACGATGCCCGCCGCGCCGCCGGCGATCGCGTGCCGATTCTGTCGATTGGCCTGGACGCGAGCGGACAGGTGGTCCTCGGCGGCAACGCCGGCCGCCGCCCGTTCACGCCGCCGTCGGCGGACGATGTCGCGCTCGTACTGCACACGAGTGGAAGCACGGGCCGTCCCAAGCGCGTGCCGCTCTCGCACGCGAACCTCTCGATCTCGGCCGGTAACATCGCGCGGCACTACGCGCTCGGCGCCGGCGACGTGGCGATGTGCGTGATGCCGCTGTTTCACGTGCACGGACTGGTCGCCTCGACACTCGCGACGCTGCGCAGCGGCGGGACCGTTGTCGTGCCGGCGAAGTTCAATCCGCTGTCGTTCTGGCGCGTTGCGCGCGACCACGGCGTCACGTGGTATTCCGCGGTGCCGACGCTCCATCAACTGCTGCTCGCCCGTGCGGCGGACCCTGGTGCGCGTCGCCCCGCCGGCGCCGAAAGGCTGCGATTCATCCGATCGTGCAGCGCGGCGCTGCCGCCGCGGGTGATGCATGCGCTCGAAACCGCATTCGGTGCGCCGGTGCTGGAGGCGTACGGCATGACGGAAGCGGCGCACCAGATGGCGTCGAACCCGCTGCCGCCGGCCGACCGCAAACCGGG
>DATFWL010000078.1:0-4868 GCA_035259385.1 Vicinamibacterales bacterium | reverse complement strand
CCGGTCTGCATCGACAAGCGCGCCGTCCGCGCCGACCTGCACCGAAACGTAGAGCACACCTACATTCCACGACGACGCTTGAGCGAACAGCGACGAGGCTTCAGAGCGCCAGAGCTCTGGACGCCAGGCCCACATGGCTCGGATCGGCGGCTGGCCTTCTGAAAGTGCCGACGAGCGGTTGCTGGAAACGGCGGAGACTTGGGTTGGAGCCTGCGACGTTTCGTCCGGCAGGACAATCTCGCTGCCGCTGCTCGGTACGCCGTCTCCTCCTAGAAGGATCAATCCTCGGCTGAGGCGATTCGTGGTGGCCGGCGCCACAAGTCGGACCCACACGACATCCTCATATGCGATCGGCAGCGGAGTGGCGACGCAACCGACGGGCGCCGTCGCGGCAACATGGGTGGTCTGAACTCGCCCGTCCGGGGCTTCGTACGTGGCTCGGGCGTCCGCGGGGCTCGAAGCCGAGTCGCTACATAAGGCAACCCACAGCGCTGGCCCCGGCGACTGTCCAAAGGCCATACTGACCAGAACCGCTGCCAGGATCATAGAAGTCAAGACGGCCAACCGTGTGCGTCGAGACACCATCCGATTCTGTGATGCGGTCGTCGCTAGTATGCCACCAGTTCTGTTCACGATCGTGAAGGTGGTAGTGTCCAATAATCTGATCGACGCTGCAACGGGGCGCTTAGGGCTTCGATGAACTCAGCCTCTGATACGCTGGCCGCTATGCCGTCGCCGTCGGATCTCCTGCAGTTCGTGCCGACGAGACCATCCATCTCGGCCCGCTTGACGTGCGGTTCTTGATCACACGAGCAGACGTGAACGACAGCGTTGCGCTCTTCGGGCTGACTGTCCCCTGTGATCCGCAAAAACTCGATCCCGCGAAGGAATGCTTGCGATTCGCCGCTCCGTCAATCGACGGCTCCGATTGTTCGCCTCCCGCGAACCTGCGAATAACTGTGACGTGGACTGCGATGTAACCCAGTTCAACGACGCTGATCGCTCGAGAGCGACGCTTATTGAGCGCGTCAGGTGATCGACCGCAAGTTACTCTGCGATGGATCTTGATCATCGTCTGTCGTCGGCCGGCGATCTGCCGCATCACGACTACGAACCAGAAGGAGGATGGTGAGGCGGATGAGCCAGTGCTTGCGTCACGCAGCCGCCCAGGCAAACTCCAAATTCAGATGGTTGCGGGCCCCCGATTTGAACGCGCGAGCAGCGCGTCGCCGTTCAGGCAGTCGTGAAGCGGCGAGTGGCTCGACGCCGTCTCCAAAACGTCTCCCCGACTCAGGTCGATTCGGGAGGACCAGCGAAGATTCCAGAAGAAAACCCGAATGCTCTAACTCGGCGAGAATCAAACCATCGAGGCCAGAAGTCGCGCGCCGTCACTCAGTTAGAGAAACGCGCTCAAAGGGTTCGACTCCCGTCTGGTCCACCAAACCTTCATTCCCAGCGTCAATCGGCCGCAAGTAGCTGAAGGCTGGCGCGGTTACGCCGGTTCCAATAAAGCGGTTTCCGTCGAACGCTATTCCGTCCGGAAAGAACAGTTGTTGGAACCGCTGTCGCTGTTCGAGCGAGGCCTGCACCCAGAGATCGGCGGCGCGCGGTAGAACGCGTTCTGCGAACGCCAGGATGCCTTCTACGTCGAGTTCCTCGAGCTGGCCTGAGTGACGTCGATCCGAGCGAGCGTGAGTTCCTCGCGCAGCTTCTCGGCATGGCGGTCGTAGGTTTCGATGTCGATCGAGCGTTCGAAGAGGAATGCCTCGTCGAGACGGTCCAGCTTCTCTTGGATGGCCTTGGCCGCGCGCTCGGCCGCGGCGATCTCTTCGTGAACGGCGGCCTTGCGCGCCGTCCAGATCCGCAGCACCGACTCCTTCAGTAGCCGCATATAGCCTGGCGTTGGCTGCAGCAGCGCGAGTTCTTCGGCGAACAGTCCTTCGAGCCTGGCTTTCGAGACGTTCACCGCACGACAAGCAGGGCGGCAGTGGTAGTACGCATAGTACTCGCTGCGTCCTTTCGACCAACTGCCGGTCAGGCTACCGTGGAGAAGTGGCAGCGCGGGTGAGGTGTGAACGCCCGGCCGATAGGTAAAGTCGCCATGGTGGTGCTACGCCCGGTTGCGGATATCGTCCAGTGCGGCCGGTCCGTCACAAATGCTCGGGGAATGAGACTTACGAGTGGCGCCGACAGATCGGCTCGCAAGTAGTTGATTCCATTGGTCTTATTGGGCTGGCTCGCCGCACTGGACGATTTCCGCAACTGGCTCATCCGGGAGGCCGCGTAAATCGGCCTGTTCTGGACACGTTCGCCAGGGTTTCGCAAGTGGCGAGGCATGCGGGAGCGAAAAGGCCTCTGGCCGGCTCGCGCCGGCCAACTCTAGCAACGCTGCCTCTAACCGTCCGGTCGTCCACGTTCTATACGTAGCAGGCGGCGGACGAGGTGCCCTCAGAAGGAAATCACAGGATTCCGAGAGCAGATAGTCAGGCTCTTGGTTGGCCGGGTCACTGCCACGTAGAAGTTCTTCGCATCATGCTCTGACGCGTCGAGGATCGCCGGCAACGATGATCCTGTGCCCGCGCTGTGATGCGACGAGTGCGCTCACGTCAGAAATCAGCCGGTGCACCGACGCATCGGCGTAAATCCAACCGCCTTCTTTCCAGGGAATCGGAGACGTCCATGCACCGTAGACGGATGCGAGCATGATCTGCTCGCCCGATTCTAGGATTGCGCAACAGCAACGAGACAGTGAAGCGCTGCGGCGACGGCGCCTGCGAACGGCCGCTGTTCGGTGGGCGAGGCACCAGCGTACCGTCGCGTTTGTGAACGCCGTTGAACGCCGTCTGCGCGGCGGGTCTGTCGGTTCTGAGGAACGAGCGAACGCAGAACGGTGGCTGTCATGGGCATCGGAGCAGCTGAAAGAAGTAGATCCCGTCGGTGTGTTGCTGAAGGACGCTTGGCCCACCGCACCGCTGCGAGCACCGTCGTCCATGCCGTGGAACCGGGAGTAGCGAATTGGCGACGGTCCGGCACAGTTGACGGACGGTCACTCGCGCGGTTGTGCGCCTCTGGGCACTGCCACCGAATGATCACGCGCCTGGCGGCACGGGGCAAGCGCGCCCGCGAGATGCTGCTCGAACGATTCGACGATCCTCCGGACGTCCGGGGCGGATGGGCCGAACATCGCTGGGTCCGTCTGCGCTCCTGCATGGACCTCACGCTCGACTGGATCGAGCGCATCGCGGACTCGTATCCGCGCGCCGTGCCCCCGGATCCGCCGCTGCAGGTCCTCTTTGATCGCGGCGACGACGATCCGCCGTCGGCCTATCGTCTCGGACCCGGGGATCGGAAGCGCGCGTCCGCCGTGATGGAAGCGCTCCTCACGTTCTGGTCGGACGCGAAGGCCAGCGGCACCGGGTTCGATGACAGGCCTCCGCGTCCGGCGCCCGAGCTCCGCGTCAAAGCGGGCATCTGAAAAGGACTAGACATGGATCACGACAGGACCACCGAAATAATCAACAAGTTCGAAATCACGAGCGTCGTGAACAGCTACTTTCGCGCACTTGATGACAAGAATTTCGACGGCCGGCATTTCGCCTCCATCTTCACGTCCGAAGCAAAAGTCACGCGCCCCAACGGCGCGTCACTGATCGGGCCTGAAGAAATCAGGGCCAGCCACGAGAAAAGCTTCACTCCCTTCGAAGGCTCGCAACACTTTGTCGCAAGCCACGACATTTCTCTCGACGGCACTACGGCGAACGTCCGCGCCAATCTCATTGCCATGCATATGTGGCAGGGCACCAAGGCCGACGCGAACAAGCTGGACAACTTCTTTGTCGCGGGCGGAGTCGTACTCGCCACGCTTATCCAGTCGAATGGCCAGTGGAAAATCTCTCAGATGAGCAACGCGGTCCTCTGGCGTGCTGGAGGCTTCAAGGACATGAAGCAGACCGGCACATGACCGCTCCGCTCAGGCCGCCGGCCCGACGAAGCACAGGCCGTTGCCATCGGGGTCCCGGACGACGAAGTCCCGTCCGCCCCACGCCTGCTTCTTGAGTTTCTGGTCGAACACCGCCCCCGCCGCGACGTACTCGGCATAGAGCGTTTTCACGTTCTCGACCTCGATGAAGGCGGTAATGAGGCCTTCCCGGTCTTGCGCGCCAACGATGAACACGGGCTCGTGCACGAATTTCAGATGCACACAGGCACCGTCGCGCGACACGGAACCATAGAACGCTGGTTTTCCGTGCAGGAAGTCGATCGAGAAACCGAGAGTGTCTTTGAAAAACTCCGCCGACGCTTTCACGTTGGCAACGAAGATGACGGGTACCGCGCGTGTGAGTCGCAGTGTCGGTGATGCGAGCTTGGTCGTGGGCGCATTCGCAACCGCGACCTTCAATGCCGTCCAGCTCGCGTAGCCCGCCTCGAGGGCGATGATTTCCTGCGCCTCGCGAAGTGGGAACTCGCGCGCGAGCGCCTCACGGTCGGTCAGCGACTGGCAGCGGGCGAGACCGCGAATGCGCCCGCCGATCGAGTAGTTGCCCTCGCGATGCCAGCGAACGAGCTGTTTCGCCTGCTTCTTGTAGATGTCGAGACGAGACATGCGCACACCCTCCCTACGTGGTTGCTGTAGGTGGGCCGTGCCCTTCCGGCGGGAGCCGATGCGCCCTACGGACTGAGATGCGATACGAATACGCCCGGCCACTGCACCTCGTGGTCAGGCCCTCGTGCTGCGCAAGTCGCATCGTAAATCCGTCCAACGCTGTCGTCAATGTGCGTCCGTTGCAGGGCGCGAACGAGCGCAGCGAGTGAGCCACCGGAGCGGAGCGAGGCGGCAGCCTGCCCGCCGTAGCTCGAAGAGCGAAGGC
>DATFWL010000077.1:0-31760 GCA_035259385.1 Vicinamibacterales bacterium | reverse complement strand
CGTGCGATGCGAGCCGCGTCTTCGCGATGTTGGGTCGATACGTGTGCGAAGTTCGCGGGAAGAGCCCCGTGCCCTCTGCGCTTCTCTGCGGTCTTTGAGGTCTCTGCGTTCAAGCTCTCATGCCGCACGCTGCCACCCGGCCGCGACGCAAGCTGCTCCCAGTCACGCCTTGCCCACGAACTTCCGGAGCTCCGCGATCGGCACTGCGCCCCGCCCGTGCACCGGCGCGATCGTGTCGACGTTCAGCTTCAGCCGCTGGATCTCGTCGAGCAGCTTGACGGCGTTCGGCGGCGGCACGGCCGGAGGCGGCGCGTCAGCCGGACCGGGGCTGTAGGCATCGGCCTCGATCAGCACCTTCGAGCCGGGCAGGTAGATCAAGGTGTACTCGTTCGTGTGCGCGTCGCCGTCGGTGGCGTAGACCTGGATCTTCTGCGTGCCGTCCGTGAGCTCGTAGGTGTCCGCCACCGCCTGGAACGTCGGCATCTTCTGCGCGTTGGTCTGTGCATCAGGGCTGACCGTGGCCGGCGCGACGAGCGTCCTGGTGAAGTACGGCACGTTCGACTGATGCGTGACGATCGTCGCGCCTTCGGCCGCATAGGTCCTGAGGCCGCCGGTGTGATCGAAATGGTGATGCGTGGTCAGGATGTAGCGGACCGGCTTCCCGGGTGCAAGCTTCCGGGCTTCGGCGAGGACGGCCAGCGAACGCTCCTCGTTCAGCGGCGCTTCGACGACCGCAGTGTAGTCCGCGAACTCGACGACGGCGCTGTGATGGGAGCCGCCGGTCACGTGCCAGACGCCAGGTCCGAGCCTGGTACTCACGACGCTGACCGGCGGAACCGCCGCCGACGCAACCGCGGCAGGCACAGGCAGATCGAGCGGTACGTTGGGCGTGACGCTCGTGATGGTGAGGTCCCACAGCGGAAACCCGCCCTGCTGCACGGCAATCTTCGAGGGGAACTTCACACCGCCGTAGTCCTTGTAGTCGCCGTAGGTCGCGACGACGCCGGTGTCGCCGAGCACCGGGTTGGCGATGGTCGTGGCGACGCGCGTGACCAGGTTGTTCGCGTCGATCGTCCCCTCGACCTTGTACTTGCCGAGCGCGGTGAAACCGACGGTGCTGGATCCATCGTTCCCTGGCGTCAGCGTCGCATTCCCCGACGAAGCCGCGGCTTTCAGAAATCCGTGCGGCGACAGCCAGATCATCAATTGCCGTTCTTCCGCGGCGACTGGCTGCGGCACGGGACCGTTCGCACCGATGTTCCACGCCTTGTCGCCGGCGACTTCGGCGTTCTGCTGCTGACCGCCGAACACCGCCTGGGCAAAGGTCATCTCTTCCCTGGAGGCGCGCTTGTCGTAGTCGATCGCGCGCGTGTACGCGGTCAGGTCGCGGCGCGGCCACTCCTGGCCCGCGGTGAGCGCCTGTCCGAAGAAGGCGTTCATGCCGGTGCCGCTGTACTGAATCGACGCCGGGTTGCCCATCGCCTTCTGCGCATCGGCAAGGACCGCGGCGGCGTCTCGCGTGCGCGAGCAGCCGGTTGTGAGCAGGACGACGATTGCGAGGAGACTGTGAATCTGTTTCATCCGGGAGATGCTACCCGACCGGAGCGCCAATCCACCACGTGACGCCGTTCTGATCGACGACGCCGGCATTCCGGTGCCCGTAGGGCTTGTCTTCAGGCTCGGATTCCGAGCGCGCGCCGGCGCGAAGGGCACGGGCGTAGGTCCCGTCGACGTCGTCCACCCACAGATAGAAGGCCCCCGTGCGGGGCCCCCAGGTTCCTCCCGCCTGTCCGAGCATGACGAGCGTGTCGCCGATCTGGATTTCCGCATGCATCACGGTGTTGTCGGGATTCCGTTGACAACTGGATTCCGTGGCGCCGAAGGCTGATTTCAGAAAGGCGATCTCGGCATCGGCATCGGGAACGACGAGATACGGGGTCACGGTGCGATAAGTCTCTTTTGTATCGGCCATGGCGCTATCGTCCCAGATGCGCGTCGGCGTCGGATTGTAGAAATTTGACGTGGTTCTGAAACGCGGTCCGCGCGGCCTGATAAGCGGTCGGCGTGAGGCCGGCGAACGCGCGGAACTCGTGGATGAAGTGCGCCTGATCGAAGTAGCCGCAATCGAGCGCCACGCCCACCCAATCGACGTCGACTCCCCGGCTCGCCAGTGTGACCGCCCTCTGGAAGCGTCGAATCCGGCAGTAGCGCTTCGGAGTCATCCCGACGTCGCTCCTGAAGCGCTCGATGAACCGCTTCGCGCTCAGGCCGATCGCGTCCGACACGGCCGTGATCGTCGTCGTCGCCGGCACCCGATGAAACGCAGTCAAGGCAAACGACACGGCCGGGTGCAGCGCGCGCGGCGTGCACATCTGGTGCAGCTCGTCTTCGAGGGCGTCGAGCTTGAGATCGAGGGTGGCGCCTTCGAGCAGCCGCTCGCGGAGGACACCCGTGCGGCGGCGGCCCCAGAGCGACTCGAGCGGCACGTCGGCGTCGATCACCTCGTGGGAGGGCACCGCGAAGAACGGCACAGTCCCGCCGGGCTTGAACACCACGCCGGCGACGTATTCCTGTTCGGACGTATCGATGATCTGATAGCGCGTGTGGGCGCCCGACAGCACCGAGCCCGCAGCGGCGGTACAACGGTGCGGGCGCTCGGCCTCATACAGGCGGGTCTGGTCCTCTTTCAGGTTCACGATCAGCTGCGCCGCGCCAGTCGGGAGGATCCGCTCGAGCGTGTGCGGACGCGGGTCGGCCCGGTACAGCCAGATCAAGTCGACCCACGCGCCGAGCGGTGGTCCCGGCACGCGATGACGGAACTCCAGGGCGGCCTCGACGGGCATCCGTCACCGTCGCGACGCCGACGTCTCGGTCGAATCCGGCACCAGCATCCGGATCATGCCGTCCTGCCGTGACGTCAGCAGCAGCTCGCCATCGGCGCTGCGGCTGAAATGCAGATCCGCGCGGGTTGCGGTCGTGCCGTTGGTCGATTCGATGAGCTCGCGGAACGACGTGTAGGTGCGCGCGCCGCCGGCGCCGCGCACGGCGAGCTGGACTTCTTCAATCGCCGCAACCGTCTGCGGAATCCCATCGTCGGCCTTCTTCAGCGCGGCGAGATCGGCGGCGAACACGCGCCCGCGAACGATGTCTCCGAACACGAACTTGTCGCGCAGCGCGGCGATGCGGCCATGGTAGGCGAAGCCGCCCGTCACCGCCTGCCCGTCCGTGTGTGCGTACATCGCGACCGGATACGTGAACTCGTCCTTCGTGCGGCCGGCCAGGACATCGGCGGACAACGGGAACAGCTGATCGAGCTTGCCGCCGGGCCGGGTGACGCCGTTCTCGAACAACCCTTCACGCTTCATCCAGCCGTAGTTGTTTCCTTCGTGGACGATGTTGATCTCCTCGATGTTGTTCATGCCGATATCCGAGGCGAACATCGTGCCGTCGGTAAGATCCCAGGACAGCCGGTGCGCGTTGCGGAACCCGTAAGCGAAGATCTCGCCGAGCGTCTTCGGATCGCCGTCAGCGGCGAACTTGTTGATCGCGGGAATGGTGTAGTCGCCGAGGCCTTTCGCACCGCCGGACGCAGCGGGACTGCGCGGATCGATCCGCAGGATGCAGCCGATGACCGTGTCGAGGCGCTGCGCCTGGCCCGGGTTGGCCTGGTGCGGTCCGCCGCCGTTGCTGAACCCGAGATCGCTGCCGCTGGTGTAGAGCAGGCCGTAGTCGGGTGCGCCCGGCTTCGCGGTCGGATTGAACTCGACGTCTCCCATCGGGTGGGTCAGGTTGGCGACGACGTGTCCGACGCGGAGGAGCTCGCGCCTCGTGCCCTCGAACGTGTTCGCCGCCGGATTGGTGGCATGCCACTCGGTGATGACGTTGTGGTAGGTCACGTCGGCGCGCGTAAACCCGGGCGGGATGAAGTTCGGCATCGCGGGGTTGCCGTTCGCACTCTCGCCGTGCACCGTGTAGAACAAACCGTTCCGCGCGAACTCGGGATGGAACGTGAACCCGATGAGCCCGCTCTCGAGGCGGTTATAGATCGCGTAGGGGAACACGGCGGCCACGTTCGCGTACACCGACGGCCGATTGCTGCGATCGATGACGTACAACAACCCGCGCGAGTCGTTCGCGAACCGGCGGCCGTCGGGAAGATCGCGGACGTAGTTGATGCGCGCCCACCCGGCCGGGGTCACGTCCTGTTCGAGCGGCCGCATTCCGCGCGTATCCGGCAGGCGCACGACATCGCGAATCTCTACCGTCAACCCGTGCTTGGTGATCGGCGCCGGAGTCGGCGGGCTGACAATCGGCGCCGCGGCGCTGCCGCCGCTCTGCGCGGCGTCGATCCCAACCGGTCCGGCCATGCCGAGCGCCAGCGGCGGCAACGCGACGAGCGCCACGAATGCCAATGGAGTACGCATGAACCCCTCCTCTATGTGCCGGCGACGAGTATGAGGCTCCAGCATAGCCGAGTGCGGCGCAGCTGTGATCTGCAGCGACGCGGAAACGGCGTAGAATCTCGCGCATGAACACAGCTCTGCGCCACCTCGTTGCCGCCACCGTGCTCGCGGGTCTTGTCGCGCTTGCGACGCCGACGGCGCAATCCCCTACTGCGTTCGGCGCCCCCTCGGCCGATCAACCTCAACCGGGGACCGCGATCAAGGCCGTGCCCGGATCGCGCGCGCAGGGCTGGTTGTCGCAAGGCCGATCGGAAGTGCTCGCGCGCCACGGGATGGTGGCCACGAGCGATCCGCTCGCGGCTGAAGCCGGGCTGGAGATCCTGCGCCAGGGCGGCAACGCGATCGACGCCGCGGTGGCGACCGGCGCCGTGCTCGACGTCACGTCGCAGAACGACACCGGGATCGGCGGCGATCTCTTCGCGCTGGTCTACGTCGCGAAAGACAAGAAACTCTACGCGCTGAATTCCGGCGGATGGGCGCCGTCCGGCTGGACGCCCGAGTTCTTCACCAAGAAGCTCGGTGTCAAGAGCGTGCCGAACAACGGTGTGAACGCCGCCACCGTGCCCGGCGCGATCTCGGGCTACGATGCGCTGCTGAAGCGCTTCGGCACCGTCGGGTTCAAGGAAGCCTTCGAACGGGCGGCGCGCATCGCCGACGAAGGCTGGGGCCTCGCCGAACGGCGGCATTCCGATCTGCGCAACGCGACCAACGGGCTGCGCAACGATCCCGATTCGAAAGAGACGTTCCTCGTCTCGGGCGACACGCCGGCGCTCTACAGCATCATCCGCAACCCCGGGCTGTCGAAGGCGCTCCGTCTCATTCAGCAGCAGGGCCGTGACGCCTTCTACAAGGGCGCGATTGCCGACGCGATCGTCGCCAAGGTGCAGGCGAACGACGGCGTGATGACGAAAGCGGATCTCGGCGAATTCCAGTCCGAGTGGATCGATCCGATCTCGACCGGTTATCACGGCTACGACATCTTCGAGCTGCCGCCGCCCGGCCAGGGCTTCGCCGCGCTCGAGATGCTCAACATCCTCGACGTCTGCGTGCCGAAGTTCGGCACCAGCCTCGCCGCGCTCGGCCCGTCGGATCCCCAGTACTGGCATTACCTGGTCGAGGCAAAGAAGCTGGCCTACTCGGAGCTGTTCGCGAACAACGGCGACCCGATGTTCGCGAAGGTGCCGGTGAAGGAGCTGCTGTCGAAAGCGCACGCCACCTCGCTCTGCAGCCAGATCGATCCGAAGGTGGCGTCAAAGCCGGCGGTGACGGGCGGACGCGACGGCGGGACGATTTATCTGACCACCGCCGACCGCTGGGGCAACATGGTGTCGCTGATCCACAGCGTCTTCGCCGTCTACGGCAGCCGCGCGACAGTCGCGCCGTACGGGTTCGTGCTGCACAACCGCGGCTCCGCGTTCTCGCTCAATCCGAGCAGCCCCAATCTGGTCGCGCCGCACAAGCGTCCGTTCCACACGATTATCGCCGGCTTCGTCATGAAGGACGGTCAACCGCTGATGACCTTCGGCAACATGGGCGGCAGCGTGCAGCCCGAGACGCACGCGCAGCACATGGTGAACCTGATCGATCTCGGGATGAACGTCCAGATGACGACCGACGCCGCGCGCTTCACACACAACCAGAGCTCGAACGTGCTGTCGCTCGAAGCGAACCTCTTCAACCTGGTCGGCGCGGCGCTGAAGGCGAAGGGACACGAGGTGCGGTCGGTGAACGGCGGCTCCGTCGGCGGGTATCAGGGCATCCTCTTCACGCGCGACCCGCGCCTGCCCGAACCGGTCTTCGACCGTCGCGCCGCGGCCGACGATCTTCCCGTGAACGGCGTCTACCGCGGCGGATCCGATCACCGCAAAGACGGTCAGGCGGTCGGCTGGTGAGCCCGCGGCGCCCACGCGCCGCCTGACGCCGTCCCGCGGCGCTCGACGTCGATCAGGAAGGCGGCCGTTCGCTCCGCCTTGCACGCAATCGCCCAGAAGCGATCCGGGTGGGTGAAGCTGTCGCCGTAGACGTCGGCGATCGCCTGGTCGCGCGCGGCCGCCGTCAGCAGCTCGCGGAAATGCGGCGTCGGCGGCTGGAGGCGCGCGTTGGCCGCGTCGCTCACCGGCACGACATACGAACAGATGTCCTGCTCGACGCGCTCGCAGAACGCGCGATCGAACCTTTCGGCGTCGAGGATCGCCTGAGCCAGCACGCCCGCAGCATGAGACGCGCTGTTGGCGCCCTGACCGGTGACCGGATCGATCACCACGTGCGCGTCGCCGAGCGCCACGGCGTGGCGGCCGTTCGACAACCCGACGAAGCCGCGGCGCACCGTCGGCGTGATCGCCGCATAGGTGAGATCCAGAGGTCTCGCGAGGTCGAACGTCCGCGGATCGGCCCGTTCGAAGATTGACGGCGCGTGCGCGCGCAGAAAGGCGAGCGTCGCCGCGGCAAAGGCGCGCGGGCTGGCGTCGTAGCGGAGATGCCGCAACGGCTCGAACAGCCCGCCCGACGCGACGAGAATGCCGATTCCGGTCAGGCCGCGTTCGAACGACTGCACCGGCACGGCGAGGACCTCGCCGGATCCGGGCGTGACGATCACCTCCAGGGCGAGCGGCTCGGAGTAGGCGATTCCTCGGAACAGTCCGGCGATCACCAGCCGCTGCGGACGCGTGAACGGCGAACGCTCGGCGACGCGTGGAAAGATCGTCGACAGACTGGCGCGGCCCGATGCCACCACGAGGAGGTCGTGCTGCGACGCAAGGTGGTCGAGTTGGTCCGCCTGGATCGTGCCAATGCTCACCCGTCCGCCACGGCTGGAGAAGTCATCCAGCAGCCGCGCGGCATAGATGCGCATGTCCACGGCGTGCGCCGGCGGCGCCATCGCACCGGAGAAGGCCAGCCGGCGCGCGCCTCTGATGGTCATCGCGAGGCGCACCATGTCGTGGGACGGCCGATCCCAGTGGTTGACGCCGAGCTGCCGCTCGCGCGCGCGGGTGCACCCGTTGCGCGCGACCATGTTGGGAAGCCGCCGGCGGAGCTCCTGTTCCGGCGTGCGCTCGGCGTAGATGGTCGCCGCGATCCCCTGCTGCTGCAGGGAGAGGCCGAGCTGCAATCCCGCGATCCCGCTGCCGATGATGCCGATACCTGCCATGTGAAGCCCCTGCATTCGTGTGTCGGGTTGGCAATCGGTCGGTCGGTCGATGTCGTCGTGTGAACGGGCTGGCGTGTGACGTTTAAGGATAGCGACCGCCGGGCCGGAGTCATAACGAACCGGTAAGCGTTCGGTGTGGATTTGGTGTGCGCGCGCCGTCGGTCATCGGCCGGCGGGCAAAGGAGCGGGATGTCCGTCTGCACGTTATTGTAACCCGTGTGCGGCGCCGCTGAGGAGACTGGTGTTGCCGGCCGTCTTTCGCTACAGTGCCCCCTCACGTCTGGCCGTTCCGGCGCCTTCACACACCGTCGTCCATGAGGTTTCGTCGCGGAGTGCTGCCGCCATGCTCAAGCTGTTCGCTCTGATCCGGCCCTATCGAGGATACGTCGCGACGGTGCTCGTCCTCGCCCTCGCGCAGTCGATCGGCGTTCTGTTCCTGCCACGATTGATGTCGGACATCGTGGACCGCGGAATCGTGAGAGGGGATCAGCGGGTGATCCTCGAGATTGGCGGGCTGATGCTGTTGACGTCGAGCGTCGCCGCCGGCTGCGCGATCGCCGGCAGCTTCTACTCGTCGCAGGTCGCGACCGGCTTCGGATGCATCCTGCGGGGGGCGATCTTCGCGCGCATCGAGCGGTTCTCGGTCCACCAGTTCGAGCGCTTCGGCTCGGCGTCGCTGATCACGCGCACGACCAACGACACGACGCAAGTGCAGCAGATGCTGGTGATGATGCTGACGATGGTGATCACGGCGCCGATGATGGCGATCGGCGGGGTGATCCTCGCGCTGTCGCAGGACGCGCAGCTCGCGTGGGTGCTGATCGCCGTCATGCCGGTGATGGCAGTCGTCTTCACCGTGATCCTGCGCCGGGCGGTGCCGCTGGCCCAGGCGATGCAAGTGAAAATCGACCGCCTCAACCTGGTTCTCGGCGAAGGGTTGAGCGGCGTCCGCGTGATCCGCGCGTTCGATCGCGGCGCCCATCAGCGCGAGCGGTTCGATCAGGCGAATCTGGACCTGACGACCACGGCAATCGCGGTGAACCGCCTGATCGCGTTCCTGATGCCGGCGCTGATCCTGATGCTGAATCTCACCAGCATCGCCATCATCTGGTTCGGCAGCCACCGCATCGACGCCGGCACGATGCAGGTGGGCGCGATGATCGCGTCGCTTCAGTACGCGATGCAGATTCTGTTCGCGGTGTTCATGGTCACCGCGATGTTCGTGATGCTGCCGCGCGCCTCGGCGGCGGCCGCGCGCATCAACGAAGTGCTGGACGTCGCGCCGGAGATCCGCGACCCGGCGGCGCCGGTCCGGCCGCAGCTGGCGACCTGGCGCGGGCACGTCGAATTTCAGAACGTCACGTTTCAGTATCCCGGTGCCGAGGAGCCGGCCCTGACCGGCGTCTCGTTCGCCGCGCTGCCGGGTGAAGTCACGGCGATCATCGGCGGCACCGGGTCGGGCAAGTCGACGCTCGCCGGCCTGATTCCTCGCTTCTACGACGTGAACCACGGCCGGGTGCTGGTGGACGGCGTCGACGTGCGCGAGATGACGCAGGCGGACCTGCGGGCGCGAATCGGCTTCGTTCCGCAGAAGGCGGTGCTGTTCACGGGAACAGTCGCGGCGAACATCCGCTACGGCCGCGAGGACGCCACCCACGACGACGTCCACCATGCGGCCACCGTCGCACAGGCGATCGAGTTCATCGATGCGATGCCGGAGCGGTTCGACTCGCCGATCGCGCAGGGCGGCACCAATCTCTCCGGCGGACAGAAGCAGCGGCTGTCGATTGCGCGGGCGCTCGTGCGGAAGCCCGACGTCTACGTCTTCGACGACAGCTTCTCTGCGCTCGATTATGCGACTGACGCGAAGCTGCGCGCGGCGCTCAAGGGCGAAACCGTGCACGCCACGGTCTTCGTCGTGGCCCAGCGCATCAGCACCGTGATCAACGCCGATCGCATCGTCGTCCTCGACAACGGGCGGGTGGCGGGGATCGGCACGCACGCCGATCTGCTCGAGACCAACCAGATCTACCGCGAGATTGTCGCCTCGCAGGTGTCGCTCGAGGAGGTCGCATGAACGCACCCAGCCGCCCGCAGGGATCGGCGCCGGCGTCGCCGGACGCGCCGCGCACGCCGCCGCCGCGGGACATGTTCGGCGGCCGTCCGATCGGCGGTCTCGGCATGCCGACGCAGAAAGCGAAGAACTTCAAGGGGACGCTGATCCGTCTGCTCGGGTACTTGCGGCCCCATCGCGGCGCGCTCGGCGTGGTGATCGTGGCGGGCGCCATCGGGACCGTCTTCAGCGTGCTCGGCCCGAAGATCCTCGGCATGGCTACCACCAGGGTCTTCGAAGGCTTCGTCGCGAAGGCCAGGGGCGTGCCGGGGGCGGCGATCGACTTCGACTACGTCGGTCGGACCCTGCTGTGGCTGATCGCGCTGTACATCGTCGCCAACGCGTTCCAGTACCTGATGCAGTACCTGATGGCCGATGCCGCGCAGCGCACCGTGTACGCGATGCGCCGGGAGGTGGAAGCGAAGTTCGATCGGCTGCCGCTGAGATTCTTCGACGCGCGGACGCGCGGGGAAGTGATGAGCCGCGCGGTGAACGACCTCGACAGCATCAGCTCGACGCTGCAGCAGAATCTCACGCAGCTGCTGACGTCGGTCCTCACGCTGATCGGCGTCATCGTCATGATGCTGACCATCAGCTGGATCCTGACGATCGTGATCGTCTTGACGCTGCCGCTCAGCATCGTGGTGGTCGCGCGGATCGCCAGGCGGTCCCAGAAGTTCTTCATGAAACAGCAGGCCGCGCTCGGCGCCATGAACGGCCACGTCGCGGAGATGTACGGCGGCCATACCGTCGTCACCGCGTTCGGCCACGAGCAGAGGTCGGTCGCGACCTTCGACGCGCTGAACGAGACGTATTACGACAGCGCGTGGCGCGCGCAGTTCGTCACCGGCATCATCTGGCCGACGATGATGTTCGTCGGCAACCTCGGCTACGTCCTCGTCGCAGTGATCGGCGGCGTGCTGGTGACCAGGCGCGCGATCGCCATCGGCGACGTGCAGGCGTTCATCTCGTACGGCCGGCAGTTCAACATGCCGATCTCGCAGCTGAGCGGCATCGCGAACGTGATTCAGCTGACGATCGTGTCCGCCGAGCGCGTGTTCGAGCTGCTGGACGAGCCGGAAGAGACGCCGGACGCGGCGAACGCCGAGGTGATCGCCGCTCCGCGCGGCGCCGTACAGTTCGACACCGTGAGCTTCCGCTACAAGCCGGAGGTGCCGCTCATCGACGACCTGTCGATCGACGTCGCGCCTGGACGGATGATCGCGATCGTCGGGCCGACCGGCGCCGGCAAGACGACGCTCGTGAACCTGCTGATGCGGTTCTACGACGTCGACGCCGGCGCCATTCGCGTGGACGGCATCGACATCCGCCGGTTGAAGCGCGGCGCGCTGCGCCGGACATTCGGTATGGTGCTGCAGGACACGTGGCTGTTCTCCGGCACCATTCGCGAGAACATCGCCTACGGCCGCGAGCGCGCGAGCGAAGACGACATCGTGAAGGCGGCGCGGGCAGCGCAGGCCGATCATTTCATCCGCACGTTGCCCGACAACTACGACACGCTGATCAACGAGGAGGCGAGCAACCTGTCGCAGGGTCAGAAGCAGCTGCTGACGATTGCGCGGGCGTTCCTCGCCGATCCCGCGATTCTCATCCTCGACGAGGCGACCAGCAGCGTGGATACGCGCACTGAAGTCCTCATTCAGCGCGCGATGGCCGAGCTCATGCGCGGCCGGACGACCTTCGTCATCGCGCACCGCCTGTCGACCGTCCGCAATTCGGACGAGATTCTCATGATCGAGCACGGACAGATCGTCGAACGGGGCACGCATCACGAGCTGCTGGACGCCAAGGGCAGATACGCGGAGCTCTATCGCAGCCAGTTCGCCGGACGGACAGCGCGGTCGGCTTCACTGGTCAGCTGAAGGACGCATGCTTCGAGGGGCGTTTGCCGCGAGTCTGCTGGCGGTTGCGCTGCACGCCGGCGCGCCGCACTGGCCGCGCGGCGTCACGGTTCACGTCTGGGTGGACGCGCGGAACGCGCCCGGGTCGGGCGTCGCGCTCGTGCAGCGGGCGATGCGAACCTGGACCGACGCCGCCGCAGGACGGTTCTCGCTTGCAACCGTCGCGCGATCCGAAACCGCCGACATCCAGGTCCGGTTCGTAGGCAGCGACATGGTCTACGGTGAAACCAGGCCTCACGTCGCCCCCGGGACCGGGATGATCGCCAGGGCCGAAGTCTTCATCAACCGCGACACGCCGGAGGATCCGCTGTTCGAGCGGATCGTCGTCTACCTGACCGCCCTCCACGAGCTCGGGCATGCGCTCGGGCTCGAGCACACCGACGATTTCAGCACGATCATGTACCGCTTCCGGCATCTCGACGACGGCGCGAAGTACTTCGGCGCGTATCGTCAGCAGCTCCGGTCGATCGACGATGTCGGTTCGGCCCGGGCCACCGGGCTCGCACCCGCCGACGTCACCGCACTCCGCGCGCTCTACGACCGCTGAGCCGTTCTTCCTCAGAGTCAGAATCATTTCCGTCCTTCTCTGTCCGTAGTGTCCGGCTGTTGACCGGCACACGGTGAACATCACCCGAGCAGGCAGCCCGCGGAACAAGCTGTAGACGTTCTACGTCCAAGCCGTAGACCGTCTACGACTATGACCAAACCTTCCGACGAACAGCGCCTGGAGCTCCTCCAGGGCACCCTCGACATGCTCATCCTGCGGATCCTCCAGTGGGGGCCGCGGCACGGCCACGGGATCGGCCAGGCAATCCGCTCCCGGTCCGACGAACTGCTGAAAGTCGAAACCGGATCGCTCTATCCCGCGCTGCACCGGCTCGTGAAGCGCGGCTGGCTGAAGGCCGAGTGGGGCGTCAGCGAAGCCAACCAGCGCGCCAGGTTCTACGAGCTCACGGCCGCCGGGAAAGCGCAGCTGTCGCGCGAGCGCGACCGGTGGTCGCAGCTGGTCGACGCAATCGGCCGCGTCATGAACCCGGCGTCCGCCGGCAAGGAGTAGGCATGCGGCCTGACGACGACGACCTCGACGAAGAGATTCGTGGTCACCTCGCCATCAGCATCAAGGAGCGGCTCGAGCGCGGCGAGGATCCGGCATCGGCGCGGCTCGCGGCGCTGAAAGAGTTTGGCAACGTCACGCTGACGCGCGACTCGATGCGGCGTGTCTGGCGTCATCGCTGGTTCGACGCCGCCGAGGCGCTGGTGCGCGACCTGCGGTTCGCCCTGCGCTCGCTGAGCCGCGTCAAGGGTCTCGCCGCAACCGTCGTCGTCACGCTCGCGCTCGGCATCGGCGCCAACGCGGCGATTTTCAGCGTTGTTCGCGGCGTGCTCTTGCGGCCCCTCGTCAATCGCGACGAAGATCGTCTGCTCTACCTCCGGCAGAGCGAGGCTGGCGTCTCCGGCAACATGACCTTTTCGGTGCCCGAGGTCGAAGATTTCAAGTCGCGGGTCAGGAGCATCAGCGCGTTCGGCGAGTTCTCGACCGTTGACTTCACGATGGTCGGCCTCGGCAGTGAACCGAGGATTGTGAAGGCCGGTGTCGTCGGCGGCTCATTCTTCGAGGTGATGGGGCTTCGCCCGGTGCTCGGCCGTCTGCTGAACTCGCACGACGACGGCCCGCAGGCGGCCGGCGCGGCCGTGCTCACCTACCGGTTCTGGACCACGTCGCTGGCGAGCGACCCGGGCGTGATCGGCAAGCGCATTCGCCTCGGTCCGCGCACGGCGACGGTGGTCGGCGTGCTCGAGCCGTCGGTGCCCTATCCCGCCGACACCGAGATCATCGCGAACGTCGTGACGAGCCCGCACCACCTCGGCGCGTTGATGGTCACGAACCGCACACATCGAATGACCGAGCTGTTCGGCCGCCTCGCCCCTGGTGTGTCGATCGATACCGCGCGGGCGGAGCTCACCGCCGTCCACGCCGCGATTGTGCGCGAGCACCGAGAGGCGTACTCGCCGAAGGCCACCGTCCAACTCGCCGTCACCAGGCTCCGCGATCAGATCGCGGCGCCGGCGCGGACGATTCTGATCGTGCTGCTCGCCACCGCGGCGGTCGTCTTCATCATCGCGTGCTCGAACGTCGCCAACCTGATCCTGGCGCGCTCGGTGCGGCGCGAAGCCGAGCTCGCGGTGCGTGCCGCGCTCGGCGCCGGCAGCGGCGCGCTCCGGCGCACGCTGCTCGCGGAGAGCCTCGTGCTCTGCGGCGCCGGCGCCGTCCTGGGCGTCCTGCTGGCGCGGCCGCTCGTCGCGCTCGTCGCCGGCTACGCGGCGCGCTTCTCGGTCCGCGCGCTCGAGGTCGCGGTCGACGCCAGCGTCGTGTGGGTCGGCGCCGGCCTGGCGATGGCCGCGGCGGTGCTGCTCGCCTACGTGCCGCGGCTGCCGTCGCCGCACGCTCCTGGCGGACTCGGACTGGCAGCCGGCGGAGTCCGGATCACGCCCGGCACGAATCGCCGCCTGCGCATCTTCGCGACGACGCAGATTGCGTTCTCGTTCGTGCTGCTCGTGGGAGCCGGGATGCTGCTCGCGACGCTCGTCGCGATGCAGACGGCGAACACCGGCTACGACATGCGGCACGTGCTCGCGTTCGACGTCCCGCCGTCAGCGACCGGCGTCTTCGGTCCGAAAGTGATCGACTTCTACGACGAAGCGACGCGTCGGATCCGCGCGCTGCCGGGCGTCGAGGCCGCGTCGGTCGGCACGACGGTCCCCTGGCGCGACGGCGGCTTGATGCCTCGCCTGCAGTTCGCGGTCGACGGCTATACGCCGGCAGACGGCGAAGAAAACCCGCTCGCGCGGCTGCGCATCGTCGGGCCGCGCTTCTTCGGTGTCCTCGGCATTCCGCTGCTCGGGGGCCGCGACTTCACCGACCAGGACCGCGGCGACGACGAACCGGTGGTGATTGTCAGCCAGACCCTGGCACTGCGACTGTTTGCGAACGGCGACGCGGTGAACCGGAAGCTCTGGTGGACCGATCCGATGGCGAGGAGCTTCGGCATGCAGGAGAAGCGCCGGATCGTCGGCGTCGTCGCGGACGTGGACGATGAGCAGATCGTGCGGTCGCCAGCCCTGACTGTGTATCTACCGGTTCACCAGATGGGCGTGGCGGGCCGTCTGTTCGTGCGCAGCGCCGCGGGCGATCCGTACGCGCTCGTGCCGCCGGTGACCCGCGCCATCCGCGACATCTCCCCCGACCAGCCGGTCGAGCGCGCCGCGACGCTCGAAGACATCCGCGCAGAGGTGCTGTCGCCGGACCGCGTCAACGCGTTCGTCTTCTCCGGCTTTGCCGGTATCGCGCTGCTCATTGCCGTCGTCGGTGTTGCGGGCGTGCTCGCGTTCTCGGTGAGCGCGCGCACTCGCGAATTCGGCGTGCGGATGGCGGTTGGATCCTCGCCGCGACACTTGCTGGGACGCGTCCTGTCAGAAGGCGTCGTGATTGCCGCCATCGGGATCGCCGCCGGCGCGGCGGGCGGGTACGTGCTCGCGGCCATGGCGGCGAAGTTCGTCACGGCGGTGCCGCTGCCCGGGGCGCTGCCCGTGGCGGGATCGGCGGCCGTGCTCGTCGCGGCGGCGATCGTCGCGTCGCTGATGCCGGCGGCGCGCGCCGCGCGCGTGGACGTGCTGCAGGCGCTGCGATCCGAGTGAACACGATGCGAATGATGCTGCTGTCGGTCCATATCGTCGCGGCGAGCCTGGGGATCGTGACCGGGTTCGTCGCGCTCTACGCCGCAAAGGGCGCGCGGCGGCACCGCCGCAGCGGCATGTTGTTCGTCTACGCGATGGTCACGATGGCGATCCTCGGCGCAGCGATCGCCGGCGTGTGGCGTGTGTCGCCGGCGACGAACATTCCCGTCGGCCTGCTGACCGCGTATCTGGTGATCACCGCGCTGACCGCGGTCCTGCCTCGTGACCCGGGCTCGCGCTCGCTCGATGTCGGTTTGATGCTGGTGGCCGCCGGCGTCAGCGTGTTCATGCTGACGTTCGGAGTCGAGGTCCTCAACGGTGGCGGACGGCCTGGGATGCGGGCGTTCCCCTTCTTCATGTTCGGCACGATCGCGCTGCTGGCCAGCGCCGGTGACCTTCGCATGATCCGAACCGGCGTTCTCACCGGCGCGCCGCGCATCGCGCGGCATCTGTGGCGGATGAGCCTCGCGCTGCTGATCGCCTCGCTGTCGTTCTCCGTACAGCTGCCGAAGTACCTTCCGAAGTCGCTGCGCATCCCGTCGCTGCTCGCGGTGCCGCTGCTGGCGGTGTTCGTCACGATGCTCTACTGGCTGTGGCGCGTTCGCTTCCGCCGATCGGTGCGCGGGCTGGTCGTCCCGACTCGGCGTGGCGCGCTGGCGACGGAGGCGGCATGACCGGACGCTCGTGCTGCTCCAACTTCAGCATGCCGATGATCGTGTCGGGCGAGCGAACTCCGTCATTTCGGAAGAGGCCACGGCATTTCGGACCTGTACGCCCACACCCGTGACGCATCGGACGCAGCAGCGTCACTCTCAAACATAATCCGCGCCGCTTTGTGCCAGACCCGCGGGCACGATTGATGCTGACGCATTGCCCTCTCGTTTCTGGAGGGACAAAACCGGTGCACCACACTCTCGCGTTCATCCTCGCCGCCGGATTCGTGAGCGTGTCCGCTACGGCTGCCCGCACTCAACACGTCCACTGATCGGCACGGGCATCGCGCCAGCCGCATGACGATTGCCCAACGTCTGATCGTCCTGCTGACAGTGCCGCTGCTGGCGCTGGCGGGCCTCGGCATCTTCACGCGCATCCAACTGGCGGAGATCGAGGCGCGCAACCGGTTCGTGGCCGAGTCGCGGATCGTCGCGCTGGCGACGCTGGGCAACCTCGCACGGAGCTTCGCTGAACTGCGCGTCAACATGCGCAGCCACCTGCTGGCCGAGACCGACGGCGAACGTGCCGCCGCGCGCGCGGCGTTCGATGCGGACGAGCACGACGTGCGTCGGCTCCTTCAGGAGTACGCGGACCGCATGGTGCTCGATGACAGAAGCCGGCGCCTGCTCACCGACTACCAGGCCTCGAGCCGCGAGTGGATTGCCGGGGTCAGGCAGGTCATGCTGCTGTCGGACCAGGGCCGCAGCCGCGACGCGCTCGTGCTCTTCAACGGGACGGTCGCCAACCTCGGCGTGCGTCTCAGCGACGTGTCGAACGAATGGATCGGCTATGAACAGCAGGTCGCGACGGCGGCAGGACGGGAATCGATCGCGGTCATCGACCGATTCCGGTGGCGGATGTTCTTCGCCAACTCGATCGCGTTCCTGATCACCGGCGTGCTCGGGTTCCTCACCTTCCGCCGGATCGTCAATCCGATCCAGGCGCTCGAGACGTCGGTGAAGGCGATCGCCGCCGGCGAGTACGGGCAGGCGGTTCCCTTCGTCGAGGCGACCGACGAGACCGGCGGCCTGGCGCGCTCGATCGACGTCCTCAAGCAGGGCGCCGCCGCGATGGACGAGCAGCGCTGGGTCAAGTCGAACGTCTCAGGGCTGACGAGCGAACTGCAGCGCGCCGCATCGCGCGACGCGTTCGGCGAACGTCTGCTGTCCGGGCTGGTGCCGATGCTGGGCGGCGGCGTCGCCGCCTTCTACGTGGTCGACGACACGCAAGGGCACCTCCAGCGGGTTGCCGCCTACGGGCTCGCCACCGCTTCCCCGACGATCGTCCGGCCCGGCGAGGGACTGGTCGGCCAGTGCGCGCGCGAGCGAACAGTGATCTCGCTCACCAACCTCCCACCCGACTATCTTCGCATCACCTCCGCGACCGGCGCGGCGCCGCCGGTCCAGGCGATGGCGCTGCCGGCAATCTCCGGCGATCGGTTGCTCGCGGTCCTCGAGCTCGCGTCGTTCCGCCCGTTCACCGCGCACGAGCGGGCGCTTCTGGCGGAACTGCTGCCGATCGTGGCGATGAGCCTGGAGATCCTGCAGCGGAACCTCCGCACGCAGGAACTGCTCGGCCAGACGCAGGAGCAGACGCGCCAGCTCGAGGAGCAGGCGGCGGAACTGGTCGGCGCGAAGCAGAAGGCCGAGGAAGCGACTGAAATGAAGTCGATGTTCCTCGCGAACATGAGCCACGAAATCCGGACGCCGATGAACGCGATCATCGGCCTGTCGCATCTCGCGCTCAAGACGGAGCTCTCGCGCAAACAGCGCGACTACATCGGCAACATCCACAACGCCGGCACCTCGCTGCTCGCCGTCATCAACGACATCCTCGACTTCTCGAAAATCGAGGCGGGCCGGCTCGATCTCGAAGAGACCAGCTTCAGGCTCGACGAGGTGATCAGCTCCGTCACGACGCTCACCGCGCAGAAGGCGCACGAAAAAGGACTCGAGCTCCTGGTGCGCATGGCGCCCGGCATCCCGGACGATCTCACCGGCGACCCGGTGCGGCTCGGCCAGGTCCTGACCAACTGCATCAACAACGCGGTGAAGTTCACCGAGCGCGGCGAGATCCGGCTCGACATCGAGCAGGCCGAACGCACCGGCCGCAAAGTGCAGCTCAAGTTCGCCGTGACCGACACGGGCATCGGCATGACCGCGGAGCAGTCGGCCAGGCTGTTTCAGCCGTTCACCCAGGCCGACATGTCGACGACGCGCAAACATGGCGGCACCGGCCTGGGCCTCACCATCTCCCGCCGGCTGGTGGAGCTGATGGGCGGCCGCATCTGGTTCGAAAGCCAGGCCGGCGTCGGCACCACGTTCTACTTCACCGTCTGGCTCGGCATCGGCGAGGCCATGGGCGCGAGTCGGATCGTGCCGGCTACGCTCGCCCGGCTTCGCGTCCTGGTCGTTGACGACAACGCCGCCGCGCGCGAGATCCTGCGAGAGCCGCTGGTCACCATGGTCGGCCGCGTCGACGTCGTCGCGTCCGGAGAGGAAGCGATCGCGGCGATTCGCCGGCAGGACGGAATCGCGCCGTACGACGTCGTCTTCATGGACTGGCGAATGCCCGGCGTCGACGGCCTGCAGGCGAGCCGTCGGATCAAGAGCGACGAGACGCTGCAGCGTTCGCCGGCAATCGTGCTCGTCACGGCGTTCGGACGCGAGGAGGTTCGCGACGAGGCCGAGCGGCTGCAGCTCGACGGGTTCCTCGTCAAGCCCGTCACCCGATCGATGATCGTCGACACGCTGGTCAGCGTCTTTGCCGACACGACCAGCGAGACGCGCGCGTCAGCGCAGCGCCAGCAGCCGACGCTCAGCGGCGCGCGGTTTCTGCTCGTCGAGGACAACGAGATCAACCAGCAGATTGCCGTCGAGCTGTTGGAAGGCGCCGACGCGACGGTCACCGTCGCGAACAACGGCCGCGAGGCAGTGGAGATCCTGACCGAGGGCCCGCAGCCGCCGGCATTCGACGTGGTGCTGATGGATCTGCAGATGCCGGAGATGGACGGCTATCAGGCAACGGCCGCGATCCGCGCCAACCCGCGCTTTGCCACGCTGCCGATCATCGCGATGACCGCTCACGCCACGATCGACGAGCGCCAGCGCTGCCTCGCCGCCGGCATGAACGATCACGTCGCCAAGCCGATCGATCCGGCGATGCTGCTCGAAACGGTACGCCGATTCTACAAGCCCGCAGCAGCCACTGCGCTTGCCGCAACGGACACGGCGTCCCGTGCGCCTCAACGCGCCGACGTCGACGATGTGCCGCCGATCACGAGCCTCGACGTGAACGACGGCCTGAGGCGGGTCGGCCACAATCGCGCGCTCTATCTGAAGCTGCTTCGCCAGTTCGCCGGGCAGCAGGCCCATGCTGCAGAACAGATCTCCAGCGCGGTCGCCGCAGGCGACGCCGCGCTCGCGGAACGGCTCGCCCACACGCTCAAGGGCGTGGCCGGCAACATCGGCGCAACACCGATCCAGGCCACGGCGGGCCGGCTGGAGAAGCTGATTCGCGATCGAGCGGACGGTCGCGACGTCGCGGCCGCGATACAGGATCTCGCCATCGTGCTGGCGCCGCTGGTCGGCGATCTGCGCGCCGCCCTGCCGCCGGACGCGCCTGCCGTGGTCGACGAATCTGTTGCGGAGCCGGCGCCGAGCCTCGCGCAGTCCCGCGAAGCCGGTGCGCAACTGACGACGCTGCTGTCGGAGCTCGATCCTGGCGCCGCCGAATTCGTCAGGGCGCATCACACGGCGCTGCGTCCGCTGTTCGCCGGCGGCACGTGGCGGACGTTCGAACAGCTGGTCGAGGGCTACGCGTTTGCCGATGCGCAGGCGCAGCTCGAAGAGGCGCTGAGGAGCATTTCGTCCGTATGAAAGACGCGCGCGCCATGAAGAACCTTGCCGACAGCCGCATTCTCATCGTCGACGACGTCAAGGACAACGTCGACGTGCTGATCAACGCGCTTCGAAACGACTACAAGCTCAGCGTCGCGCTCGATGGCGCCACGGCGCTGCGCAGCGTCGAGAAAAGCCCGCCGGACCTGGTGCTGCTCGACATCATGATGCCGGATCTCGACGGCTACGAGGTGTGCCGGCAGCTGCGTGCCCGCGAGGCGACGCGCGAGGTGCCGGTGATGTTCCTGAGCGCGCTCGAGGACGCCAGGGACAAGGCCCGCGGCTTCGAAGTCGGCGGCAACGACTACCTGACGAAGCCGTTCGAGGAACTGGAAATCAAGGCGCGCGTCCGCTCGCTGCTCAGGGCGAAGGCCTACGCCGATGCGGTGCGCGAGGCGATGGCTCGCGACCTGCGGATCGCCCGTGAAATCCAGATGGGCATTCTGCCGGCGGACATCGCCGCCGCCACGAGGGGCACCGGCCTCGACGTCCACGCCGTCGTCGAACCGGCCCGTGAAGTGGGCGGCGACTTGTACGAAGTGCTGCGCGCCTCCGATCACCGCGTCGTCGTGGCGCTCGGCGACGTCTCGGGAAAGGGGATTCCAGCGGCGCTGTTCATGGCCGTCGTCGTCAGCGTGCTGCGTACGCTCGCGAGACAGATCGCGGAGCCCGACGAAATCCTGCGCCGGCTGAACGACGAGCTTGCGGAACAGAATCCGCGTGGCATGTTCGTCACGCTGCAGTGCCTCGTCTTCGACCTGGAGCAGCGACGCGTCTCCTGCGCGGGCGCCGGCCATCACCAGCTGGCGCTTCTCTCGCCAGGCTGCCCGCCGCGGCTCGCCTGCGCCTCGAGCGGCCGACCGGCGGGGCTGATGCCGTTCAATCCGATCGAGCGCGAGACGCTGCCGCTCGCGGCCGGCGACACCTTCGTCCTGTTCTCGGACGGCGTCTCCGAGGCGATGAACGCCGACGAGGACTTCTACGGCGAGGAGCGGCTGCTCGCCACGCTCGCCGCAGCCTCCGATACGACACCGCGACAGGCGGTGACGCGCGTGCTCGACGACGTGCGAGCCTTCGCGGACGGCGCGAAGCAGTCCGACGACATCACCGTCGTGGCGGTGCAGTACGCGCCGGTGAACCAGGACGGTTCCTCAGCGCTGCGTCAACCATAGCACCTGCCACGCGACCGCAAACGTCGTGAAGTTCGTGCCCGTCCGGACGATGACACCTGACGCGTACGCCACCTTGCACGAATAGCGGTTCCCGACCGGCAGCGACAGCGTCACGCCGAGCCTCGAGTTGTTCACGGTGGTGGATGGATCGCCATCATCGATGCGAGTGCTTCCACCTGAGTACCAAGTGCTGTCGGCGGCGAGCCACAGCCGCGGCTTGAAGGAATAACTGAGGTGCGCCTGTACCGAGAACATCGGATCCTGCGAGCGGTCGCGGCCACCTGGATAGAAGTCGTCGTTCGACGTGAACAGCCAGGTGGCGAAGTACGCGTCGGCGTCGAGCTTGCGAATCGGGACGGAGATGCCGACTTCGGGCTTGAACGCCCAGCGGTTGTTGCCGATGTTGATGAGCTTGGTGTCGAAGTACTGCCCTGCAGGGGCCGACACCGTCAGGCTCGCACCGACGATCGTGCGGCGCGGCGCCCTGACGAACTCGCGCACGGGCAGTGCCGGGTTCCCGCGAAGGTTCACCGAGAACCTGAATTGGGCATCGGCCAGCCCGGACCGCGAGACCGCGCCAGCCTGCTCGCCAACTTTTCCGGTGACGTCCGCGAGTGCGTACGGCACCGCGACCGTTGCCAGCGCCAGATCGCCGAAGAGGTTGAATGAATGGCCGACCGCGACGACGAATCCCTGCACCTTGGCATCGACGTCGCTGATTGGAAGCGTCGGGTCGAAGACCACCCCGCCGCTCGAGTGGCTGTAGCTGCCGACCAGGAAATTCGCGCCGACCGGTGACGCCGAGTACGCCTTCGGCTCCATGTCCTGCGCGGCGGCGCGACCCGCGACGAGCGTCACCCCGATGGCGACCACGAGCGCAGCACGGTTCACGCGGACACGTGGTACCGGGCAACCACCGCCGTCACGTCGTCGTCGCTGCCCGACTCGACGGCGCGTGCCACCAGCGCGGCGCACTTGTCCTCCACACCAGGCCGGGCGACGAGAATCCTGGTGATGTCCTCGTCGCTGACGACATCGGTCAGGCCATTCGTGCACAGGAGCAGCAGATCGCCGTCCGACAGTGTCAGGCGCTCGACGTCGATCGCGGGATCGATCGCGCCGGCCCCGAGCGCGCCGGTGAGGATGTGATGAAGATCCGATGCCATGTTCTCGAGATCGAGTAAAGGCGGCCCCGCCATGTCCGGTCGACGCGTGTGATCGCGCGTCAGCGCGATCAGCGCGTCGTCGCGGAGCAAGTATGCGCGCGAGTGGCCGACGTGCGCGAAGAACAGATCGCGGCCGCCGGTCACGACCGCCGTCAGCGTCGTCTGCAGCGGAGACCCCGCGCCGCCCCGGTTGATCTGGAGCAGCGTGGCGTCGATGTGCCCGTAGAACATCGTGATCCGCTCGATGATGCTCTGCGCGATTTCCTCGTCGACGCGCACGCGCCACTGGCCGAAGCGCAGCGCGAGCTCCAGCAGAGCGAGGACCGCCACGCGGCTGGCCACTTCACCCGAGCGTCCCATGCCGTCAGCCACGACCATGGCATAGGCGTACTCGTCGAAGCGTGGCGCCAGCGCGCTCGCCGGCAGGCTGGTCAGCAGCGTCTCCTGATTCCTGCCGAGCCGCGTCACCAGATAGTGATCCTGGTTGACGGCATGGAGCGCCGAACGGTGCGATCGCGCCGCGAATTCCGCCCGGGTCGTCGCCGACAACGGCGGAAACCCCTCGCCGCCCTTGAACAGCAGCGGGCTGAATGCCGGCCCAGGGGATCGCGCGTCGGTCACCGCACGCTCACAGCTCTTGCCGGCCGCCGGACATCGCGCGGTCGTGGAGTTTGTGATTGAGGTCGCGCGCGACCGCCAGCCAGCCGACCACGCATGCGACGTTGATCGCGGCGAAGCTGGTGATGCCGAGGCCGGTCAGTTCGCCCGTGTAGACAATCCCGGCCTGCAGCACGTCGCCGGCCCGCTGGCAGAACGAGTCGACGGCCTGCTTGGCCTTGTATTTCGCCTCACGGCTGGTCGGCAGCCACAACGCCTGCTTCGTCGTGTTCCCGAGCGAGTAATCGAGGCTGTTGTCGGCGATCTTGACCGCACGGATGAACGCGAACGACGGCGCCAGCAGCATGCCGGCGTAGCCGACCATCGCCACGATCGGGTGAATGAACAGGGCGCGCCCCACGCCGAGGAACTTGAAGACGCGCGACACGACGAACATCTGCAGCAGGAACCCGATCAGGTTCACCCATCCGAAGTAGCTGCTGTAGGTCTCGCCGATGAACTGCTGACGCGCGGCCTCGCTCTCCGGGCCGGCGCCGTGCGCGGCGAGCGCGGCGTTCACGACGTACTTGCCGAACAGATATTCGCCGGAGGTGTTGACGACGTTCAACAGCAGGACCAGCAGCGCCATCAGCGTGAGATACCGATCGGAGAGCAGCATGCTGAAGCCGGACGGCCCGCCCTGGAGCTTCTGATCGACCGCGACTTTCGCTTTGGGGCTGCGCGCGGTGACGCCGTTCGCGATGCGCGCGAGCACGACGCAGATCACGAGGATCGTGGCGCCGCCGATCAGCAGCCGGGGCGTGCCCTGCGAGGCCACGATCTGCCCGGCGCGGACCGATCCGAACCAGGCGCCGAGACTGCTGCCGACGCCGAGCAGCGGGAAGAGCCGTTTGCCTTGATCTTCGTGGTAGAGGTCGGCGGCAAAGCCCCAGAACTGCGCGATCACCATCACGTTGAAGATGCCGACCCAGAGGAAGAACACGATCCCGACGCGCAGTCCGCCGCGCAGCGCGAACAGGAACAGCAGCAGGTTCGACGCGAAGAACAGCGTCACCCACTGAATGAGCTGGACACGGTTGACGCGTGAGGCCAGCGCCCCGTACGCGGGCACGAGCGCGAGCAGCATCACCGCCTGGCCGGCCGACGAATAGCTCTTCACCTCGGCGCCGCCTTCGCTGAGGATGAAGCCTTCGCGCGCGGTCTTCAGCAGGTAGTAGCCGAACAGGAGGAGAAACATCGTCGCCGTCATCAGCAGCGCGCTGGTGGCCTCGCCGCGGCGGACGTCGGCAATCGGCGACAGCAGGCGTTCGATCCATCCTTTGTCGGGCGCAGGCTCTCTGCGATCGACGACCGCCGCGGCTGGCGTGACGGTCATGGCTTGTCCTTCGACGCCGCCGGTATCGGCGACGCGCCGGCGCGCGGCTGATCGGGCAGCCGTTCGAGGCCGACGAGCTTCCAGCCGCCCGAGATCCGGCGGAAGTGCGTGCGCACCGGCTGCTGCCACGACGGGTGGCTGGCGCTGTCGGCGCTGATGTCGATCTCGACGAACGATCCGGTCGCGTCCGGCAGTCCGCCCGGCGCGGCCAGCGACGGGGTCGCACTCTCGGTGCGTCCGATTGGCGTCGTGGCGCCGGTCGCGTTGTCGAACCGTGACCATGCCGCGTGGTACATCGTCGGGGCGTCGGCAAAGCCGGCCGCGACGGCCGCATTCTCGAACGTCAGCGGACCGTTGCCCCCGAGGGCCGGGTCGACGATCGGATTGATGGCGGGCAGGTAGGCGCGGCCGATCGCGTCGCGCCGTTTGATCAGGACGGCAGCGAGATGCGCCTCCGCGGCGGGATCGCTGTAAGCGCCGGTGTGCACCGCCGCCCGGATCAGATCGTTGGTGAACGCCATCACCCGCCGCGCCGCCCAGAACGCATCGTCGGCGCGCAGCTCGATGTACGCGGCAACCGGCGTCTGCGGCTTCCAGGTCGTCGGATCGAAGCGATCGCCCTCGAACAGCCCGATCGAGGGGTATTCAGCGTAGGGCACGGTCTGCCACGGACTGAGGGCGAAGCCGTAGGTCAGGAACCGCCGCTTGGTCGCCGGGCTGTCGTAGTAGTGCTCCCAGCCCATGTCCCATTCATGCAGGTTGTTCGCCATGCCGAACGTCGATCCGACGTCCTGCAGATAGTGCTTGATGATCGTCTGGCCGTTTTCCTCGACCATCGTGTCGAGAGTGTTGCCGGCCTTCCAGTCGACGAGGTTCGTCCAGGCGCCGAACACGCGCAACGCGCGCAGCTCGCGGCGGTGCTCGTGTGGAACGAGGTCGTTCGGATCGTCCGAGCGCGTCCCCTGGTAGCGGAACGGGCCGAGGACTTTGCCGGGCAGCAGCCGCCCCGCCGATGCGCGGTAGGTGCCGTCGGGATTGCGCGCGGCGCGTTCGAGGACGCGGTCGATGTCGTCGCGGGTGAACGGCGTCCGCTCGCCGGATGGGCGCTTCACCGTCGCCTTCGGATCGATCTCGACGCGCGCCGGATCGAAGCGCGTGACGAACGTCTCGACCATGTTGTAGCCGAGCGCCCAGAACAGCTTCGTCGCGATTTCGACGGCGCCGGTGCTGGCCTCCGGGAATTCCGGCGCGTCGAACTGCAGGAACCAGGTCTGGCCGTTCGCGTCCGTTGCCGTGAACCCGGGATTGGTTCCGGCCGACTTCTCGCGGAGCAGCGTCCACTTTTCCGGCGACGGCAGCGTGTCCGAGTTGACGCCGCGGGCGATCTGCTCGGCGGTCAGCGGCACCATGCCGATCCGGTTGGTGAACCAGCTCGAGTCGGGGATTTCGTCGATGGTGTTCAGGTTGCCGGCACGCGTGTTCGACGGCTTGCGCGACGCGTTGACGAAGAGGTTGTACGAATACTCGAAGAACAGATCGATGTCGAGCGGCCTGGCGTTTGCCGCGTTGCGGCGCTCCGGCATGCGGGTGATCGGATCGTCGTCGTAGAACCTCCGGCCGGCGGTCGAGACCGCCGCCGCGGCGGCGAGACCGGCCGCCAGGACGAGGAGTGCGAGCCGTCGTCGCGTCATCATCTTCAGAACACCTGGGAGGCGGAGAAGTTCAGCACGAAGCCCTCGTTGCCTTTCGCCAGCTCGATGCGGAGCGGCGTCGTGATCGGCCCGTGGAAGCGGAATCCGATTCCGTAGTCGGTCTTCATGCCGTCCACCGTCAGATCACCGCGCCGCGCCGCCACCTTGCCGGCGTCGTAGAACAACGCCATCTCGAGAAAGCGGTTGACGTTCGCGCGCCACTCGCCCTGCAACAGCAGACTGTTGAGGTCGCGAAGCCGCCACGACGCGAAGGCGCGCAGATCCGATCCGCCGCTGAACGACGGCATCATGAAGAACGGGATCGTCTGGCCACCCTTGTCGTAGGTGGTCTGCGCGAGAGCGCGGAACGCGAGCACCCATGCCTCTCGAAGGATTGGGATGTGCTGGATCGCCTCGTAGTCGACCTGATTGAACCCGTACAGCGTGTCCTTGTCGGTGTAGTCGTGAAACGTGACACCGTAGAAGCCGCCGCGACGCGTGTAGCCGCGCGCCGGCCGCGAGTCGATCCCGATCATCCCCTGCGAGTGGAAGTAGACGGGCGACGCGCCGAGGCCGGGCAGCGTCGCCGGCGTGTACACCGTCTCGACCGACGGCGAGCTTCCTGACCCCGCGCCCTGATTCCACTGCGATACCTCGAGGTTGCCGCGCACCACGAACAGCCGCTTCGTCGGAAACACTTCGAGCCGCGCGTTGACGTAGGGTTGGGTGAAGCCGTAGTTGCTCAGGTTCTCCTGGTGGGTGTTCTGCCCGAGGCCGAAGAAGTTGACCTGGGTCGCCTCGCGCCAGCCACCAATCACCGACAGCGTGCCGCGCCGCTTGAAGAGATCCGGCGCGAAGAATTCGGTCTCGAGCCGCTTGTACCCCGACGGCGTGATGCTGCCGCGGACGTCGATCCAGTTGTACGAGCTGACGTAGCGTGTGTAGCCGGCGCCGATCGTGAACCCGCCGCCCGAGTACGCGTTCTGCCAGAAGGCGTGCCAGTGCATCTGACCGCTCAGGAACGCGTCCGAAATGCGCGCGACGTACGCCTCCGCCTTTCCGGCTGCCGCCGGCTTCATCGCTTCGGACTTCGCCTGTTCGGCCTGCTCGATCTGCTCAGTACGCGAGGCCGCATCTTGTGCCGACGCGACGGCTGCCTGCGCCATGACCACGAGCACCAGGATCGCTGCCGACCGCCTCATGTGCTCCACCTCGTCGCCGAAACCATCACGCCGCCGCCGCCGGGAACGGCGAGCGGCGCCAACGTCACCCGTGTGTCGCGCAGGTGCAGCGTGACCGTCCGCCCGGACGCCATTCCGAGAAAGGCGCCGAACACCACGTCGCTCGCCCAGTGCTGGTTGTCGATGACGCGCGACACGCCGGTGTAGGTGGCGACGAGGAACGCCGGCACGCCGAGCTTCCAGCCGTAGTGCTCCTGCAGCACCATCGCGGTCGCGAACGAGTTCGAGGCGTGGCCCGACGGAAACGAGCGAGGATCGCCGTTCGGCCGCGTCCGGTCCGCCGCGAATTTGATCGCGTAGGTCCAGCTCACCACCGACAGCTGCGCGCGCAGCAGATCGCGGCCGGCGTCCGCGTTGCGATCGCTGCCGGCCGCGGCGGCGATCCCCCACCACGCGATCGCGAGGGGAATCTGCAGGTACTGCGATCCGTATTCGTTGCCGCCGCTCAGGCTCGATGGATTGTTGTCGCGGGTCCACTCGAAAATCCTGTCGTCGCCGGCATGCATCACCAGGGCGGCGGCGCCGCCGAATCCGAGCCATTCCGCGTTTTCGACCGAGAAGAAGTTCTTGTAGTCGCTCGCGACGTCGCGGACGAACCGGACGGCGACACTCCCCTGATCGGCCTGCTGCGCGAAGGCCGGCCCGGGCGCGGCGATCAACGCAGCAACGACTGCCGCCTTCCACATCGATCATTTCCCTTCGTCGAGCGAGACGATCATCGCCTCGGTCCAGGTGATGTCGACCTTGTCGCCGACCTTCACTTTCGCCAGCGCCGCCTTGTCCTCGACCCGCGTGCTGTATTTCCAGCCGTTCGGCCCCGAGAACGAGATCGAGGGCAACTTCGGATCGATGGCGGTGATGGTCGCCGTGATCGTGCGCTGATGTGAGGAGGTCGCTGCCGCGGAACTCTGGCTGCGGACCGTGCCGCCCGAGGTCTTGTCGACCGCCTGCTCGCCCGGCCGTTGCACCGTGAGTACCATGTTCTCGTAGTACTTCGCGGTCACCTTGTCGCCGATCTTCAGCGTGTCGAAGCGCTTCACGCCCTGCGGGACGTAGAACACCTCGTAGTTGCCATCCGGCTTCTTGACCGTCACCTCGCGGCTCGACGCCTCGATCGCTTCGACAGTCGCGGTCACGATCTTGGTTTCGCCGGTAATGGTCTTGGTCTGCGCGCCGGCCGCGCCCGCCGTCATGGCCAGCACGGCCGCGACCGTGCATGTCGTCAGCGTCCTCATCGACGTTCCCTCCTTGTCAACGCCTGCGTCCGCCGCCGCGGGCGGCGCCTGTCCGTGCGCCGCCGCTCGGGCGATAGCTCCCGGTCGAGCGGCTGCCGCCGCTGCGTGCCGCACCGTAGTCCCGCGTCCGCGCCGCGCCCTCACTCCGCGCCGCGCGATCGCGATCGAGCTGGCCGACCGTGTCGGTGCCGGCCGACGCGCCGCCGCGCCGATCGGCTGGCGACGCCGTCGCGCCGCGATCGCGCTGGGTCGGCGTCGGCGTGTTCACCGAATTCCAGCCGCCGTTTTCGTATTTCTGCCAGCTGCCGTCCTGGCGCCGGTAGACGTTGCCGTCGCGGCCGGCGTAGACGTCGCCGCTGCCGGTGCGCGCGATGCCCGACGTCCCGCCCTGGCCGCGTCGCGTGATCGCCTCACCGCCGCCGCTTCCCTGCGTGACGCGGGTGGTCGTGCCGGTTGCGCGATTGGTCACGCGCGAGGTCTGCGCCCACTGGTTGCCGCGCTGCACCGAGGTCGTGCCCCAGCTTCCGTAGACGCCGGCGCCTTGCTGCGTGCGCGCGTAGGTGCCGGTACGCGGGTTGTACGCCTCGGCGGCGCCGCGCGCGCCGTACGGACCCCAGGCCGCCGCACCTCGCGCGTAAGTCCCCGTCCGCGGGTTGTAGCGCGCAGCGACGCCGGCGCCGCCGTACGGTCCGTACCACGCCGCGCCGCGACCGTAGACGCCGGTCCAGGGGTTGTACCAGGCGCCGTATCCGTAGGTGGGATAGAACGGGTGGTAGACGGGATAGAAGCCGCCATACCAGACGTACGGCGGGTAGTACCATCCAGTGCCCCAGACGGCGCAGCCCCACGCGACCATCATGCCGGTGTAGCCGGCGACGGCCGCGTACGTCACCCATTCATCGTCGTTGTCCTCGACGGTGACGTAGGTCACGTGGTGCACCGGCGAACTGGACGGAATCTCGTAAATCTGGCTCGGGACCGATCCGGTGACTTCCCACGGGCCGGTGGCGCTGCGCGCCATGAACCAGACACCCTGGAAGCACATGTAATACAGATCGCCGACCTTGATGATGTCCTTGTCGGTGTTCACCGCGCGCGACACCGTCGTCTGCGGAATCGGATCGAACTGCGGTTCGCCCTGGTAGACGACATCCGGCGCCTGCAGTTCGCGCTTCTTCACGCGCGCCGTCTGCGGCACCTGCGACAGCAGCACCGCCTCGGCGGCCTGCGGCGTGCCCGGCACCGACGCGAGCACCCGCGAGCGCGGATGCTCCAGTGAAATCTTCTTGAAGTCCTCCGGGAGGTTCGGCGTGGCAAACGTCCACGGGCCGTTGAAGGCAGTGGCTGTGAACCAACGGCCCGAGACGAGGAAGTAGACCGGCCCGTCGGCGCCCACCCTGAACACGTCGTTCTCGGTGTTGCTCAGCCACACGAGCCGAGTGCCCGCGACCGGCGTGTAGACCGGCGCGCCGCGAACCAGAATCAGCTCGGACGGCGCCGTCGTGACGAAGACCGTGGGCACCGGCTTTCCGTCGGAGGGCGCGAGCGGCAGCGCCGCCCGCACGTCCTTCCAGTTGTCGTCGGCCGGCAGCTTCGAAAAACTACGCGGCAGCGACGTTGCCCGAGACCACGGCCCCTTGACGTCGCTCGCCTTCAGCCAGACGCGGCCGTTGCGGAGATAGACGGTGTGCGTCGCCTCGTGCTGGAACACGTCCCAGTTCGTGTTCACGGCGAACTTCAGCTCGTTCATTTCGATGGCGGCCCAGATCGGTTCGCCGTCGAAGCCGACGAGAATGGCCGGACGGGTGCTGTAGAAGATCGCCGGCGGATCGGCTTTCACGCTCTCGACGTTCTTCGGAATGATCTGACTCTTGTCGATGCTCGCCAGCACGCGATCGAGCGCGATCACCCGATCGCTGTCTGGAATGCCCGAGGTGATCTGCGACGCGACATCCTGGAGCTCCTCGCGTCCGAGCGACGTGAAGTTCGTTTCGGTGACGCGAACCGGCGAGAACCGGACCAGCCGATCGGGGAGCCACACCGACGTGGCCGACTCGACCTTCACCATGCCGAGGGATGGTTTCGAGGCGCCTTGCGGCTGATAGGACAGCGCCGCATACGCGACCATCTGCTTGCGCGCATCCCAGCTGGCGATCTGCGGCTGGTAGACGATCAGCTGCGCGTTGCGCGGCGTGAGATAGGCGCGTGGCCATCCGCCGTCAATCGGCGTCGCTGCGCTGGCCGATCCGCCGGTCTGGGCGCGTGCGACCTCGGCGAGAGACGGCGTCAGCAGCGTCGCCGCAGCCAGGCTGGCGATCAGCTTGCGGCGGAGAGGGGCGAAACGCATCGTCATGGCTCATCCCGGGGCTGTGCACGTGCCGTGATCGGATTGCGAATCGCCCGCTCCTTACTGCTGCCGCTTCCATGTCGAGATCGCGGTGACGACGCCCTTCTCGTCGAACGAGGACAGCTTCAGCGTGTCTTCGGCGAACTCGAACTTCCGCCGCCGCTCGGGCGAGAGGACCTCGTTCGGATCGACGTTGCCGGTGAGGGCCATCAGCTTCAGCTCGCTGTTCGGCACGTCGATCACCGCACGTCCCTTGAACGACAGGCGGCTCACCTCGCGCGCGGCGACTGGAGCATTCCGATCGGTGGTGCGCGCGTCGATCGTCAGGTTGCCGAATTCGTCGTAGGTGAGCGTGCCTGTCGCCGCGATCGGCGCGCGCGCACCGCCGTTCGGCGGCACCGATTCGAGCGCGACGAGCTGCCACACGCCGAAAAATTTCTGCCGCGTGGCCTCGAGCGCCCCCGGTTCGGCGTCTGCCCTTGCGCGCGCCGGCCCTTTGTTGGAGCCGGTATTCACCGGCCCGCCGAGCGGCCCGGGCGTACAGGCGGCTGTCGCTGCCAGCGCGACGACTGCAATAGCGAACCGTAGGCGCACCGCCATGCTCCGCTTCTAGAACCGCACCCCGAAGACCAGCGGGAAGTAGCTTGCGTTGGTGTTGGACGGGAGACCGGATGGCACCGCGCCGCCGCCCGCAACGTTGATCGCCGGGCCCCACACGTAGTGGTAGCGCGCCTCGACGTAGAACTTCACTTCGTGGCCGAACGTGATGCCCCCGCCGACGTTGATCCCGAAGTCGGTCGACGAGCGATCGCCGAGGATGTTATCGACCGAGACGGCGGCCGGATAACAGACGTACCAGTACGGATCGCAGATCGTCGTGTAGCCTACCGCCGGCGATGTCAACTGCACCTTCCGGTGGTA
>DATFWL010000076.1:0-9720 GCA_035259385.1 Vicinamibacterales bacterium | reverse complement strand
ACGTCACCGACGTGCAGGTGACGGTGATCTCGCTCTTTCCCGGGCACGCACCCGAGGAGGTCGAGAAGCAGGTGACCATCCCGCTCGAGATCGAATTGAGCGGGCTGCCGAACGCGGTGCGGATGTTCTCGCACACCCAGTTCGGCCTCTCCTACATCATCCTGACCTTCGACGACAACGCCAACGACTACTTCGCGCGGCAGCAGGTGCTCGAGCGACTGCAGGGAGTCGATCTGCCGCCGGGGGTGCAGCCGCAGCTCGCGCCGCTGTCGACGGCGATTGGCGAGATCTACCGCTACCGGCTGCGCGGCGACGGGATGAGCGCCACCGATCTGCGCAGCCTCCAGGACTGGGTCGTCAGCCGGCGCCTGAAGATGATCCCCGGCGTCGCCGACGTCGTCAGCTTCGGCGGCTTCATCAAGCAGTACGAGGTGACCGTCAACACGACGAGGATGAAGTCGTACAACGTCACGCTGCAGCAGGTGTTCACCGCGCTCGGCCGCGGCAACGCCAACGCCGGCGGGAGCTTTCTGGAGCAGGGCGAGCAGCAGTACCTGATCCGCGGCATCGGCATGCTGCGCTCGGCCGACGACATCGGTGACATCGTCATCACCCAGCACAACGGCACGCCGCTGCTGATTCGCGACATCGCCGAGATCGCGACCAGCGCGGTGCCGCGCCAGGGCCTCGTCGGCCAGGACGACGACGACGAGATCGTGTCGGGGATCGTGCTGATGCGGAAGGGCGAGAACCCGTCGGAGGTGCTGACGGCGGTGAAGTCGGCGGTCGAGGCGATCAACGCGACGGGTCTGCCGAAGCCGGCGCGGATCGCTCCGTTCTACGACCGCACCCAGCTGATCGACACGACGCTGCACACGGTCTTCCGCAACCTGCTGGAAGGCGCGCTGCTGGTCGCGTTCGTGCTGTTCCTGTTCCTCGGCAACCTGCGCGCGGCCGGCATCGTCGCGGTCGTGATTCCGCTGTCGCTGCTCTCGACCTTCATCGGCCTGCGGCTGCGCGGCATTCCCGCCAACCTGCTGTCGCTCGGCGCCATGGACTTCGGCATCATCGTCGACGGGGCGGTGATCGTGCTGGAGAACATCTTCCGCCATCTGCACGAGCAGAAGGAGCAGCAGCGCGCCCCGCGGGCGATCGTGCTGGACGCGGCGGCGGAAGTCGGCCGGCCGACGGTGTTCTCGATCCTGATCATCATCATCGCGCACCTGCCAATCTTCACGCTGCAGCGCCACGAGGGACGCATCTTCGCGCCGATGGCCTACACGGTGGTCGCGGCGCTGATCGGCTCGCTGCTCTTCTCGCTGACGCTGGTGCCGCTGCTCTCCCTGTTCATGCTCGGCAAGAGCGGCGTCAACGAGGACAACGCGCTGGTGAGGACGTGCAAACGCGTCTATCAGCCGCTGCTGGCGCGCGCGCTCCAGCACCGGACGCTGGTGCTCGCCGGCGCGACGATCGCGCTGGTCGCCAGCCTGGCGATCGCGCCGCGCCTCGGCACCGAGTTCCTGCCGGAGCTGAACGAGGGATCGATCTGGATCAACATCATGCTGCCGCCCGGGATCTCGGTCACCGAGACGTCGCACCAGCTGAAGCGCATCCGCGCGGTCCTGCGGCACTTTCCCGAAGTGCGGTCGGTGATGTCCAAGGCCGGCCGGCCCGAGGATGGGACCGATCCCAAGATGGTCAACATGGCGGAGTTCCTGGTCGACGTGAAGCCCGCCGAGCAGTGGCCGCCGCGCGTCTCGAAGGACGACCTGATCCGCCAGATGAACGACGCGCTGCAGGCGATTCCAGGGATCGAGCCGAGCTTCTCGCAGCCGATCCGCGACAACGTGCTGGAAAGCATCTCGCAGATCGACGGCCAGATCGTCATCAAGGTGTTCGGCGAGGACATGGACACGCTGCGCCGTTCGGCGGCCGACGTCCTGAAGGCGGTGCTGCCGGTCAGGGGCGTGGCGCGCGCGTTCGTCGATCGCGGCGGTCAGGTGCCGCAGCTGCAGATCGAGATCGATCGCGCGCGCGCCGCCCGCTACGGCCTGAACGTGTCGGACGTCGAGGACGTGATCGAGACCGCGCTCGGCGGGAAGACGGCGACCGAGCTCTGGGAGGGCGAGCGCCGGTTCACCGTGGTGGTGCGGTTGAGCGAGGACGAGCGCCGCGATCCCGAGGCGCTGCGGAACGTTCTGGTGGACACCCCGGCCGGGCCGCGGATTCCGCTATCGGAGGTCGCGACGGTGTCGATCGGCAGCGGCAGCATGAACATCGCGCGGGAGTCGGGGATGCGCGTGATGGCGATCGGCGTGTTCATCCAGGGACGGGACATGGGCGGCGTCGTCGCCGACATGCAGCGCGAAGTGACGGCGCACGTCCACCTGCCGGCCGGCTACGACACGACCTGGGGCGGCGAGTTCGAGAACCAGCAGCGGGCGATGCGGCGCCTCAGCCTGATCGTGCCGCTCAGCATCCTCCTGATCTTCGTGCTGCTCTTCAACGCCTTCGGGACGTTCAAGGACGCCGCGCTGATTCTGCTCAACGTGCCGTTCGCGTTGATCGGCGGCATCGTCGCGCTGTACATCACTGGCATTCACTTGAGCGTGTCGGCGGCGATCGGGTTCATCGCGCTGTTCGGCCAGGCGGTGCTGAACGGCGTGGTCATGGTCAGCTACTTCAACCAGGTGCGGCGCACCGGCGTCAGCGCGCACGAGGCGGCGATGCAGGGATCGATCGTCCGCCTGCGGACCGTGTTGATGACGACGCTGCTGGCGATGCTCGGGCTGATGCCGATGGCGATTTCGCACGCCATCGGGTCGGAAGTGCAGCGGCCGCTCGCCGTCGTGATCATCGGCGGCCTGTTCTCCGCCGCCGCGCTGACGCTGATCGTACTGCCAGCGCTGTTCGTCACCTTCCACGGACGCCGTGCCACCACCGCCGCGGAGATGGTGACCGCGTGAGGCGCGCGCTCGTTCACCTGGCCCTCGCCGCCATCGCGGCCACCGTCGCCGGCTGCAGTCATCAGAGCGCGCCGCCCTTTGCACCGTGGGAACTGCGCGGCACCGTCATCGACGTGAGCGGCGAGCACCTCCGCGTCCGCCACAAATCGGGACAGACCGTGGACCTGGTGCTCGACGATCGAACCGCTGTGATCGGCCGGGAGGGCGCGGCAACGCTGTCGGCGCTCACGCACGGCCGCCGCGTGATCGTGAACGTCGAACCGCAGCCGGACGGCCACGCCCGTGCCGCCCGGGTCCGGGTGTTTGGTGAGCCAACGCGCGCAGTGAATTAGGAATGACGAATTAGGAAGTAAGAATTCGTACATTCGTGCGATCCTCCTCGATAAGCGGAATCTCACGAATCAATTCACGAATTCTTAATTCTTAATTCCCCTAATTCTTAATTCGCAACCGTCGGAGGCGTTCACGAAGTGCAACCGCACGCGTGCCGCGACCTCATATCACGGCGATCGTCTGCGTGCTGTCCGCCCTTTGCCGGCTGCAAGGCGGCCGCCACGATCGATGCACCCGTAAGGGACCTCGCGGCGTCCCTATGGGTATAGTTGCCAGTAACGCTCGAAGACCGGAAGGAAGCCGGAGGGAGTCCGTCGCGATGTCCGTTCGACCGATCAAACGTGTGATCCACACCAGGCCGACCGTCGAGGGCGCCGGCGTCCGCCTGCAGCGCGCGTTCGGGTTCGGTGACACCACCGAGTTCGATCCGTTTCTGCTGCTCGACGATTTCCGCAACGAGCGGCCGGACGACTATCGTGCGGGCTTTCCGTGGCATCCGCATCGCGGCATCGAGACGATCACGTATGTGCTCGCGGGAACGGTCGAGCACGGCGACAGCCTCGGCAACCGCGGCAATCTCGGCGCGGGGGACGTCCAGTGGATGACCGCGGGACGCGGCATCCTCCACCAGGAGATGCCGAAAGGCGACGCGCACGGCCGCATGCACGGCTTCCAGCTCTGGGCGAATCTTCCTTCCTCCCTGAAGATGACGGCGCCTCGCTATCAGGACGTGGCCGCCGCCGACATTCCAGAGATCGCCGACGACGACGGCACGCGGGTGCGGGTGATCTGCGGCGACTTCTGGGGGAAGAAGGGTCCGATCGAGGGCGTTGCCGCCGATCCGCGGTACCTCGACGTCTCGGTGCCGCCCGGCGCGCGCAAACGCCTGGCGGTCGATCGCGCCAACCACGCGTTTGCGTACGTCTTCGCCGGATCGGGAACCTTCCGCGACGCCTCGGAGCCGCAGGGCGTGCTGACCGAGCAGACCGACGGCGGCGTCGCGCGCTCGCCGGTCGCCGGCGAGACCGGCAATCGATCGCTCGTCCTCTTCGATCGCGGCGACGAGGTCGTCGTCCAGGCGGGCGACGAAGGGATTCGGTTCCTTCTGGTCTCGGGGCGGCCGATCGAGGAACCGGTCGCGTGGTACGGGCCGATCGTGATGAACACGGAGGCCGAGCTCCAGCAGGCGTTCAACGAATTGCGCAACGGCACGTTCATCACCCGCTGATCGCCAGGTGACGATGACCCGGTGATCGCCTGGTGGTACCCTTGACGCATGAGTCCCCGCCCAGGCGGAACAGACGGCGGCGTCAAGGAGCAGCAGCGGCCCGAGACACGGCAGCAGGAGCCGACGCTCTATAACGTGGTCCTGCTCAACGACGACTACACGCCGATGGTGTTCGTCGTCGACGTGCTCGAGACGCTGTTCCAGAAATCCCCGGCCGAGGCCTACCGCGTGATGATGCAGGTGCACCTCAACGGCCGCGGGATCGCCGGCGTGTACTCCTGGGAGATTGCGGAAACGAAAGCGGACCGTGTCGCGGCCGTCGCCCGCGACGCAGGCTACCCGTTGAAGGCGACGATCGAAGAAGCGTAAGGTAGTCTGTACTCGTGTTCTCAGCCTCTGTTGCCGTCGTCCTTCACATTGCGCTGCGCGAGGCGGTCTCGCGCCGCCACGCCTATCTGACGCTCGAACACCTGCTCTACGTGCTGTCGCACGATCCGGACGGCGAGCGCATCCTCATCGCGTGCGGTGCCGATCTGAACAAGCTGCGCCGCGACCTGGGCGCCTATCTCGAGACCTCGATCGAGCGACTGCCGCGCGGCAGCGGCGATGAGCCGGAACAGACCGCGGCGTTTCGGCAGGTGCTCCAGACCGCGATCCTGCACGTGCAGGCGGCGCAGCGCGAAGAGGCGAACGCCGGCGACATCCTCGCCGCCCTGCTCCAGCAGCCGAAGACGCACGCGGCGCGGCTGCTCGCGGACCAGGGGATCACGCGCCTCGACGTCCTCGAGTACATCTCGCACGGCGTGACCAAGACGCCGCTGCCGCCGGGCTCGGACGGCGAGCGCGAGAGCGGCGGCGCGCCCGCCGGCGTCGGCGACGAGGAGTCGTCGACCGCGCGCGATCCGCTGTCCGCGTACTGCGTGAACCTCACCGAGCGGGCGCGGCAGGGCAAGCTCGATCCGCTGATCGGCCGGACCGAAGAGCTGCAGCGCACCATCGAGGTGCTCTGCCGGCGCCGCAAGAACAACCCGGTGTTCGTCGGCGAGGCCGGCGTCGGCAAGACGGCGATGGCCGAGGGACTTGCCACCCGGCTGCTCGCCGACGACATCCAGGAGCTGCTGAAGGGCGCTGAGGTCTTCGCGCTCGACACCGGCGCGCTGCTGGCCGGCACGCGCTTCCGCGGCGACTTCGAGGAGCGCTTCAAGGCGGTCATTCAGGCGCTGTCGGCGCGGCCGAAGGCGATTCTGTTCATCGACGAGATCCACGCCACGGTCGGCGCCGGCGCCGTCACCGGCGGCACGATGGATCTGGCGACGATGATGAAGCCGTTGCTGACCGCCGGCGATCTGCGCATCATCGGATCGACGACCTTCGATGAGTTCAAGCACATCGAGAAGGACCGCGCGCTGGCGCGGCGGCTGCAGAAGATCGCGATCGACGAACCGTCGATCGACGAGACGGTGCGGATTCTGGCGGGACTGCGCAGCCGCTATGAGGCGCATCACGACGTCAGCTACACGGACAAGGCACTCGAGGCGGCCGCCAGGCTGGCGTCGCGCCACCTGCGCGACTATCGCCTGCCCGACAGCGCCATCGATCTCATCGACGAGGCCGGCGCCGTCACGCGCCTGAAGACCGCATCCGGAACGACCGCGACGGTGGACGCGCCCGACATCGAAACGATCGTCGCGCGCGTGGCCCGGATTCCGGCGCGCCAGGCGTCGTCGTCGGACCGCGAGCGGTTGCGCACGCTCGAGGAGGCGCTGAATCGCGTCGTCTTCGGGCAGTCGGACGCCGTTAACCTGGTCGCCCAGGCGATCAAGCGATCGCGCGCCGGCCTCGGCCAGCCGGAACGGCCGACCGGCGCCTTCCTCTTCACCGGCCCGACCGGTGTGGGCAAGACGGAACTCGCGAAGCAGCTGGCGCTGCAGCTCGGCAACGAGTTCATCCGCTTCGACATGAGCGAGTACATGGAGAAGCACGCCGTCGCGCGGCTGATCGGGGCGCCGCCCGGGTACGTCGGCTTCGAGCAGGGCGGTCTGCTCGTGGACGCCGTGCGCACGCATCCGTACAGCGTGGTGCTGCTCGACGAGATCGAGAAGGCGCACCCCGACATCTACAACATCCTGCTGCAGGTGATGGATCACGCGACGCTGACCGACAACACCGGCCGCAAGGCCGATTTCCGGAACGCGGTGCTGATCCTGACGTCGAACGCCGGGTCGCGCGAGATGAGCGCGGCGACGATCGGGTTCTCCGAAGGCGCCGGCACCGGCGAGGGCAAGGCGAAGAGCGCGATCGAACGCGTGTTCAGCCCCGAGTTCCGCAACCGGCTCGACGCGATCGTCACGTTCCACGCGCTGTCGCCGGCCGCGATGGAAACGATCGTCGAGAAGTTCATTCTGCAGCTCGAGGGACAGCTCGCCGAGCGCCACGTCGCGATCACGCTGCTCCCCGAGGCGCGGGCGTGGCTCGCGATGAAGGGCTACGATCCGAAGTTCGGCGCCCGTCCGCTCGCGCGCGTCATTCAGAGGGAAGTCCGCGATCGCCTGACCGACGAGATTCTGTTCGGTGCGCTCGAAAACGGCGGAACCGTGACGATTGGCGTCGCGGACGATCGCCTGACATTTGCGTTCGAGCAGCGGGACGCTCCACCCGATGCGTAGGGGGGGTAGGCGTAGGCCCTTTCAGCGAGCCCCCGGCCCCGAGCCCATGTTCCCTTCGGCACGCGCGTGCATCTTCACGTACGGTGGCCCGCACAGGCCGCAGAGAATGCCATCGGTCCACCGCGCGTACGACATCGCCAGCATGCGGTCCTCGTGGCCGCAGCGCGAACACGTGAGGACGACGGACGCGATTGCGCGATCGTCGTCTGAGGCCGCCGACACGGCACGTGTAGATGGAACCACGATGTCCTCGCTCGACGGGAGAGTTCGGGGAAGGGCTATTCTAATCGCGCGCGCCGAGCCTGTCCACCGCGCGTGCGGCTATTGACGCAATTCGTACGCGACCGGCAGCGCCGTGTCCGCGGACTCTGAATTCCGTTGGCGGAATGCCGCCTGGATTCGGACGCGCGAGAATAACGCGCCGGGCAGCGTCGGGTCTGCACGATCGTGCTACCCGACGTGGCGCGACCGCGGTAACGGCGACGACCGACGGGTCGAGGGAGCCGCCGGACGCCGCCGTGACTGCAGCCGCCGATCCAGATCGCCGAGCTCAGCCGTACGGCCGTGCCGAGCGCCGGTTGCCGGATCGGCGGACTCACGACCACACACTATGTGGTGTGGCCGTGTCTCGCGACGCGCCTCGTCACCTCTGCGCCTTCTCCAGCGACATCAGATACTTCGACAGCGCGTCGATATCCGCCTTGCTCAGCTGCGAGGTTTTGCCGTGCGTGTCTTTGATCACCATGATGTGGTTCGCGGCGAGCGCCGGATTGATCTGACCATTGACGATGAGCGGCGCGAGGTTGGCGGTGCCGAGCTGATCAATAAGCAGACGGCCCTCCGGATACGCCAGGTCCGGCGGCGAGACCTGCGTCGGCGCGTCGAGACTGACGTAGATCGGCCCCTTCGCGTCACCCGCTAAGCCGCCGCCGCTGTCGGCCATCGTGATCGGCACTTCCGTCGGCAGCACGACCGGCTTACCGCCGAGGAAGTTGTGCGCGACGCGACGCGTGTGGTCGGTGCGCACCGTCCGGAAGTTGAAACCGCGCTCGCCGGGTTGCAGCAGCGGAGAATCCGGCCCCAGCAGAATCTCGCGGATGGTGTGCGCCGACCCGTGATCGAGCCACCGCGGGACGCTGTCCCAGAACGCGCGCAGGTGCTTGGTGTTCCGGCTGCTGATGTTCTGGCGGCCGCCGACGTCCGCGGGCGGCGCGAACGGCTTGAAGATGTAGTTCGCATCGAGGCGCAGGAAGACGCCGTCGTTGCTGACCGTCGTCTCCGAGATCACGCCCGGCTCGTGGATGTTGAAGTCCTGGAAGGTGTCGTCCACTGAGCCGTTGGTGATCTTGTTGCCGTTGTGATGGCAGCTGGCGCAGCCGCTGCCGCCGTCGGCGACTTCAGCCGTGAACAGGAATTTCCCTCGCGCGATCTGGTCGGCGCTGACCGTGTCCGGGAACTGCGTCAGCGGGTTCGGCATCAGCCGCGTTTCGTTCTGCGTCCACAGAATCTGCGCGAACGCCATGTCGTAGTAGCCGATGCTGAACGCGTCGCCGCTCAGATCCGATCGTCCGATCGCGGTGGAGTTCTCGGCAGTCTTCTGCTGCACGAAGGCGTCGCGGGCCTGCAGCCGCTCGGCGAGCGTGGCTTGCGGGAACACCGCCGTCCTGCGCTCGGCGACGACGAGCTCGCCGTTGCAGCTGGAGGCATAGCCGCTCATGTTGTTGAGCAGCCCCTCGAACCACTGCGGCCAGTTGTCCGACAGATCCTTGTTCTGCGGCACTGCCTTCGGCCCGCCGACCGCGTTGCCGCCGACGTTCCACTGGTTGCCGTCGTGGCGGCTCTGCCAGTGGCAGTGTCCGCACGACTTCTGGCCGTCGTCGGAGTACGACTGCGTGAACAGCCAGCGCAGGCCGACTTCTTCGTGGGTCGCGAACAGATGATCGCCGTTTCCGCCCTTCACCGGATCGGGCGTGGAGTCGGTGACGCCGACTGGCAGCACCCCCTGGCGCACCAGGCTGCCGTCGGGGTTGACGCCGAGGAACGAGATGTCTTCGGTCTGCATGTTGGCGACGAACAGCGTCTGGCCGTCGGGGGACACGGCGAGACCCTGCGGCGTGATCCCTCCAGTGAACTGCATCCCGAGCTCGGTGAGGATCTGCGACGAATCGGCAGGATTCTGGTTGATGCGGAACACCTCGATCTCGTCCGAGTGCAGCTGCGAGACGAACAGCAGATCGCCGCGCACCGTCATCTGTTCGGCGCCGCTGCCGCGGATGATCAGCTGGCCGGGATCGAAATCGCCGAGGTCGACGATCGCGCCCGGCGTGACCAGCAGCGACTTGTTGCGCTCGAAGTCGACGTAGCGGTAGGCGAACGTGTTGGTCGCGGTGTCGAACACGTTCAGCTCGGTGCCGATGTCGTCGAAGGTTGTCGCCTTGGTCGCATCGGTCATCACCGGGAGGTAGCCGAGGGGCTTCCCAGTGTTCCGGACCGCCACGCCGTCCACGATCTTCGGCATGCCGTGGCC